>NZ_DIJR01000014.1:0-145563 GCF_002421245.1 Sphingobacterium sp. UBA5639
CTTTTTGAGACAGCCTCTTTTTTATTGATCTTGATTTTCAGGCTAGTTAAGTTCCCGGGGGATACTTACCTGCATCTGGCTAAATCGATATTACGAATGGACTATTATGTTAAGAATTAAACTGTAATAAAAAAGTTATAGTGTCAAAGTGTAAAGTATACACCTTATTTTATATTTTAGTCTTTAATTACAAACCTAAATATGTTAAAAAGAATCTTTATTCCTGTTTTGTTATTTGCCGGCGTGCACGCTATGGCTCAGAAAGCTTTCGAACCTTATGAGCAACCCATTGAAGGGACTAATCTGACGTTCAAAATGCTGGCAATCCCTGGCGGTAGTTTTAAAATGGGAACTACAAGCGGTGGGAAAGAGGATGAAAAACCTGCACACGAGGTGAAGTTGGATCCATTTTGGATGGGCCAGTATGAAGTAACCTGGGATCTGTTTGAGCCATTTCTGTATAAAGATTATGAGATCGCAAAGAGTAAGGACGGTAAAGTATCGAAAGAGATTGATGCCGTTACGCGACCGACCAAACCTTATTTGGATATGACTTTTGGTTTTGGAAAGGAAGGGCACCCGGCCCTAGCGATGACCCATTACAATGCTATTCAATTCTGTAAGTGGCTGTATGTCCGTACCGGTGTATTTTACCGTTTACCAACAGAGGCCGAGTGGGAATATGCAGCTCGGGCAGGTTCAAAGACGACTTATTTTTTCGGTGATCAAGCAACGCCATTAGCAGATTATGCCTGGTTTAAAGATAATGCTGAACAGAAAACACATATTGTAGGACAGAAGAAACCGAATCCTTGGGGCCTTTATGATATTTATGGCAATGTTGCCGAATGGACTTATGATCAATATAAGGCCGATAGTTACAATGAAGGTAAAGGCAAGGTATTGACTAATCCTGTAGTCGTTCCGACAACCCTGTATCCACATGTTGTACGTGGTGGTGCTTTTGACAGTGGTGCCGAGGACATGCGCTCTGCAGCGCGTGGTGCCTCAGATCCCGTATGGAAACAGTTGGATCCACAAATTCCAAAAAGTAACTGGTGGTTTCCAGAAGCCCCATTCGTGGGCATGAGACTAGTCAGACCCCTCAACCCACCTAGTCACGAAGAGATTATGGCTTATTACGACAAACAGCCAATCAAAGACTTTTAATATAAAATAATCAATATAAAACTGTTATGGAAAATCTAGAAAGAAGAGATTTTATTAAAACTTCTGCTGTAGTTGCTGGAGGCGCTGTGCTGAGCTCAAGGCCTTTATCAGGTGCATATGCCGCTGGTTCGGATGTTATCAAAGTTGCCTTAGTGGGCTGTGGGGGCCGCGGAACTGGAGCTACATTTGATGCGCTAAGTTCGGGCATGAACATTAAAGTGGTGGCTCTTGCAGATGCTTTTAAAGATAATTTAGAGAGTACTTATAAAACGCTGAAGGAAAAATGGCAAGATAAGATCGATGTAAGTGACAATCACAAATTTGTGGGGTTCGATGCATATAAAGATGCAATTCAATTGGCCGATGTTGTTATTTTAGCGACTCCTCCAGGATTTAGACCAATGCATTTTGAGGAAGCGATCCGTCAAGGTAAACATGTTTTCATGGAGAAACCGGTCGCTGTTGATATCCCTGGTGTACAGCAGGTCTTACGTGTGGCTGCAGAAGCTAAACGTAAAAAATTGAATGTTGTAGTCGGTTTACAACGCCGTTATCAAACGAATTACCGTGAGGCGATCAAACGTATCCACGAGGGTGCAATCGGTGATGTTACTTCGGGACAAGTTTATTGGAACTCAGGTGGCGTATGGGTGCGTCCGCGTAAGCCAGAGCAAACTGAAATGGAGTACCAAATGCGTAACTGGTATTATTTCAACTGGTTGTGTGGCGATCATATCGTAGAGCAGCACGTACACAATATTGATATCGCCAATTGGGTGAAAGGTGCTTACCCGGTATCGATCCAAGGTACAGGTAGCAGGGCACACCGCACCGGCAAAGAGTATGGTGAAATCTATGATAATTTTGCATTAGAATTGACCTATGCCGACAACAGCGTTGTTTATAGTCAATGTAGACACTTCGAAGGTATACATAACCGTGTAGACGAGCAATTCCAGGCAACAAAAGGACGTGCTTATCTTTCTGCAGGTGGACAGGCTGTATTGTACGACTGGAAGGGAAAGGAAATCTATCGCCATGATGCGAAGGGTAATCCAAACCCGTATCAGCAAGAACATAAAGAACTATTTACGGCAATTTCGAAAGGCGAATATAAATTTGATAATGCAGAATATGGTGCTTACAGTACGTTAACAGGTATTATCGGACGTATCGCTTGTTATACCGGTAAGGTAATCAAGTGGGATGAAGCCTTGAAATCGACCATCAAATTGGGACCAGATGTACTTGCTTGGGATGCTAAACCAAAATTACTTCCGGATGCAGAAGGTTTTTACCCAGTAGCGATGCCTGGTCAAAACACCAACTTATATATTTAAGCAATTGGGCCGATGGGATTAAAGTGGAATTTGTGCCTTCTATTTTTTGCTACGATTTGTTGCATTGATGCACAGGCGCAGATACCGGCAACGAAACCCCATAAAATTCGGCTGGAGGGACCCGCGCAGGGTACCCAATTCCATATCACTTACTTCGCTTCCGACAGTCTTGTTAGGCGGTCGGAAGTTGACAGTATCTTAACGGCAATCGATTTGTCGATGTCAATTTACCGCAAAGACTCGAGGATATCCAAGTTCAATACAGATACGGTAATGTCTGTTGTGATGGATAGCCACATGGCTAAGGTGATAAATGCTTCCTTTAAATACCACAAATTATCGAAAGGTCAATTCGATATCACTATTGCCCCGTTGGTCAACCTATGGGGCTTTGGTGCTAATAAGAGCCCGGTGGCCCCGGATTCGGCGACGGTACGAAAAGCGAAGGAACTGGTGGGAATGCATTACCTGAAGGTCAGCGGCAACCGGCTGATTAAAAAGAAACAGGGGATTAAAATCGATGTTAATGGTATTGCACAGGGGTATACGGTAGACGTCTTGGCCGACTATCTCGAACGTAAGGGAATTGCCAATTATATGGTCGAGGTAGGTGGTGAAATCAGGGCTTTGGGAACTCCGCCAGGTGGGCAGGGCTTTTCCATTGGTATTGTTCAGCCCGATGGTGAAAGTGGGGAGGAATTGATGACTGCTGTTGCGCAGCTCAATGAAGGGGCGCTGACAACAGCCGGCAGTTTCGAAAAGTTTATTCAATACAAAGGGAAAAAATTGGGTCATCATATTGACCCTGTTTCGGGTTTCCCATACATGACCCATATATTGAGTGTCAGCGTCTATGCGAAGACTGCTATGGAAGCGGATGCACTGGATAATTATTTTATGGGCATGGAACCCGAACAAATTAAGACAAAGGCCAAAAAATTGAAAGGTGTGGCGGTTTTTGTCATTTTTAAAAATAAAAATCAGTCCATAGAAACGATTTATTCGGATGGATTTGGTAAATTATTTAAAAATTAATCAATTATAAATAAAATGAAGAGATCGGATTTTATTAAAGGTAGTCTTTTGGCCGCGGGGGCAGGACTAGCTGGACAGACTTTTGCGTCTACAACTCAAAATACAGCAAATACGATGGATAAAGGAAAGACATTCAATTTAAATTATGCTCCCCATCAGGGAATGTTCAAAAATCATGCAGGTGATAATTTCCTGGATGAAATTCGGTATATGTATGATTTGGGATTCCGTGGAATAGAAGATAATGGCTATTTGGGTAGAACATTGGACGAGCAGCAGAAGATCGGTGATTTATTAGCGAAGTTAGGCATGACCATGGGTGTATTTGTTGTGGATGGCGGACAAAACTGGATGCCTTCTTTAGCGACAGGAAAACAGGAGTATTTGGACAAGTTTGTCGAAACATGCAAGAAGTCTGTCGAAGCTGCCAAGCGTTGTAACGCAAAATGGCTGACTGTGGTACCGGGCTTTTATGAAAGAAAACTGCCTTGGGGTAATCAGTTCAGCAATATCCTTACTGCGATGCGTAAAGGTGCGGAGATCTTTGAACCACATGGTTTGGTGATGGTGTTGGAAACCTTAAGTGATACACCAGATTTGTTTTTGCAGCAAACGCATGAGACCTATGCTTTATGTAAGGCCGTGAATAGTCCATCCTGTAAAATTTTGTATGATATTTATCATATGCAGCGTACCGAAGGAGATTTAATTGCAAATATGAATCGTTGTTGGGATGAAATTGCGTATATTCAAATCGGCGATAATCCAGGTCGTAAAGAACCGACTACGGGCGAGATCAATTATAAAAACGTATTCAAACACATTCATAGTAAAGGATATAAGGGTATCATGGGGATGGAGCATGGTATTTCCAAGCCTGGTAAAGAGGGTGAGGATCGCTTGGTGGCGGCATATCGCGAGGTCGATAGCTTTTTGTAATATTTTAATAGTGTACTATTGACAATTAGATTTAATTTCTTAAATTGAGCAGGTAAAACCAATTAGTAGTATTGTAAAACACCATTTTTTTTATGATTTCATCAACAATAAAATTTAAACTATCCTTTATGATGTTCCTCGAATTTTTTATTTGGGGGGGATGGTTTGTCACATTAGGTACTTTCTTGAGCAAGAATTTGAATGCAACAGAATTTGAAAAGGCCAATGTATTTTCAACACAATCATTGGGAGCGATTATCGCGCCTTTTATTGTCGGAATGATTGCAGACCGTTATTTTAATGCGGAGCGTATTTTGGGTGTTTTACACTTGGTCGGTGCAGTATTAATGTATCAGATGTATAGTGCAACAGACATGTCGACATTTTATCCGTATGTTTTGGCTTATATGATACTTTACATGCCAACATTGGCTCTGACTAGTTCAGTTTCTTTTCGGCAATTGACCAATCCGGAAAAACAATTTTCAGGAATACGTATCTGGGGGACAATTGGTTGGATTGTTGCTGGTTTAGTTATTAGCTATTTTTGGGATGCAAAAGCATCTGAAGGAGCATTAAAAAATACCTTCCTATTATCGGGTGTTGCTTCTTTAGTATTGGGTATATTTTCTTTTGCATTACCTAAAACTCCACCGGTTAAACTGGACGAAAACGAAAAACCGTCCTTTGCATCAATCATTGGTCTGGATGCGATCAAATTGTTGAAAGACAAAAACTTCTTGATCTTTTTCATTTCTTCGGTATTGATCTGTATTCCATTGGCATTTTATTATTCAAATGCAAACCCTTTTCTTTCTGAGATAGGGCTGGAAAATGCTACTGGTAAAATGACAATTGGTCAGGGATCTGAGGTATTGTTCTTGTTGGCACTCCCAATTTTCTTTACAAGATTTGGCTTTAAGAAAACAATTTTGGTCGGTATGTTGGCTTGGGTAATCCGTTACCTGTTATTTGCTTATGGCAATGCAGGTGAATTGTCGTTCATGTTGTTGATCGGTATTGCATTGCACGGTATCTGTTATGACTTTTTCTTTGTTTCGGGACAAATTTATACGGACAGCAAAGCAGGTGTTAAATACAAATCTGCAGCACAGGGCTTGATCACGCTGGCAACATATGGTGTTGGACAGTTGATCGGTTTCTGGGTAGCGGGTTACGTCGGAGACAAATACAAAGCAATGAAAGCAACAGACCTAGCAGGATTCTGGAATCATACCTGGGTTGTACCTGCAATTATCGCAGCTGTTGTATTTTTTATCTTTTTAGCTTTATTTAAGGACGAAAAGATCGACAGTACAAATGCTGCACACTAAACAGAAAAAATAACTATTTAAAAACAAATAATTAGAAGAGAGATGGCAACAAATACTTATGACGCAATTGTAATCGGTTCGGGGATAAGTGGTGGATGGGCTGCGAAAGAATTGACAGAGAAAGGGCTGAAAACAATTATGCTGGAGCGTGGTCGTAACATTGAACACATTAAGGATTACACTGCGCCAAATAAAAATCCATGGGAATGGCCTCATGCTGGCGGTCGTACACAAAAAATGATCGAAGAATATCCGGTTTTGCGTAGAGATTATCCGTTGAATGAGAAGAACCTGGATTTTTGGGTAAATGAAAAGGAGAGTCCATATACAGAGGTAAAACGTTTTGACTGGTACCGTGGGTATCATGTTGGTGGACGTTCTTTAATGTGGGGGAGACAATCTTATCGTTTGGGCGATTTGGATTTTGAAGCTAACTTAAAAGATGGCCACGGTGTGGATTGGCCGATTCGTTATAAGGATATTGCCCCTTGGTATAGTTATGCTGAAAAATTTGCGGGTATCTCCGGAAATAGAGATGGTGTACCATCTTTGCCAGATGGAGATTACATGCCAGCAATGGCGATGAACATTGTTGAAAAAGACCTGGCTGAGCGTTTGAAAAAGCAATATGGTGGTCAACGTCATTTCATCATGGGTAGAACAGCCAACATTACTGTTCCGCATCATGATCGTGTAAATTGTCAATATCAAAATCAATGTTGGTTGGGTTGTAATTTTGGTGCTTATTTCAGTACGCAATCGGCAACTCTTCCTGCAGCACGTAAAACAAACAATCTAACTTTACGTCCTTTTTCTATCGTAACAAAGATTATCTACGATAAAAACACGAAAAAGGCAAAAGGTGTTGAAATTGTTGATGCTGAAACAAACCAAACGTATGAGTTTTTCGCTAAAGTAATTTTTGTTTGTGCATCTGCATTGAACTCGACTTGGGTGTTAATGAACTCAGCTACAGATGTTTGGGAAGGCGGTCTGGGTAGCAGCAGCGGTGAATTGGGCCACAATTTGATGGATCACCATTTCCGTTGTGGTGCCGGAGGTAAAATAGATGGATATTTGGATAGCTATGTATATGGTCGTAGACCAACAGGCTTGTATGTGCCACGTTTTGTAAATGTAGAAGGTGATACCAAAAAACGTGACTATGTACGTGGATTTGGTTACCAGGGTGCTGCAGGTCGTGGACGTTGGTCTGGTGCTGTTGCCGAGATGGAAGTTGGTGGTGCATGGAAAGATGCGATCTGTGAGCCAGGTGACTGGACTGTTGGTTTTACTGCTTTCGGAGAAACCTTGCCATATCACGAAAATAAAATTACACTTGACAAGAGCAAAAAAGATAAATGGGGCTTACCTGTATTATCATTTGACGCTGAGATCAAGGATAATGAATTGAAGATGCGTGGCGACATGCAAAATGAAATGAAGGAAATGTTGGAAAGCATTGGCGTAAAAGATACCTATACGTACGATAACGTATATGGTTTGGGCCAAGGTATCCACGAAATGGGAACTGCCCGCATGGGACGTGATCCAAAAACTTCGGTATTAAATGGTAACAACCAAGTTTGGGATGCATTGAATGTTTTCGTAACGGACGGTGCTTGTATGACTTCTGCAGGTTGTGTCAACCCTTCATTGACGTATATGGCACTTACTGCTCGTGCGGTTGATTTCGCAGTGAGCGAATTGAAAAAAGGTAACATCTAATAGCTAAAGATTGATAACAATGGAAAATAACTCAAATAAGACGAGTAGAAGAGGTTTTATAAAGAGCGCGGCAACAGCTGCTGCGGCTTTTATGATCGTCCCTCGCCATGTATTGGGCGGAAATGGCTTTACAGCTCCAAGTGACAAATTACAAGTAGCAGGTATTGGTGTAGGGGGTAAAGGTTTTAGTGACATCAATGCATTCCATGATTCAGGAAAAGCAGATCTTGCTTTCTTGTGTGATGTGGACGACCGTCGTGCAGCTGGTGCGTTGAAACGTTACCCGAAAGCAAAGTATTACAAAGACTACCGTGAGATGTTGGATAAGGAGCACAAACGTATAGAAGCCGTTTCTGTATCAACTCCAGATCATCAACATGCGATTCAGGCACTTGCAGCTATGCAATTGGGTAAACACGTGTACGTTCAAAAACCGTTGACTCACGATGTATGGGAAGCGAGAGCATTGACGCATGCAGCTAAAAAATATAAAGTGGTTACCCAGATGGGAAATCAAGGTGCATCGAATGATGGACCACGTTTTGTGCGTGAATGGTACGAAGCAGGTCTGATCGGTGATGTACATACGGTGTATTGTTGGACAGATCGTCCGGTATGGCCTTCAGGTATTGCATGGCCTACAGGCAAGGCCGAAGTTCCAAAAGAATTAGATTGGGACCTTTGGTTAGGTACAGCGCCTTATAAAGAGTATGTGGATAAATTGGTGCCTTTCAACTGGCGCGGCTGGTGGGATTATGGTACCGGTGCATTGGGCGATATGGGCTGTCACTTGTTGGAAGTTCCTTTCAGTACCTTGGGATTGACCTACGTACAGGATGTACAGGCAACTGTAGGATCGGTGTATGTGGATGAATTCAAACGTGGATATTTCCCTGAAAGCTGCCCTCCATCGAGCCATGCGACATTAACATTCCCTAAAACACCACGTACCAATGGTCCGGTGACTTTACATTGGATGGATGGTGGTATTCAGCCTGCTCGCCCGGATGAATTAGGTCCAAACGAAATTTTTGGTGATGGTGGTAACGGTATCTTACTTGTAGGTACAAAAGGTAAAATCCTTGCGGATACCTACGGCCAGAATGCACGCTTGTTGCCGACTTCAAGAAAAGAGCAGGTGGCACAGAAATATGCCCGTGTACCAGGACAAGAAGGTGGACACTACGCACAATGGGTTGAAGCTTGTCAGGCTGGATACGGCAAGAAAGAAGTAAGTTCACCTTTTGAAATAGCAGGTCCGTTGACAGAAGCTTTATTAATGGCTAACCTGGCAATCAGAGGTGCTGATTTACGTATTGATGGTAAATACCCTGGACGTAACCTGAAATTGTTGTGGGATAACGATAACATGCGTGTCACCAACTTTGACAACGTCAATCAATATGTAAAACGTAATTACAGACAAGGTTGGGAAATGAAATATAATTTCTAAAATTAAGATATTTAGTAGTATGAATAGAAGAGAAGCATTACAACGAGTTGCCTTAATTTTAGGAGGTACCGTTATCGGCGCTAATTTATTTTTGGAAGGTTGTACACGCTCAGCAACCAAAGATGTGCAAGCATTATTTGAAGCGAAGACAACTGATTTATTAGGTGACTTTGCTGAAGCAATCTTACCAGCTACCGCAACTCCGGGTGCGAAAGAAGCAGGGGTAGGAAGTTTTATCCCAGTCATGGTTCGCGATTGTTATACGGAGAAGCAACAAAAGGCATTTTTAACTGGTTTTGCGAGCTTAGATGATAAGGCAAAAGAGGTGAAAGGAAAACCATTCCTGGAGCTTTCTGCGGAAGACAGAACGGCTGTTGCAGCTGCTTTGGATAAAGAAGCAAACGAGTTTAATAAAAAGCAAGCTGAAGATCAAAAGGATATTCTGGAGAAGAATAAAGAAAAACAAAATCAATTGTACAATTATGTTGAGAACGATCCACCACATTGGTTTACGATGTTCAAACAATTGACATTGACTGGTTTCTTTAACTCGGAGCTGGGTTGTACAAAAGCGTTGCGTTTTGTGAAGATTCCGGGAAAATTTGATGGTAACCTTCCTTACAAAAAAGGCGATAAGGCATTTGCATAAACGATGCACTATGTAAGATAAAAAGGGAGGCCCGTAGCCTCCCTTTTTTTGTCGTTTCGCGTTTTTATTTTGTTTCCCCTTTTTATTTTGTTTCTATGGCCAGCGCAAAATGAATGCGCTGCTGTTTGGTCACTGTCATAAAGTAACCCTGATCTGTCGCATCACCATTAATATCTACGGTATCATTATAGCGTAATTCGCGCAGGTAATTCATCTCTAATGATTTGATTTGATTGGTCAATACAAGCTCAATGGGCAACCTGTCCATACACCAGTCCAGGTATTTTACATTGTTGGCGTGATTGACAATATCCAGATCCGAGAGCTTAACACAATATTCATCAAGATTTTTGACTGTTTGGGAAATATCCAATTTTGAAAATGGCCGTTGTGTTGCGGGACGTTCCGGATAGGTGGTAAAATTTTCGGTGGAAATCGCGAGTGTTTCAGAGCTCCGCTTCACGGTATTGATGACAGCCCAATAACTGGTTGCCGTAACATAGATCTGTCCATTGACGGTAATTTCGAAATTCCGTGTTGAGCGTGCGCCCTCTAATTCCTGTATCCAAGTTTTAACCTTGACGATGTCCATCCATTTGGGCAATCGTGCAATCTCTATACGTATGCGGCTAAGTACCCAAGTTTGGTTATGTTTGGCCATTTCTTTAAAACCGAATCCCACAGCATTGGCGTGTTCTCCCGCGGTAAGCTGCAGAATATTGGATAAATCGGAGAAACGAATACGGCCATTAGAATAGCATTGCGTGAAATAAATTTCCCACTCTTTTTCAAAAACAGATTTTTCCATTTACATATTTTTTTGATCAAAAATAGGTAATATGAATGATTTGGGCTATAAATTCAAAATGAAATGACACTATATTTAGATATCTCGTTATAAATGCCTGTTGGACCTGCCGGTGACCCTCAAAGGGGAGTAGTGTGTCCAAAGTACAATCGTTTTTTTATTGTAAAATAAATGATAGTTTTCAAGGATTTAATTGATTTTTATCATGGGAATCGGTAGATTTAAATAAGCCAATGGCAGAAAGAGATAAAATAAGATTGGCTTTAAAGCGTTATAAGAGTAGCATAGCGCAAAACAATAATTTACACATTAAATGCTAGTATTATGGTTGGAGAACTAATAGCTAAAGAGGAAATTCCTCAATTTAAATTTATCCCGGCGAGTGAAGATAAGACAGCGACTTTTATGGATAAATTGAAAGGGGCACTTCGGTTGGGAAATGAGTTTAAATCCAAAACTGAAATCGCCTTTGAGACTGATTCCGGACCAAAGCGTATCGAGACCACCGTATGGTCGTTAACCGATAGATATATTCAGATTAAAAGTGGCGTGTTAATACCACTGAAATCTATTATAGCAATAGACTATTAAATAGACAAACGAAAGGCTCCTCATTTAGTTAAGGAGCCTTTCGCTTTTTAAGAATAGATGCTGCTGAAAAGCGCTTCAAAATCCTGTCCCTTCATGAAGAGGACCTCATGCTGAAAGAAATTTCTAGTATGTTTCGCCTGTCAATTCTTTTAGCCTTATTTCGGATACCTTTGCATCATATTGTGCTGTATAGCTCCGAGTCATTACATTGATGTAGTTTAACTGCGCTGTTCTTACTTCCAAAGTTGTGATGGTACCGATACGGAATTTATCCATGGTGATGTTTAAATTTTCTTTTGCCAGCTCCTCGTTTTTCCGTTCTACATGAGCCAGTTCCATATTGGTGATGTAGGTTTGGAACAGCGTTCTGACCTGTGCCTGAATATCTTGTTTTTGTTGTTGTATCTGCAGCTCAGAACCTTTAATCTGAAATTTAGCGATCCGTTCGTTTCTATTTTGAAGAAATCCATTGAAAATATTAAGGGAAGCCGATATACCGTAGGTAAGACCTCTATTTTTATTTTCTGTCGAGAAACCGAGGGAGGAGTGGGATTCGTTCCAGTTGTAACCACTGTTTAATCCAATTTTGGGATAACGTTCGGCCTTAACTGCTTTTAAGTTGAGTTCGGCCACCCGATTGTTGATGATGGCGAGCTGGATTTGTGGATTTTGGCGATCGGCAATTTCGATCAGATTACCAAGTTTAAGATCCGTATCAAGTTTCATTTCATCTTCAACCTGAAAATCTAGGCTCAAGTCGCGTGTCATCAGCTGATTGAGGTAAGTCTTGGTATTTTTGAAGCTTTCCTGCTGTCTGAGTAAGTTTGTCTGATCGGTATTTAAATCGACTTTCGCATTCAGGAGATCCAGCTTGGAGCCTTTTCCGATCTCCAGGCGATTTTCGGCCAGCGTGACGCGGTATCTCGATAAGGTAATGGTGGTATCCAGTGCGTTTATCAGGCGCTTTTGCTGCACCAGATTGTAATAGGTTGCCATGACTTCGCTGAGCTGGGTGATCACTTGATATTTGATCTCCGCTTCCCCTTGGCGTTGTATTTCTTTGAAGCGATCGCGACGGGCAAACATACCCAATCCATCGAATATCGTCCAGTTTAGGTTGACTCCATAAGACATGTTGTCGTTTTTTGCATTGGAGATCTGCTGTATTTGACCATCTGCTCTGACCTGTCTGGAGTTCTGGATGGAGTTGCTTCTGTTGAACGTTCCAGTTACTGCTGGAAGCATACCGGCGCTTCCTAAACTGGTATTCTCCATATCAATGTTATTGTCATTTTTAGCCAGGAGAATATTGAAGTTATTGCTCAACGTGGTTTTCAGTGCATCTTCCAAAGTCAGTACTTCTTGCGCCCGAGCTTGAAACATGATGGAGTAAAGTAATACTAATAGGATGAAATTTCTCTTCATGTCTTTATTATTCGTAGCTTTTAATGTTATCAAATTCAGGTCTATGCTTTTTTTGTCTTGACCACATGTAATAGATCGCCGGGATAATGAATAAGGTTAGGATAAGGGAGAATATTGTACCGCCAACGATCACAACCCCCATACCAATTCTGCTGGTCGAAGCAGCTCCAAGTGACATGGCGATCGGTAATGCACCCAAGGCGATGGCTAAACTTGTCATTAGGATCGGTCTGAGGCGTGATTCGGCAGAGTGCATAATTGCCTCAAATTTTTCCATCCCTTCTTCACGCATTTGGTTGGCAAACTCAACAATCAGGATACCATTTTTGGTCACGAGACCGATAAGCATAATTGTTCCAATTTGACTGAATATATTCCAGGTTTGATCAAATAGCCATAGACTTATTAGTGCACCGGCAACGGCCATAGGCACCGTAAGGATAATGATAAATGGGTCGAGGAAGCTCTCAAATTGGGCTGCCAAGATTAGATATATAAGCAATAAAGCAAGACCAAAAGCAAATAAGGTATTGGAGCTACTTTCAACGAAGTCACGTGATTCACCACTAAGGTCAGTGGTGAAGCTCTGGTCGAGTACCTTTTCTTTTATGCGATCCATTGCTGCAATTCCGTCGCTCATGCTCATGCCTGGCGCCAAGCCAGCTGAAACTGTAGCCGACATGTACCGGTTATTGTGGTAGAGTTGTGGTGGGCTGCTTTCTTCCCTGACGCTTACGACGTTATCTAACTGGATAAGCTGACCGATGTTATTACGTACATAAATTGAAGCAAGGTCTGTCGGCGTAGCTCTACGGTCGTTTTCAACTTGGCCAATGACCTGATATTGTTTGCCATCACGCATAAAATAGGCGAAACGTTGACCGCTTAACAACAATTGGAGGGACTGTGAAACGTCAAGTACGGAAACACCCAGACTAAGTGCTTTCAGACGATCAATTTCGACATGCAGTTCGGGCTTGTTGAACTTCAGGTTGATATCCGTTGTCGAGAATGCTGGATCGCTGTTGACCTCATTCATAAATTCGGGAATCTTTTCCTGAAGTTTTTCAAAATTCTGTGCTTGGATAATGTACTGAACAGGTAATCCACCTCTTCGATTCATGGATATCGTTGGCGTTTGAGAAACATTTACGCGTACGGCATCGTATTGTTTTGTCCATTTAGTGAGCTCCTTGGCAATATCGTCCTGTGATTTTTTGCGCTCACCAGGATCAACCAAAGTCATCCGTATACGTCCGGAGTTGACTGAGCTCGCGCCGAAACCCGGAGAGGTAATGTTTAAACTGATTTTGTTTTCAGGAATGGAGTCGTAGACCAATTTGTCCAATTCCTGCATGTAGCGATCCATGTATTCATAGGTGGCACCTTCAGGACCTGTTACATTGACGGAGATGTTACTTCTGTCATCATAAGGCGCTGTTTCCTTTTTAATGGAGGAGAAAAGGATACCAATAATGATAAAACATAGGATCAGAATTGGAAAGCTTATCCATTTGAATTTCATAAATTTTTCCAGAGCCTTGGCATAACCTTTATTCATTTTGACAAACATGGGTTCTGTCCAATCGTAAAACTTCGTCTTTTTGTGGCCACCACCTTTGATCAGATAAGCGTTGAGCATCGGTGTAAGGGTGAGGGAAACAAATGCCGAAACCAATACGGCCGAGGCGATGACGACACCAAATTCCCGGAACAGCCTTCCCACAAAGCCCTGAAGAAATATAACCGGTAAAAATACCGCTGCAAGTGTAATTGAAATGGAAATAACAGCGAAGAATATTTCCTTAGACCCTTTTAGCGCGGCTTCAATTGGAGACATTCCTTCTTCAACTTTCTTGAAGATATTTTCGGTAACAACGATCCCGTCGTCGACGACAAGCCCCGTCGCGAGTACAATAGCGAGTAGCGTCAGTACATTGATGGAAAAACCAAAAATATACATAATAAAGAATGTCGCAATCAAGGATACCGGAATATCCAATAACGGACGTAACGCTATGCCCCAGTCGCGAAAGAAAAAATAAATAATTAGAGTGACCAGTATGATCGAAATCAGGAGTGTCTCGGCGACTTCTTCAACTGATTTTTTGATGAATGTCGTATTATCAGAAGCGATGTTGAGTATAATATCCTGCGGCAGATCTTCTTTGATCTGATCGAGCATTTTATAAAAATTGTTGGCAATATCAAGGTAATTTGTCCCCGGTTGCGGAATAATGGCAATACCGACCAGCTGTTTACCATTACTCACCATTTTTGTTTCGAGATTCTCAGCGTCTATTTCGGCCCGACCAATATCGGTAAACTTGACGATACGGCTGCTGTCGGCTTTTAGAATGATGTTGTTGAATTGCTCGGGGGTAGACAGATTGCCTATAGTTTTTACGGTGAGCTCGGTTGTGTTTCCGACAATTTTTCCCGAAGGTAATTCAACATTCTGATTATTTAATGCTGTACGAATATCTGAAGCCGTGATACCATAGGCAGCCATACGGTCGGGATTGAGCCATAGCCGCATGGCGTAACGTTTTTGGCCATAGATCTGTGTGCTGCTGACGCCGGGGATGGTTTGTAACCTTTCAGAAATCACATTTTCGGCGTAGTCGCTCAGCGACAGTTTGTCGCGTGTCTCACTTTGCAATGTCAACGTAATAATGGGATCGGAATCCGCATCGGCTTTGGATACCACCGGTGGAGCATCAATATCCTGTGGTAGGCTTCGGACGGCTTGGGATACTTTATCCCGGACATCATTTGCGGCTTCCTCCAGGTTCTTTTTTAAATCAAACTCGATGGTAATATTGCTGGATCCCTGGTTACTCGAAGAAGAGATGTTACGAATACCATCGATCGAGTTTATGGCCTTCTCTAGTGGCTCGGTAATCTGAGATTCAATGATATCAGGATTGGCACCGGCATAATTTGTTCTGACAGAAACAATGGCGGGGTCAATGGAGGGGTATTCGCGTACGCCCAGAAAACTAAAACCAATATAGCCAAACAAGATGATGGTAATATTGACGACAATAGTTAAAACAGGGCGTTTAATAAAAACTGCAGATAAATTCATGTACAACTAGTTAGCTAATGATACCTTAACTTTTGCTCCATCTTTTAAAGACAGAACGCCCGTGGTTAAAACGGTGTCGCCGGCACTGATGCCAGATAGAATAACGATGTCCTTGTCGGTACGTGCACCTGTTTCAACCTTCACTTCCTTGGCGAGGCCGTGCTGTAGTACAAAGACCTTCTTTCCGTCCTGTACGGGAACAATAGCTTCTGTAGGAATGGATATCGCATCGTTTTCCACTTCGATCGGCACAATAACGTTAACAAAGGATCCGACTTTCAATTTGCCCTGATCGTTCGTCGCTCTGGCGCGGACAGTGAGTGTTCTGGTGTTAAGTGATACTTGTGGTTCAATAGCGTAAATGTTTGCTGTAATGATCGTTGGGTCGTTGGCTACACTGAACTCAATGGGCATATTTATTTTAACTATATTGCTGTATTTTTCGGGCACTGCAAAAGTAACTTTGACAAGATTGTCCTTCACTAAATTTGTAATCAGGGTACTGGATGAGACAATGGCACCTACGGAAATGTTCCGAAGTCCAATCATGCCACTAAAAGGGGCGCGGATGGTTGTTTTGGATATTTGTGCCTGAATCAACTGGATCTGTGCTAAGGAGGTTTTTAAGGCTGCACTGGCAATATCAAACTCTTCCTGACTGATTGCTCCTTTTTGCAACAGCAGTTTGGCCCGACGTTCATTTTCGGCATTCAGCTGATTTGTTGTTTGCGCTTGTCTTAATTGTGCCTGCAGCTCAATATCATCGATCTTGATCAAGGGCTCGCCCTGTTTGATGCGCTGTCCTTCAGAGAAATAGATTTTGGTGATTCGACCACTTACTTCACTTCTGATTTCAACCTGCTCTTCTGCGTCAATGCTTCCCGAGAGATTAATGGATCTATCGGCGACGGAAGATTTGGCAATGATAGCCTGTGCGGGGACGGGCATATCTTTTTTTCCATTGGGCTTATCAGCTTCTTTTTTATCTTTTTTAGCAGTTATCAGAAAGTATCCACCTCCAAACACAGCACAGGCCAAAAGGAGGTAAATGATCGATTTTTTATTCATACGATATAGTCTCTTATGTACTTTTTACATTTAACAGGTAAATATAGGTTTATTATTATGCCGATATCAGTTGTCAAAAGGATTTTACAATACCACGAAAACTTTGCAAATGGACAGCGAAATGGACGAGCGCGAATGGTTGGAAATAAAAAAAGCTAGAAATAACTTTCTAGCTTCCTGTTTACTATTTCTTTGATTTTGCTTTTGGTTGGACTTCTTTTGGAGCCTCTTGTTTTACTTCCGCCTTGATTGCAGTTTTCGATACATGTGGTCTTCTTTTTCCAAAAGAACCATTCGATATTTTTCCTCTTCTGGTCTTGATGTCACCTTTTCCCATAGTGTGAAATATTTTGGTTTTAACAAATTTTATTAATTACCTAAATATACCACATTCTTTTTAGATATTCAATTTGTTCATTTTTAAATGATTGGAAAAATACGTTTTTGAACAGTTATGGTGAAATTTTGGTTAATGGTGTCGAAAAATAAATTATTGACCGGCTTGTTTTCGGCGACCAAATAGGGGATCTCTACTATTTTGTTCTTTAACTTGAGACGGTAGTAGCCGTATAATAAACCTTTGGTCGTTTGAATTGATTCGATTTTCTGAACGGCTTCTATGTCCTTAAACATGTTAAAAGCATAATTTTCTCCTTTGAGCTGTTCAATAAAAACTTCATTGGTTTTGGCATTGTACCAGATTTGCTGGCTTTTGAGCTTACTAAAGTGGTTGTTGAACAGAAAAAGATAACCCAGCAGGAAAAAGGCAATCGGAAGCAGGAACAGGACAATTTTTATCTTCATGAACAGCAAGACGGTGATCAAAATGAGGACAACCCCCATCATGGCGTTGGAAACGCTCTTCTTTAGATTTGCCTGGATGACCGGAGATGAAGCTTCAATCAACTGAAAACCTGATTTCAAATTTCTGGACATATCCTCGGTAAACCCAAATAGATTGAATTTTTTGCGTATCATCAGATAAGCAATAAGAATAATAAGTCCAATGATCAAAAACCGCATATTTTTCTAATATTGTTCGTCTTCGTTCGGATACTGTACCGCTTTTACTTCGGCCACATAATGAGCTACTGCAGTTGTGATCTGTTCGTGCAAATTAGCGAAATGACGCATAAATTTTGGTTTGAAATCAGCATTCATACCCAGCATATCGTTAACCACAAGGACTTGTCCATCGCAATCCGGTCCAGCTCCAATACCAACTGTCGGAATCACCAATTTTTCGGTAACTGTTTTAGCTAATTTTGCAGGTATCTTTTCCAAAACAATGGCAAAACAGCCCGCCTCCTGTAAAGCGAGGGCATCGTCTATTAATTTAGCGGCTTCTTGTTCTTCTTTCGCCCGCACACCAAAATTTCCAAATTTATTGATGGATTGGGGAGTCAAGCCCAGGTGTCCACATACAGGGATGCCTCCGGCAATGATTTTTTTGATGTTTTCGATGATTTCAAGACCTCCTTCTAGTTTCAATGCGTGCGCTCCTGATTCTTTCATCATGCGTACAGCTGCATTGTAAGCCTCATTGGCGGAGCCCTGATAAGATCCAAATGGCAAATCTGCCAATACCATGGCACGTTCGGTACCTCTAGCAACGGCAGCGGCATGGTAGATCATATTATCTAGGGTGATAGGCAAGGTAGTTTCGTAGCCAGCGAATACGTTAGCAGCAGAATCTCCAATTAAAATAACGTCAACACCGGCTTGATCGACCATTTTGGCCATGGAGTAATCATAGCTTGTAAGCATAGAAATCTTTTCCTGACGTTCTTTCATAGCTTGCAGCATTGCTGTGCTTACTCGTTTCATTTCTTTGTTTACAGACATCTTAACTTATATTGTGTGTTCAAAAGTAAGCTTTTTATCATACATTGACCAATATTCTGCCTTGTGTTTTGTATTTTTGCAGAATGATACAAAATGAGACTCGTCTATTTAAATTCCCCAAATTTTCAGAATTAATCATCCATGAGGATGAAAATTTGATCGTTATCAATAAACCGCCGTTTGTCGCTTCGTTAGATGAACGTGAGGGAGGGGAGGTCAATATTCTTCGTTTGGCGAAGAAATATCATCCTGATGCACAGGTGTGCCACCGCCTGGATAAAGAGACCTCGGGTATTTTACTAATTGCAAAAAATCCAGAAACATACCGTACAATCTCCATTGCATTTGAAAAAAGAAAAGTGAATAAGGTTTATCATGCGGTCATAGGAGGTACACATACTTTTCAGGACTTGCTTGTCGATTTACCCATCTTGAACCAGGGCAATAAAAACGTATCTATTGACCGTGCAAACGGTAAACCGGCCGAGACCATCTTCAATTCGATCAAATACTATAAGAATTATACTTTGGTGGAATGTAAACCTATTACAGGACGTATGCACCAAATCCGTATTCACCTCGCGACACAACATGCCGCTATCGTGGGGGATGATATGTATCGCGGTAAACCTGTGTATTTGTCCCAAATTAAGAAAAGGGGATATACATTGTCCAAAGATGAAGAGGAGCAGCCTATTATGAAACGTTTTGCGCTCCATTCAAAACAGGTTGAATTTGAGTTGAATGGAGTTAAGATGGCTTTTGAGGCACCTTATCCAAAGGATTTTGCGACCTTATTGAAGCTGTTGGATAAGTTCGATGCTTAATACCGGGATTGCCTAATGAGTCCAAAGACAAGAAACATCATCGGAAACGTTGTATTTGTACTGCTCATCGGTTTGTTGATCTGGCCAACAAGTAGAAGTTATTTTCAGCAATTTTTAATGAAACTGGGTTTTTTCAACCCTAAACTGGAGCTTGTTTCAGCCACTAAAGAATCCGACAGGCGGGCTCCAGAGACTTCATTGAATCATGTCTCCTTTGTCAATTCGCGGGGAGAAACAATCGAGGTGGCGGATCTGAAGGGAAAAGTGGTCTTTATTAATTTTTGGGCAACCTGGTGTGCTCCCTGTCGTGCCGAAATGCCTTCGATCAATGTACTCTATGAGCGGTATAAAGATGACCCAAATATGGTGTTTTTAATTGTGGAGATTGAAGGCGACAGGGCTAAGGCTGAGGCTTTCATGAAAGAACAGCAGTTGACCCTGCCAATTAGTTTTCCAAATAGTGATATTCCAAAAGAATGGCTCTCGGGACCGATTCCATCAACGGTGATATTGGACAAAGCGGGTAAGATCGCGACACGGCATGAAGGTATGGCGGATTATTCAAGTCCGGATGTAGGCAAATTTATGCAAGATTTAATCAATAATAATTTTTAAGATCTCTAAATATAGTATGACAAGAGCAGAACTTATTCATCAAATAAAAGCGAAACGCTCATTTCTATGTGTCGGACTCGATACAGACCTCACCAAAATCCCGGAGCATCTTTTAGATGATGAGGATCCGATCTATAGCTTTAATAAGGCTATCATAGATGCAACAGCTGATTTATGTGTTGCCTATAAGCCTAATATTGCGTTTTATGAATGTTATGGCATTAAAGGCTGGCAGTCGCTTCAAAAAACCTGGGCTGCGTTGCCAAAGGATTGTTTCAGTATTGCTGACGCAAAAAGGGGCGATATCGGTAATACGTCGGGACGTTATGCGATGGCATTTTTTGATGAAAAGACGTCTGGACTTGGATTTGATAGTATTACTATCGCACCTTATATGGGGAAGGACTCGGTGACACCATTTTTGGATTTTAACGATAAATGGGCAATCGTACTTGCGTTGACATCGAATGAAGGTAGCCTGGACTTTCAAAATTTTGAAAACAAAGAAGGATTGCAATTGTTCGAACAGGTGATCGATAAAGTCAATACTTGGGGTACACCTGACAATTTGATGTATGTGGTCGGAGCAACACGTGGGGAGGGCTTTATTAAAATTAGAGAACATGCACCAGATCATTTTTTATTGGTTCCAGGAGTGGGGGCACAAGGCGGCTCGCTTGAAGATGTTTGTAAATTTGGTATGAACAAAGATTGCGGGCTTTTAGTAAACAGCACAAGGGGAATTATCTATGCCTCAAACGGACGTGATTTCGCTGAAAGGGCACGGGAGGAAGCGCTGATTCTACAGAAAGAAATGGAAGTAGAACTATTAAAAGCAGGCATTATTTCCTGATTTGACATTTAATAATTCATTCGTAATACTTACCTTTGCAGCATGCCAGAAAAAATTATAATTCTAGACTTCGGGTCTCAATACACACAGTTAATCGCTAGACGTGTCAGAGAACTAAATGTGTATTGTGAGATACACCCGTTCAATAAATTGCCAGATTTTGACGATACCGTAAAAGGTGTTATCTTTTCGGGAAGTCCTTATTCTGTTAGACAAGAAGATGCACCGCAAATTGATTTTGTTGCTATTCAGGATCGTTTCCCACTTTTAGGAGTTTGTTACGGAGCGCAATACATTGCTCAAAAATCAGGAGGTGAAGTGTTGCCATCTGAAATTCGTGAATATGGTCGTGCAAATCTGCAGTTTGTCAATAGCGAGAATGAATTATTGGCAGGAGTACCCATTCAATCGCAGGTATGGATGTCACATGGAGACACCATCAAAGAAGTTCCTGCAAATTTTGATATTATTGCAAGTACGGATAAAGTGCGCGTTGCAGCTTATCAAGTAAAAGGCACCCGTACCTATGGTATACAATTCCATCCGGAAGTAACACACAGTACAGATGGTGCTATCTTATTAAAAAACTTTGTTGTAAACATTTGTGGTTGTGCACAGGATTGGACACCAGACGCATTTGTTGAAACAACAGTATCCGCTTTGAAAGAACAATTGGGTGACGATCACGTTATCATGGCTTTGTCAGGGGGCGTAGATTCGACAGTAGCAGCGGTATTGTTGCACCAAGCAATTGGAAAAAATTTACATTGTATTTTCGTAGATCATGGTCTGCTTCGTAAAGATGAATACGAGCAGGTATTGGATTCTTACAAAAATATGGGGTTAAATATTAAAGGAATAAATGCCAAAGATTTATTTTATGGTAGATTAGCTGGGATCTCTGAACCAGAAGAGAAACGCAAAATCATTGGTAATTCATTTATTGATGTTTTTGATGAAGCTGCAAAAGAAATCCAAAAGGAATTACCTGAGGGAATTGAAGCGAAATGGTTGGGACAAGGCACAATTTACCCCGATATTATCGAGTCGGTTTCAGTGAAAGGACCTTCAGCAACAATCAAATCACACCATAACGTTGGTGGTTTACCTGATTTTATGAAATTGAAAGTCGTAGAACCACTTAAAACGTTGTTTAAAGATGAAGTAAGAAGAGTAGGAAAAGCTTTAGAAGTGGATCAGGCAATTTTAGGCAGACATCCCTTCCCTGGACCAGGTTTGGCAATTCGTATTTTAGGTGATATTACGCCTGAGCGTGTACGTATTGTACAAGAGGCTGATGCGATCTTTATCAATAACCTGAAGGAAGCTGGCTGGTACGATAAAGTATGGCAAGCTGGTACAATTTTCTTGCCAGTGCGTTCTGTAGGCGTGATGGGTGACGAGCGTACTTACGAGCATGTTGTTAGCTTACGTGCAGTTGGTTCTCTTGATGGAATGACTGCGGATTGGATACATTTACCATATGACCTGTTGGCAAAAATTTCAAATGAAATTATCAACCATGTGAAAGGAATAAACAGAGTTGTATATGATATCAGTTCAAAACCGCCCGCTACAATTGAGTGGGAATAAAATATGGGTTGCGGCACTTGTAGCATTATGCCTTGCAAGCTGTACAACCAAAAAAAGCACAGTATTGCGTTCGCCTTCCTCTGGTCAAGGCGAACAGCAAACTGCTGTGACTAAACCGGCCGTTGACAAAGAGACGACGATTGCCAAAGTGGGCGATGTGCAAAATGTCAATGGGCACGCCGTGAAGAATAATCGAATAGCACTACTATTGCCATTTGAGTTAAGTGGTATTGCCGGTACAATTACAAAAGAAGATGTGGAGCGTTCTTCCCTGGCACTTGATTTTTATCAGGGGTTTCAGTTGGGCCTTGACAAAATTGCCAAAGAGGGCGCTTTATTTGATTTACAAGTAATTGATTCTCGAGACAATGTTGCCTATAATGCGACCTTGGGGACAGCGGTCAATGTGAAGGATGCCGTACTTGTGGTGGGCCCGGTGTATCCACGTGAGATAAAAAGCTTTGGGCAAACATTTGCAAATAAGAATGTGCTGCAAGTTTCTCCCTTGGCGGCCACTATGGCTTCTGAATTTAGCTTACCTAATTTGGTTTCCATAACACCTTCTATTCGAACACATTCCGAGACATTGGCGAAATATGTTGCTGATCAATACTATACGGGTGATCAAATATTAGTATACGATGCCGGTGACGATGAAAGCAAACAGTTTCTAGTTAATTTTGTTAGCGAAATTTCAAAAGCCAATGCACAGGCAAAAGTGAAAACGGTTTATAATCTTGCTGAACTGGATAATAGTCTTGTCTTGACCGGTTCAAATCATATTGTAAGTGGTACAGCCAATAAGAATCTTGTTAAAGCTTTATTGGATAAGATGGACGAACGCTTTTTGAATCCAGGTAATCAATTTAAGTTGTATGGACATCCAAACATGGCTAAGCTTTCGTATGAGAATTTCGAAAATATGGATTTTTATGGACTTACTATTACTTCTTCCAACTTGGTGAATGAGAGTGATAGTGATACCCGTAAATTTATTGGAAATTATAAATCGGCTTATAAAGTGGACCCGTCTGAATTTTCTTATAAAGGTTATGACGCGGCGTTGTATTTCGGTCGATTGATCCACAAATATGGCGTAGATTATGTTAGCCGAATGACGCAGGATAAGTTTTCGGGATTGAATAGCGATTACAAATTTGAATTTTATCCAAAATGGGGCTATGCCAATAGAGCTTTGGGTATGATGGTTTATCACAACAAAAAATTTGAAAGAAAATAATCTTTGAATGGCGGAATTCAGTGAAAGACGTGTTCATCAGCAAATACGTAATTTTGAGCGGGCAATGGATGGTTTTGAAGCGGATCAACCCTTTTCGCGTTATTTGACTACTTTTTTTAAGCTGAATAAGCAAATGGGATCATCCGATCGCAAGGCTACTTCCCGTTTATGTTATAATTATTTTCGTCTGGGAACGGCAGCTTCGCAGCTGTCACAACAGCGTAGATTGGTGCTTGCGGAATTCCTGTGTGAACACGAAAGCCCCTTGGTGGCTCTTTTTGAGCCTTCGTACAGCGATAAGATCCATCTACCACTGAAGGACAAAATTGCATTTCTGGAATCAGAAGGCGTTTTTAACCTGAATGACCTCTTTCCATTTACGGATCATATTTCTGATGAGATCGACATGGTACAATTTTTAGAGAGCCAGTTGATACAGCCTTATTTATATATTCGGGTGAAACGCGGAAAGACAAAAGTCGTGTGTGCTATTTTGGATAACAATCAGATTCCTTATTCCATGATTGGCGATCAGACTATTGCCTTGAATAATGGAACATCCTTGCAGCGATTTGATACGCTGGATGGAATGATAGAAGTGCAGGATCTTTCTTCACAGCGCACGTTGGATTATATGGATCCAGCTGAAAAGGAATCCTGGTGGGATGCGTGCGCAGCTTCAGGTGGCAAATCTCTCTTATTGATGGACGCTTGTCCGACTGTCAATCTTTTGGTATCCGATGTTCGCATGAGTATTCTCCGAAATCTCGATGAACGTTTTGACCGTGCTGGAATCAAGCATTACCGAAAAAAAATACTTGATCTTACTAAGGATACCTTTGCGCTTCTTGGGAGCGAAAGATTTGATGGGGTGTTATTGGATGCGCCTTGTACAGGATCGGGGACTTGGGGGCGTACACCAGAAATGATTAGACAGTTTCGGGCTGCTAAGATTGGCGAATTCAATGCACTACAAAAAAATATTGCAAGTAATGTAGTAGGACATGTTAAAGTGGGCAAGCCTTTGATTTATATAACCTGCTCCATTTTTAAAGCGGAAAATGAAGATGTTGTCAATTACATTGTGGATAATTTTGGTTTTGAAATCGAACGCATGGACTATTTGAAAGGTTATGAAGAGAAAGCGGATAGTATGTTTGTGGCGCGATTGATTAAAAGGTAATTTTCAGAAGCAATAAAAGCAAAAGGCTATTTTTTCATTGGAAAAAATAGCCTTTTATATGTAGAAATCATTTAGTATCAGTCACATTTACTGGGAATAACGAGCACAGGGCAAGTTGATTTGCGAATGACTGACTCGGATACGGAACCAGAAATGAAATGGTCAAAGCCAGTCCGTCCATTGGTCCCCATAATAATAAGATCGGCGGACCACTCGTGGGATGCCGCCAGAATTTCTTCTTTAATGGATCCGATTCGATTAAAAAGATAAACTTCGCCTGCACCTGTAAACTCGCGGCTTATTTTCTCAAGGTATTTTTGTGCATTATCCTGTTCCATTTCCGATACTTCCGGAACAATGATAGGTTGCTGACCTAATAGTGGATCCGCGCCAAAGTTGGCCGGAGAAGTAGGGGGAACAACAGTGACAAGCGCTATGGAGGCTCCAAATACTGCGGCCATTTCTTTGGCATATAGTATCGCCTTCTCTGAGCATGGTTCGTCGTCGACAGCGACGAGTATCCTTTTGAATTTTGAGTTTGTATTGTCCATTTCTACTATAAATAATTTATCTTCGTCATATAATATATAATCACATTTTTGACGATTTTGTTTTGTTTAGCACATGAAATATGGTATTTGTACACTAGCTCTCGTTCCGTTACGTTCAGAACAGGCACACCGCAGTGAAATGGTTTCTCAGGTATTGTTTGGGGAACTTTTTGAGATCCTTGATGAACAGGCCGATTGGACCTCAATACGTCTATTGGAAACGGACTATTTGGGTTGGATTCAAAACGGACAGTTTCAGGAACTAAACGACTTGGATAGGCAACATTATCTGAGTGGAAAACCTACTATCGTTGGACGGGAGGGTGGAGTTCTTTTTACCGATACAACACAATTTCAGCTCTGTCATGGTACCAAGCTTTATCTAAATACAGGGAATACCGTCAATTTATCGCCATTGACATTAACGTATCAAGGTAGTATCAATACCTTTACCAGAGAGCAATTTGAAACCGAGGTGGTGCGATTGGCCTTAAGTTATAATGACGTTCCTTATCTATGGGGTGGACGTTCACAATGGGGAATTGATTGCTCCGGTTTCTCCCAATTGATTTATCGTTGCTTTGACCTTTCCTTACCTCGCGATGCTTACCAGCAGGCGGAGATGGGGCAGACAGTGGATTTTGTTTCGGAAATACGGGTAGGGGATTTGGCTTTTTTCGATAACGCCGAAGGAAGGATTACCCATGTAGGGATTATGCTGGATCGCGATACGATTATCCACGCTTCAGCGAAAGTGCGTGTCGATCGGATGGATGCGGAGGGCATTTTTAATACTGAACAGAACCGTTACACACACAAACTCCGGATTGTTAAACGGTATACATGATCGCGAAGGACATAAAAAAAGGCTATAAGTAATTATAGCCTTTCCTATTGTTAAATTCCGTACTGACTAGAAGTGGAATTGTACACCTAAAGTTGGCGCTAATGAATTTGCGTCTAAACCAAATGTATTTGTTGCTCTATCAGCTGTTTTGTTATTGTTATAATTATAGTATAAACCTCTAACTTTTAATTCGATACCGACTTTGCTTGTTGGGAAATATGCCAAACCTGGAGCCAATTCGACACCGTAGTTCTCAAATTTTGATTCTGCTTTTACGTTATTTGTTTCAACGGTAGTTTTTCCCCAAGACATTGGTACGGATAGTTGTGCAAAAAATCTTAATGGACCATTAGCAGAGTATTTTCTAACGAATGGAGAAACTTGGAACGCGTCTCTTTTTGTGCTTAAGTCCATAACACTTTCATCTTTACTCCAGTTGTAACCGATACCTGTACCAATTGCCAAGTTGTCGCTTACAAAGTAACCAACTGTTGGGTTGATTGAGAATGAGTTATTTTTGAAGTCTGTGTCTTTAACTTTAGAAGTTTGGAAGCCAACCTGACCACCAACCATAATTTTTCCTTGTTCAGTTTGAGCTTGTGCTGCTATTGTTAAACCTGCAATGGCAGTCAATGTTAGTAAAACTTTTTTCATGTCTTTTTTATTTAAAATAGTTTGTTCTAATAAGCCAGTAAATACTTCCTGACTTTTTAAATTTGTTAGTCAAATATCGAAATCTTATTTTAATTTTTTGTCACTAGATTGTCTAGATGTTTTGCCATTATGGTAATTGATAGTGGTTCAGCGCGTTAAAATTTAGTGTATTTTTATTTTTATCGTTTCTATTTAACGATAATGATATTGGCCTGACTTTTTGTTTTTAATTGTCAATTTCAAGTAAGAAGATAAAAAAAAGCCATTTGTCAACAGCGGACAAATGGCTTTTTTTTGTATTTGAAAGACCGATTTTAATCGAAATATTCTTTGATTCGCTCGAAGAATGATTTTTCACTTTTACCTGGTTGAGGTTTAAAGTTTGGTGATTCTTTCAGTTTGTTCAATAATTCTTTTTCTTCGTTAGACACAGCTTTTGGTGTCCAGATATTAACGTATACAAGTTGGTCCCCTTTGTGATAAGAGTTGACTTCGGGAATACCTTTTCCTTTTAACCGTAAAATTTTACCGCCTTGTGTACCGGGCTCAATTTTGATCTTCGCTTTTCCATCTATTGTAGGAACTTCCACGCTAGTGCCTAAGGTAGCATCTACGAAATTAATGTATAGATCATAGATTACATTTAGTCCGTCGCGTTTTAGACTTTCGTGTGGTACTTCTTCGATCAGGATAATTAAATCTCCTGGGACGCCGCCACGCGGAGCAGCATTTCCTTTTCCACTCATGGAAAGTTGCATGCCTTCACTTACACCCGCAGGAATATTTATCGCAATTGTTTCCTCACCGCGTTCGAGTCCTTCACCTCTACAAGTTGTACATTTTGCTGTGATTTCAACACCTTCACCATTACACGTAGGGCAAGTGCTTGTTGTTTGCATTTGTCCTAAGATGGTATTTGTTACTCTTCGAACTGATCCTGATCCGCCACAGGTTTTACAGGTATGGAACGAAGATTTATCTTTAGCACCAGATCCGTCACAAGAATGACAGACCACTTGTTTGTTGACCTTTACCTTTTTCTCGACGCCTTTGGCAATTTCTTCGAGTGTTAATTTAACTTTTATGCGTAAATTGCTTCCACGAGCTACCCGACGGCCGCCACGCTGGCCACCGCCACCGCCAAAGAAACTTTCAAATGGATGTCCTCCACCAAAGATATCACCAAATTGGCTGAATATGTCTTCCATATTCATACCGCCGCCACCGCCAAAACCACCATTTGCAGAATTACCGGCATGGCCAAATTGGTCATAACGTTGACGTTTTTGTGGATTGCTCAAGATATCGTATGCCTCAGCAGCTTCCTTAAACTGTTCTTCAGCTTCATGATCACCAGGATTTTTATCCGGATGGTATTTTATCGCTAATTTGCGATATGCTGATTTAATCTCCTTCTCGTCCGCTGATCGCGAGACACCAAGTATATCGTAATAATCTCTTTTTGACATCGTCTTAATATTATTGACCTATAACTACCTTTGCGTGACGGATCACTTTGTCACCTAGGTAGTACCCCTTTTCGATCACGTCAACTACTTTATTCTTTAATTCTGCTGTGGGTGCAGGAATTGCTGTGATAGCCTCTTGTAATTCAGGATCGAAGGCTTGGCCTATGGTATCCATTTCCTTTAACCCCAATTGCGACAACGTTTGTCTGAATTTGTTGTTAACAATATCCATTCCTGTTTTTACAGATTCAACATCTGTCGCTGTTTCCATGGCTGTTAACGCTCTGTCAAAATCATCTAGTGTAGGTAATAGCTTACTGATGACATCTTTTCCTGCTGATTGAATCAATTCAACACGTTCTTTGCTTGTACGTTTTCTATAATTGTCAAATTCAGCAGAAAGACGAATGTATTTATCCTTTGCCTCTGCCAATTCTGCAGCCAATTTCTCTTCAGTAGACAGTTCTTCTGCTATATTATCAGCAGGCTGTTCCTGTTGTTCAGAAGAATTTGTTTCTACTGGATCTTGACCTTCATCGTAATAATTATCTTGCTCATTCATATCTTCAATGCTAAAATTAGATTCAAAAATTTACTCTATGCTTCGTTTGTCAAAGTTTTTGCCAAACAATAAAATTCCGACAGCTTGTCAGATTTTATTAAAAAAGCCTAACAATTTGTCGGAATCTTATTTTTATATGTCAGTTTTCTGTCTAGATACTGACATTGTCCTGTAATACCCCATCAGTAGTTTTGATGATGCGGGATGGCATATTACGGATAATGGTATAATCGTGTGTTGCCATTAAAATAGCCGTTCCGGAATTGGCAATGTCACGCAATAATAAGACGATTTCTTCTGATGTCGCAGGATCTAAGTTACCGGTCGGCTCATCTGCCAGAATAATTTCAGGATTATTTAGTAATGCGCGGGCAATTACAATGCGTTGTTGCTCACCACCAGAAAGCTCATGTGGCATTTTCTTAAGTTTGGAACGAAGCCCAACTTTTTCCAATACATCCAATATCCGGCTATCGATCATTTTCTTATCTTTCCAGCCTGTTGCTTTCAGTGCAAATTCGAGGTTTTTCTCGATGCTTCTATCGGATAAAAGATGGAAGTCCTGGAATACAATACCCAATTTTCTACGCAGGTAGGGAACATCATTTTCGTGCAGCTTTTTAAGATCAAAGCCCGCAATCATTCCCTCACCATTGCCGATGTATAAATCGCCGTAAATGATTTTTAGTAAACTACTTTTTCCACTGCCGGACTGGCCGATAAGATAAATAAACTCTCCTTTACCAATGTTTAAATTGACATTGGACAATACCAAATGTTTTTGTTGGAAGATATCAACGTTTTTTAATGTAATGACTTTATTTTCAATCATGGAAGCTAAAATTCTAATTTTTTAATTTGCCCAAAAGGCATTTCTTTAACCAGTTGCATGATATATTCTGCCTTTTCTCCTAATCCAATCTTATCAAGTGATTTATCTGGGCGGTCGACTCTAAAATATGCCAGCAAGGTGAAGGCATCATCTCTTAATTGAACATAATCAGGGATTTTGGCGACACCTTTTACTTTAATGATATACATAATTTCAAAGTTAGTATTTTTAATGCAATTTATTTACTATGAATTTAAAGGAAGCTTATTGGTTTGCGAATAAAAAATCCAATGTATTCACGCCGTCAGCAAAATCATCCAAAGCAGGGCATTGGCTCTCTCCAAAACGAAATACTGGCGAGGGCACATTTAAAGCTATTTCTGATACAACACATTGGATATTTTCTTGCGCTAATTGGAGTTTATTTTCAACTTCAGCCAGTGTTTCGTATGTTTCATAATAAACTACAGCAAGGGGAGAAGCTGTGCGCTCATCCTCCTTTAGCAATAAAAATCCATTATCAAAATGCTTGTCGCCGTTGATCAGATAGATGGATTTGTTGTAGTCGTAATTGTTATTATATTTAAAATGTTCCGTCACGTTGTTAAACGCAGCGATACCTTCGAAGAAGTGTGCTATTGGATAATCTTTTGGAATGAATAACTTTGATACAGAGCGACAGCCTAACCCAAAATAATCAAAGATGTCATGTCCCAGTGATTCAAGCTGGTCGGGAGATTCTTGTCCACCGATGATGGCAACACTATTTCTATTGCGACGAATAATATGTGGTTTGGTTCCAAAATAATAGTCAAAATAACGCGAGCTATTGTTGGAACCTGTTGCTATAACCAGATCGAAATCTTTTAGTTTGTCAACAATTTCAAAGGCATCGGTAAAGGACGGGTCAATTTGTTTAAGGAGGCGGAGCACATAACTTGTCAATCCTGCGTCGTCCGATGAGACTTTGATTTTGGCTCTAAAGCCACTGATCAGTACCGATAGCATATCATGGAAGCCAACCAAGGGGATATTGCCGGCCAGAATTAATCCTACAATTTTCGTTGAATTTAGATCTGGATAAGGAGCTAACCAGTGATTCAGCTTTTCTATTGTCAGATTGGCAGCAATGGCTTGAATGGCACGTTCAACATTTTGAGGCGTATACCAGGGGTTTTTATGTTGGGCGAATTGAATGATTTGAATCAAATCATCAGGTCGCTCTTGCAGCCGCTCGCCTAATTTTACAAATGCATTTATTCGTTGTTGCTTTGTCAAAATATTAAAATTTTAAAAGATGAATACACAAATTTGTATTATATTTGTGCTGTTAACATTAATCAACGTGAATCAACTAGCCTTATTGTTCAATCAGACTTTGTTTCATATTGATAATGCAAAAATAGTTTATTTATCATAATTGTGAGGTTATAAATGGCGATTAAAATTACAGACGAATGCATTAACTGTGGTGCTTGCGAACCGGAATGCCCAAATAATGCAATATACGATGCTGGTGTAACTTGGAAATTCTCAGATGGGACGGCTTTGGATGGGGTTATTGATTTTGGCGATGGTGTTACACTAGATGCCAACGAGTCTCAAGAAGCGATCTCTAATGAAGTCTATTATATTGTTTCAGATAAATGTACGGAATGTGTAGGTTTCCACGATGAGCCTCAATGTGCAGCGGTTTGCCCTGTAGATTGTTGTGTGGATGACGAAGATGTACGTGAATCGAACGATGAGCTATTAGCGAAAAAAGCTTGGTTACACGCGGAATAAATTTAGTGTTCCGTTAAAATATAAGGCAGGATAAGAAATTTTCCTGCCTTTTTTGTGCCTTTCTATTTTGGCGAAATCGATATTTTGTTGTGAATCTTGGCTATTTGGAATAATAATATTTGCAAAAGCATAGTATTTTTTTATTTTTGTTCTTTTGACCATTAAAATCTTTTAAATGTTAAAAACCAAAATAGGGTTGATAACCCTAATCACAGTTACATTAGCTTGTATCATTGCTGTATTATACGAATTTGATGTTGTAGGCTTTTCGCATGAATTTCTAATGGCTGTCCGTTGGATAGTTGCTACCGTTTTGGTTGTAAATGCGCTCTTTAAGAAAAATTTGACCACTTGGATTTTGACCTGTATGATTATGGGGATATTTGTCGGGTTGGATTTTCCAAATCTAGCGATTTCTCTGCAACCTTTGAGTAAAGGTTTTATCAAGTTAGTCAAGACGATTGTGGGACCGATTCTCTTTGCTACGCTTGTATATGGAATTGCAGGGCATTCTGATTTGAAACAGGTGGGGCGTATGGCATGGAAATCGATGCTTTATTTCTTTTGCGCAACGACATGTGCTATTTTTATTGGTTTAGGTGCTATAAACCTGACTCGAGCAGGAGTGGGCGTTGATGTTGCACATATGCCACATGAAGAACTCCCTGCGCCGAAGGAAAGTATGGATGAGCATATCCTTAAAACCCTTCCGGACCATGTGCATCCTGTATACAAGTTCACTTCTTTTATACGCGACTTGTTTCCTGAAAATATTGTCAAATCTGTAGCGGATAACCAAGTTTTACAGATTGTTGTATTTTCAATTTTGTTCGGGATTGGATTGGCAATGGTCGATGAGAAAAAGCGTAAACCCTTGGTTGATTTTACCGAAAGTATGTCTGAAACGATGTTTAAGTTTACGAACATGATTATGTACTTTGCGCCTATCGGGGTCGGTGCTGCCATGGCTTACACTGTGGGGCATCTCGGTGTCGATATCCTTAAGAATCTTTTCATGCTTTTAGCGACGCTGTATTTTGCTTTAGTATGCTTTTTATGCTTGGTATTGCTTCCTGTAGCTTTGTATTTAAAGATACCTGTTAAACGTTTTATAAATGCGATTAAGGAACCTGTTTCCATTGCATTTGCCACTACAAGTTCAGATGCGGCATTACCGAAAGCAATGAGCGCAATGGAGAAATTTGGTGTGCCACGTAAGATTGTTTCGTTTGTCATTCCGACAGGATATAGTTTTAACTTGGATGGTACTTCACTCTATTTATCATTGGCTGCCATCTTTGTCGCTCAGGCGGCTGGTATCCATTTGTCGTTTGGACATCAATTGATGATTGCATTTACATTGATGATCACCTCCAAAGGTGTTGCTGCTGTCCCAAGGGCTTCATTAATTATTTTGATTGCGACAGCGGATCAGTTTGGTTTACCAACATTTGTCATTGCTGCCATTTTAGGTATCGATGAACTCATGGATATGGCGCGTACCTCTGTCAATGTGATCGGAAATTGTTTGGCAACCGTTGTTGTTGCTAAATGGGAGGGTGAGTTTGATGAAGAAGCTCCTTATCGCGAAGATACTGAACAGGCGATCTAATAGAAATAACTAACGAATATTCGTTGCAGAAAAGCAGTCTTGACATCCCCGTTGAGACTGCTTTTTTATGAGCAAAAATAAGGACTTAGTTGAAACCACATTTTATTTCATAGAAGGGAATTTTTATGGAACGAAAAGCTGCTTGCAAGCTGTTGTTGATAGTCTGGTATCCTTTCCAATGGCTTGCAAGCAAACTATTTATATCAGCGCCCGTCAACGTAGTACCATAAATCACCTTGTTTTTTGAAGGTAGACTTTTCATGGTGAATATGAACTTCCATCTGTGGATCCAGATAATGTGCTTCAAACTCGACCGTATGGAGTGTAGATTTCAGGATCGCGAGTTGCATCCATTTATTGTCCCGCGCCCATTGCCCAATGGCCTGTTTATTTTGGAACCGTCGTGTTGAGGGGTGAAATGTATCGTATAGGAAATCGATCTGTTGTGTCACAAAAGCACTATAACGTGCACGCATCAATGCCTCTGCTGTGGTTGCTTTGGCATGGAAACGATGAATTTGTTGGCAGCATTCTCCAAAGGTATTGCCAGAGCCACAGGGGCATAATTGATCTGATGCTATCACTTGTATTTTAAAAATTTTACCAGCCTTTAATGGCGCCATTCTTGAAGACTTTTTTTGCGGTAGCTTCCACTTCAGGTGACTGATACGCTTGAATAAACTGCTGCACCTTTTCATCGTTTTTATTATCCGAACGGGTAACAATCAGATTAACGTAAGGTGATTCTTTGTCTTCTGTGAATAAGCCTTGTTTTTCGGGATCCAACCCAGCCTGAGCGGCGAAACTATTGTTGATGATGGCAATTGTAACCTGAGGATCATCCAGAACGCGCGGCAACTGTGGTGCCTCCATCTCAATGATTTTAACCTGCTTAGGGTTGCTTACTATATCTGTTACTTTAGGCTGTATGCCTACATTTTCTTTTAAGCCGATAATGCCCTCGCGTTGGAGAAGTAAAAGTGAGCGGCCACCATTGGTAGGATCATTGGGGATGGCAATACTGGCGCCAGGCTGTAACTCGGTGATGCTTTTTATTTTTTTAGAATAGGCAACGATCGGAAATACAAATGTGTTTCCGACGATGGTTAACTTTGTAAAACCGCGTTGTTTGGATTGTTCCTGTAAATAAGGCTGATGCTGAAATACATTTACATCGATATCTCCTTGATTTAGGGCTTCATTGGGCACAACATAGTCGTTGAAAGCTACCAACTCCACATCAAGATTGAACTTTTCTTTTGCAACCTTCTTAGCCGTTTCTGCAAGCTCCTTTTCTGGTCCGGATACCACACCGACTTTAAGGGTATTCTCTTTCTTTTCGCTGTTGTTGCATGCCACAATCGATACGAGACTGAAGGCTAAGATTGCAAATGCATAGTTCAATTTTTTCATATGATATAATTTATGTTAACGATGGTTTACTTTTTTTGAGATGTAGTCTCCTGTATACTGTAACAGGAATACGATTAAAATTAATAAAATTAGAACAGAATTCATGATAAAAGTATCATATCCGACATAACCATACTGATAACCAATCTGTCCAAGTCCACCGGCACCTACAGCGCCACCCATCGCGGAGTATCCAACAAGTGTGATCAACGTAATTGTTGCATTGTTTACCAGCGAGGGGAGAGCCTCAGGAAGTAAAACTTTGAAAATTACCTGTTGGGCATTTGCTCCCATTGCTCTTGAGGCCTCAATCAGGCCATTTGGAATTTCTAGAAGACTATTTTCCACAAGTCTTGCAATAAAGGGAGCTGCACCTATACTCAAGGGAACCAATGCTGCGGCCATACCAATAGATGTTCCGACAAGGTTGCGTGTAAACGGAATCATCCATACGATAAGTATAATAAAGGGGATAGACCTAAACACATTCACCAGCAATGAAACAAGTTGGTGCATGGCTTTGTTTTCGAGCAGTTGATGTTTGCGGGTCAAGAACAGGTAAATCCCGAGTGGAAGACCCAGTACAAAACCAAAGAAACCTGATAAGAAAGTCATGGTTAGGGTTTCTAAAGTACCCGATAGCAGAAGATTAAATACCTGATCAGACATAGCCTAAGATTTTAGTTTGTGAATGCTTTTCTTTTAAGAAAGATAGACTATGCATAACATGTTCTTTTTCACCCGATAGTTCGGCTAATATAACACCAAATTTCATTTCGCCAATATAATCTATTTGAGCGGTGATGATATTTGTCTTGACTTGAAATTGTTGTTCCAAATGTTGTATAAATGGGATGGATTCTTCATTTGAAGTTAGATAGATTTCTACGAGTGGGTTTCCAGCGCTTTTCAAGCGTTCCTGAAAACTTAGTGGAATTTCAACTTCAAGTGAAGACTGAATAAAGTTTTTGGTTGTTGTTTCCTGAGGATTGGCGAATATTGATTCTACCGGACCAGTTTCAATCAATTTTCCGTGGTCTAATACGGCAACCTGATCGCAAATACTTTTTATAACATCCATCTCGTGCGTAATCAATAATATCGTAAGATCAAGCTGCTTATTGATTTTTTTTAGCAGTTTGAGGATAGATTTTGTGGTTGCTGGGTCTAAGGCACTTGTAGCCTCATCGCAAAGTAGAATGTAAGGATCATTGGCTAATGCACGCGCGATGGCAACGCGTTGTTTTTGGCCTCCTGAAAGATTTGCAGGGTACACGTCGGCTTTGTCTTCCAACCCAACCAAACGTAATAGCTCCAACACTTTTCCGCTGATAAATTCTTTAGATTTGCCCTCAAGTTCGAGCGGGAAGGATATGTTTCCATAAACTGTTCGTGATGATAGCAAATTGAAGTGTTGGAAAATCATACCAATTTTCCTTCTTTTTAACATAAGATCACTGGCAGGCAGCGACATCAAGTCGTTGTTTTCTATAATTACCTGACCACTGTCTGGCCTTTCCAAAAGGTTGACGCAACGAATCAAAGTACTTTTACCCGCTCCAGAAGCGCCTATTACACCAAAAATTTCACCTTTTGCAATAGACAGTGAGACGTCTTTTAAAGCATCAATACGTGTCGCTTTTACCGCAAAAGATTTGGATATGTTGTTTAGTTGAATCATTGACCCTGTAGGGATTTAGCAATTTTAGTTGGACAAATGGATGATGTTGATATAAATGTACACAAATGCCGCGGATAAAATAAAATCAAGTGAAAGAAAATGGGCTCTTTCAGACTGAAAAAGAATGAAAGAACCCAGATATCTATTTTTTATAAACCTTGATAAGCTGAAATCACTTGTTTTGCCGATCCAAGTCCATCAATACCATATTCGATGACATCGCCATCTTTCAGGAATCTTTGTGGAGATTTGCCCATGCCAGATCCTGCAGGCGATCCTGTGGAAATGATATCGCCAGGAAGTAAGCTCATAAAGTGACTTAAATAAGAGATCAATTTGGGCACACGATAGATAAAATCACTTGTATTGCCGTCTTGCATGATTTCACCATTGAGTTTAAGCCATATTCTTAAGTTATCGATATCTGTGATTTCATCTTTGGTTGCTATAAACGGACCAATAGGGGCGAACGTGTCACATCCTTTACCTTTGTCCCAGGTTCCGCCACGCTCGATTTGAAATTCACGCTCTGTCACATCGTTGTGTAGCACGTAGCCAAACACATGGTCCAAAGCTTCTTCTTCAGTAACATAAGAAGCTTTTTTTCCTATTACAATGGCAAATTCGGTTTCCCAATCAGATTTTACAGAGAACTTCGGAAGGGTAATTCCATCAAAAGGGCCATTGAATGCAGATACAGATTTCATAAATACAATAGGCTCGGAAGCTTGTTGTAATTTGGTCTCTTTGACGTGATCATCGAAATTAAGTCCTACACAAAGTATTTTGGAAGGAGCTTCCAATGGTGTACCAATACGCTCGTCGTCGGCTATCTCTTTAAGCTTGTCGCCTTTTTCAATTATATATGCTTGAAGTCTTTCCAAATTTGCAATATCCGCAAAGAAATCGCGGTTATATTGAAAATTTCCTTCCGAAACATCATATTTCTTTTCGTTTAAAATGACTCCCGCTTTTTCGGAGCCCTTTGCGCCATATCTAAAAATCTTCATAAGCCGCAAATATACGGATTTTGTCCCAAAAAGGGCGGAAATTAACGCGAATTAACAATTAATCGATATGTAAATTATCTATACAATTATTGTCCAAAAGGGGATATTTAAAAGGGAATTTCTCATGAACAATCTTTTTGTTGCTCACCCATGTCCCATTGAGTACCATTTCCTCTCCTTTTTTTCCGAGCATCAGCTTAATCATCAGTGATGGGACTGGGAGGGGTATGTAGAATGGACCGTATTGACGTTTCGCTATTCTTTTGGTAAACTCGGCAAGCGGAAGCGGTTCGGAGGAGCAGGCATTATAAATCCCGGCTACATGATTATTCTGCAGGCCGAATAGCAGCATGCGGCAGAGGTCATCGATATGGATCCAGCTGAGCATCTGTTTACCAGAACCCAATATCGGAACTGAACGAAAGGGTAGGAAGCGTCCGATTTCTTTTAGCATTCCCTGATCCTTACTGATAACGACTCCAAAACGGAAGACAACGAGTCTTTTTCCCAATGTTTCAATAGGTTTTACGCTTCCTTCCCAGAGGTTGCAAACCCAGGATAGAAAATTGCCCCCTTGTGGGTCTCCTTCTGTAAAAGGTCTTTTTTGGTAGGGATCGTCCGTTCCATACCAGCCTATAGCGGAGGCAGATATAACTGCTTTTACCTGATTAGGTAGTTGTTTAAGACTTTGGTAGAGCAGTTTCCCACTTTCGACCCGGCTGCCAATAATTTCTTGCTGATATGTTTTTGTCCAGCGTTTGGCATTGAGGTTTGCGCCTGCCAGGTTGATGATATAATCGGCCTCCTGAATTGATTTGGCATCTATCTCTTGCTTATAGGGATCCCAGTGTACGTATCTGACATTCGGCTGTGCGGGATGGGATTTCGGATTTCTAGTAAAAATAATAACTTCATAGAAATTGGCAACCAATAGTTTTGTTAAATGAAGACCTATAGCTCCGGCACCACCTGTAATAATTACTTTTTCCATGAATCGAACCTTGTTTTATAATATACGCATATTGTCATTTAAGCGAACCTATTTCTGCTGATATTAAATATACTATTTTGGTTTATAAAAAATCGATCATTGTGGCAGCAATTACAAAAAAAGGTTTATCTCCCGACGAGATAAACCTTTTAAGAGTCGATTAACTGACGTTATTGGTTAAAGCGTTTGAACTGTGATAGCACAGGTTAGCATCTGTGCGCCATAGTAAGGGTTTTTGATTTCTTTATGACGGCTTAACCAAGTGGCACCTTTACCTTTGTTAAACATCGGGCACTTTTGATAATAAACAGCAGAAGATGGTTTTGAGTTTTTGGACAAACTATAGATATCTTCTGACAAAATTGCGAAGGATTCTCGTTGTTTGCTGATATCCTTGGCCTGTTGTAGACTCTTTACAATGGCTTTGAGTGATGCTGTTTTGGTTTTCCAGACGTCCTGTTCCGCTTGCGTTAGATCAGCAGTTTTTACCTTGGCGATAGCATCGGCAAGATCGTTTGCGAGGCCTGCAGCTCGTTTACCATCCGCTGCTACAAGCGCATCTTTAAGCAGAAAATATTGGTCATAGATCTTTTGAAAATTGCTTGCGTTGCTGATGTTATCTACTGAAGCTACCGCTGCAATGGTTGCATCTTGGGTGGCGTCTGAAGCTGGAGGAGCTAAATTCCTCTCGTATTGACAGCAAGTGTGTAGCTTAGCATAGGTATCTTCGGCAGCAAGGTATTTTTCATTGTCGTAGCCTGCTCCAGCGATACTTTTCAATACAGCATCTAAGGACGTTTTCTTTGCATCATAGGCTATTGTCGCTGTTTGGTTGTCTTCATTCCATTCAACTTTAGCCTGAGCGGCGGCTCCTGCATTTTCTATTGTTTTTTTACACATACCGCAGTTCCCGGCAATTTTAACATTGTTGTTCACGGTGTTGTTGTCTTGTGCATAGTTTGTCAAAGAGGATAGCACTAAAGCCCCTGTTATGATATAGTGTTGGATTTTCATATGATTGGATAAAAGAATATATAAAAATAAGTAATCAAAAATGATTGATAAATGATCAATACGAGAATTAACTTATTTTTGGCGGAACCCAGGGACAGAAATATCCTTCAGAAATAAATGTTGGCGCTATGGGTTTATAATTTTTTTTGATGGCTATACCGCAAAGCTCATGACCTTTTTCAAGAGGGTTGGAAATTGCCAAAATCGTACAACTATAAGCACATTGACAATTACAATTTTTACAGGCTTTATGATGTTTACAGAAAGCCTTTTTTTTGGAAGATTTAAATTTTGCACAACAATGGTCCTTTTTGTCAGTGGTAGCATCATCTTGGGTGTGACTGCTGTGTGCATTCATTTTATGGCAGGCAAAAGCGCCGGGTGCACTTAACAGAAAACCTAAGGTTAAAAAAAGTAGTATAAGTCGCTTAATTGCCATGTCAGTTCAAATATAGTTGTTTTGGGCAGAATCTGCTTCCTTTTTAACGTTTTTTGGCATTAAGGATTTTCTAATCCGCTCCATATTATTTGGGGTCAGAGGGCCGAATAACATGGAGCGACGTTTGGAATTCTTTCTTTTTTTTAAGCAAAAGAAGTACTTAAAATTTAAAACCAGAGAAGAAGCCTGGCTTTTTCCAGGTACGTTTATATTCATCAGCCAGAGGAGAGTGATCCGAATAGGAAAGCACTTCATCCAGTAAGCTGTGTGCTTTTTTCAGATTCCCAGTTTTATAGTTCACATGTGCTTCTGCCAATTTAACCGATTCGACATCATCGTCATAACCCCAATCGTGTTGGGCATAAATACCGTTGAAAACTTTGACGTATTTATCTACTTCATTTATAGCTCCGTTTTCGGCCAAAAGTTCAATGCCGAATTTTAACCAAAGAACATAGTCATTAGGCTCCATGATCGATTGTACCCAGTTATCATGCTTTTGGAATGTTTCCTTACCATCACTAAATTCCATAAGGTAATAATGGCTTTTAATGATGAGATAGAGTGTCTTTGCCTTGTCGAAATTGTCGATAATAAATTCCGGTTTATTTTTAAGATATTGCTGCGCAGCGATGTTCATGGCTTTGTAGTTGCTCTTTTCATTATATAGCTGCATCAACACATATTGAGGCTGGGCCTCGTGTGGATATTGTTTAGCCATTTGTTCGTAATAATAGATGCGTTGCGCTAAACTATCCTGTTCGGTAATCTGATAGATAATATGCTCGATCCCATTCTTTGACGCTTCAAAGTCACGGTAGTGATATTCGTCTAAATTGGGATGATCAATATAGAATTTGTAAATAAACTCGAGAAGCTGTTGCGCCCGGGATTGAATGTCCGCTGTACGACCCAGTTGATATTCGACGTCGATTTGATGCATAAGCATGCGGTAACAAGGAGGAAATATGGCAGACTCCGTTTCTTCGTCTTCTTCCGAAGTAAATTCTTGCTGCGCAAGAGTGGCTTCCAACGAGATCTGATAGGTGTCAAAGTACTGTTGAAGTACTTGCTCGAGACTTACGTAATCTTCCAAGGCTGACAAGGTATCGGCTCGGGTGAAATGAAGTTCTTCAAAGTCGGAATAGCTTAATCCTTCGGTTGCGATAGCGTAACAGGTTTCCAATTCACCGGCTTCTTTATAAGCTAAAGCTAGATTATTGCAATTCATGGCCCTATTGTGACTGCCTCCAAAATAGTCACTTTCGTATTTATTTCGTTCAAAATAGTCCTTGAAGGCGTCGTAGGCTTGACGGTAAAGTCCGAGGACGAGCAATTGTAGTGCAGACTGATCGACTGCGGTTAAGTTGTCCAGGGAGTGAATGAAATCAGATAGCATAACAGCTTCATTGTAACATTCACGGGGAAGGTCATTGAAAGTAGGGACCTGATCGTAAACTGTTCCATTGGCTTTAAAAGTGCATTCAAAAAGACGTCGCCAGGATGTTGCGTTCCATTTCCGTTCGCCTACCATAGTCAGATATGGAATAGCAGCAGCATACTGTCCCTCGTCATAGAGATAGGCTGCCGCAAAATGGTAACCGACGTAAGAGTCAGGATAGGCGTCGATCAATTTGAGTGCATGGAGATAATAATAGTCAAGGGGGATTCCGATTTCTTCCGAGTAATTACGCTCAATGATAAGCTGATAGTAGAAGACCTCAGGGTGCTCATACCCCTCGGCAATCAATTCTTCAAATCGAGTATGCCATTTAACCAGCTCCTGATGGATATGCACGGCTGAGTTTTCCCCTTTGATGAGCTTAAGTAAAATCTGCAATGCTAGGTCGATTGCTTTGTTTTCGTAAGCAATTTCAGCAAGATCCACATAATTCATTTCATTGCTGCTGATGAAATGCTTAAAATCTGCTTTCATTAAAGCTAAAATATTGGATGTGTTGATCTGTTTTGTACGGTCGAGCAGATATATTTTCTTTATCCAAAAGAGGGAAAAATTATGATCAGAGGTTTCTCGTTCATCCTTGAATGTTTCTTTAACGAAATCAATACTCTCCTCCAAAGCTGGGAGCAACGCTGTATCATCCTGGAGTCCTTCGTAGATATTGGTTAAATAGTTGTGACCATATCCGGACATATTTGGGGAAGCGATTAATTTTTTTGCATATTCGATAAATAAACCTTTATTGTCTTCGGTAATATGGGATTTTGGTCGACCAATTTGCGCTAGTGTTGCTTGATTGTCTAAAACATAATTCAGTATATGATATAGAGTCGTTTCATTATTAGGTTCGATGGCCAATGCTTTTTGAAAATAGGGAATCATTTTTTCCTGAATCACATCGAAAATAGCTTCGTGGCCCTCATAAAATAGCTGATCGTGGTAGGCGATGGCGAGGTGTGTCCAAAGCGTCACATCTTGATCGTTTTGTCGTAGTTGATTTTCTCCTTCAATAATAAAGAGGTCTAGTTGTCCGCTGTAGAACAAATCATATATATTCTTTTCTTCCATTTATTAATTCTTGTATGTATTCAGTATATTGAAATCTGTTTAAAATACTATTTAGCTTTCGAAAGCTTTTCAAAGCCAATACCGTTCCATAGAAATTCTTCACTCTTTTTTGTGACCCTAAAATTTGAATTTTCCGCATTATCGTCGATAACTTCTCCCTCTTCAATGTATTTATAGATAATCTGATTATTTTTTCCGTGTTCGGAAGGGAAAAGAATCTTTTCATCATAATAGAACACACCAGCATCACTAACCGAATATCGGCTAGGAAGATCAACCAGCTGCCGTCCCGTCCAGGCCACATAGTTATATTCAGAGGGTATGCCACAAGCTTCGCCAAGAAATTCGATGCGAATAATGTGTTTGACATTTTGCAGCCCCATTGCAGGCAGCAATTTACTTTGGGAGAAGGTTTGTTCTGAATAGGCGAAAGGGAAGGTGTGTTCAGCTAGAAAATTTCCATTTGCGTCGATAAGTTTTACCCCGGTTGAGAAATGATCCTGTTCCTGTTCGTTGATACCTTTGGTGAAACGTTCAAAACCGTAAATATATTGCGAGCCGTCTGATGCGGTCTGTTTTCCGAGCGCTAATAGTCCAAGCCAAATAAATCCATTCTTTTTGCTGTTACCGTCGGAATAACTTATCTCATACCAAGGAGCATAGAAATTTTTTAGTGTATTTCCTTTGATGGGATTACTATTGATCGTAACGACATTTCCGACGGATAAAGAATCTACGATTGCTGCCTTTAGACTGGGGTGAGCACGGACGTAAGCCTTGGCTGCAAAAACAGTTGCTGACTGGCCTTTTTGTATGTTCCAAACGTTGAAATTATCGTCAAACTTTAAATTTTCCTGCGCTTTTAAGCAAAGTGGTCCGATGCTTAAAATAATTAAATAGCATCCAATTAACTTTTTCATTTTTCACTCTTCTTTTCTACAAAAATAGCTGAATTGGCCCATACCCCTTATCACTGGTTTCAGGTATTTTTTTGTATAGTGCCAGAAACGATATTTGATAATCCTTGAGAATGTCATTTGCTACAAAAAATTGGATATGATGAAAAACAAAAATTATGAAAGAGAGCATTTTGAATATTTCAGGAATTGAAGAAGATTATTTATTTGCTGTGTGTCTTTTGGAAAAGACATTTTAGTTAATGCTGTTTTTAGGAATCCACTCCAATTCTTTACCGTTGTTTTTTCTACCAATGAAGCCTATCCCCGGCCAAGGCATATGAGATGCGAGCACAAGTGTCTGTTTTTGATAACAGCGATCAAGTATTTTTATCCGTGTATCCACAGCACGATTGAAGTCAATATCCCATTGAGTTCCCCAATGAGGCTGGGAAACTAGGATCGGTGAATGTATCAGATCGACAAGATTTGTTATTGCTCTATTGTCGGATTTTATTGTATAGATGATATGTCCTGGGGTATGCACAGCTGCTGATTCTGTATGAATGCAGGAAAATAGTTGATCGCCCGGTTCAAATAGCTGTAATTTGACCTCAATAGCAACGAGTGTTTTTCGTATTAAATCGATGCTAGCTTGAGCAATTTCTGGATTTTCGCTCTTCGAAAAATCAGGACGATCTGACATCCAGAACTCAAATTCGGGTTTAGCCATGTAGTATGTTGCGTTTGGATAATTGGGTGAACCATCGGCATCCAATATGCCACCGATATGGTCGCGATGTGCGTGCGTAATGAGAATATCTGTTATCTTATTACAGTCAATATTCGCTAAAAGCAGACTTTCCATTAAATTTCCGGCTTTGTCGGTGTCATAATGTCCCTCACCAGTATCAATGAGTATGTATCGATTCTGTTGTTTAATCAGCATGATGATGATGGGTGCTTGGTAGATCTTTGTTGAAAGTGAAAGCCTTTGCAGTTCCATTTCGACTAGTTGAGACGGTATTTTTGGGGCAAGGGTAGGCTGTAATGTTTCTAGCGTAAAATAACCATCTGTCAGGAGTACAAGTTCGAGCGTACCGAAGGGAATTTGTAGATGACCTGTTCTTTTAAGCTGTTTCATATTGCCAAAGTTGGACAAATTGCTTTTAACAATCTAATAGCGTTATGAAAATCAAACACAATGTAATAAATCGATAAAATATTTGCAATACTTATTGGGGCCTAAAGACTGTACAACGATGTTCAGGAATGCAATTTTATGGGCCGGAGTTAAATAAAGAATGTCAAATAGCAACGGTAGGCGAGATGGCTATTTGGTGCTGCCTTGGCGCCAGAAACAAAAAAAGCGCTTTCTGATACCTCTGAAAGCGCTTTTGTCTGCGGAAGAGGCGGGATTCGAACCCGCGGTACCGTTTCCAGTACGACAGTTTAGCAAACTGTTCCTTTCGGCCACTCAGGCACCCTTCCTCGTTTTGACATTGCAAACATAAGGCAATTATTTGATTCTGCAAAGTCTAAATAATAAAAAAAATGCAAAAAAAATGTAACGTTGCAATAAGCGTTTGAAATTCAATTTGTTGTTTGACAATTAAAATTACATTGTTTTTTTGCTTAAATCGTAATCTACCCGAACATGGTAGATGCTTTTGAGCATTGCCTTAAAAATAACTGCCGATTCAGTGATATCTTTTAGCGTAATGTTACTATTATTGAACTGTCCCCGCATCAATTTATGTTCAATAATCTTATCGACAAGATTATTGATAGACTCTTCCGATGGTTCTTTTAACGCACGGGATGCGGCTTCGACCGAATCTGCCATCATGAGTACGGCTGTTTCCTTTGAAAAAGGAATAGGGCCGGGGTAGGTAAATAAAGACTCATCCACCAGTTTGTCGGGATTGTTCTTGACAAAAACGTTATAAAAATAGTCAACACGCGTCGTTCCGTGGTGTGTGCGGATAAAATCAAGGATCACGTCGGGCAATTGATGTTTTTTGGCAATATCGACCCCTTTGATGACATGTGATATAATAATCTGCGCACTTTGTTCCGGTGAAAGCTCGTCATGCGGATTTTTTTCTGTCTTCTGATTCTCGATGAAAAATTGAGGGTTTGTCAATTTTCCGATATCGTGGTATAGGGCTCCGGCGCGGACCAACAGTGGATTCCCGCCGATTTTGTAGATAGCGGCTTCCGCTAGATTAGCCACCTGTAGGGAGTGCTGAAAGGTTCCCGGAGCTTTAAAAGAAAGTTCCCGCAATAATTTGGAATTACTATTGGTAAGTTCCATGAGTGTGAGATCAGAGACAATACCAAACAACTTTTCGAATGCATAGATCATCGGATAAGCCAATAAGGTGATCATTACGCTTACGAAAAAGGGAAGAAGGTCAGACCAGTAAATGGTGTCTATTGATCCGTTTCTTGTGACGACCAAGCCGATATAAGCAATCCAATAGGTACCGAGGATGATAGCCGAGGAAATGAACAGCTGCTCCCGTTTGACCAATGTTTTAATACTATAGATTGCGACGATTCCCGCCATAAATTGCAGGAAGACAAACTCAAAACTATTTGGTACAAAAAGACCCGCCAGCAGTACCATCAACAGATGGATGTTGAGTGCAACCCGTGTATCAAAAAGAATACGGATTATAATAGGGACAGCACAAAACGGCATATAGTAGAGATTCGGTATCTTGATTTTAATGGCCCAGGATAGGACGCCGAGCATACCTATAATGACAATCATGATAATGACCAGCAATCTATTGTTGAAATAGATGTCCTTGCGGAAAAGAAAAAGGAAAACCATTAGAATTGAAAGGGCGAGCGAGATGATTAGAAATTGCCCTAATGTCACATAATTTTGATTACCACTGATCTTGCCTTCATCTTCGTATACCTTCCGGAGCGATTCGAGTTTCTGGTAAGTTTCATTGGAAATTATTTTTTCTTTTTCGGCGATCAGTTCGCCTTTTTGGACTACACCCCGTGTCGCTGAAATATTAGCAATGGCATTCTGTTCCAAGGCCTCCGTCTGCTGGTCGTTATAAATATAGTTAATGGTAATATAGTTTTTTAAAGTCTCCTCGAGCCAGCTCTTTTGTTTTATTTTGGTCAATTTGGGCATGATCTCATCCATGTAACCATAGGAGCTTTCGATGGTGTAACAGTCGGCCGTGTTTTTTTGACTGGCAACTTTGTCCTGGATCAGTGTGAAATTGTAATGCTTGGAAGCTGGAGATTTGTCATTGCTGCGGTTCTGAAACCGATTGTTCAATGAAAGGATGCCTTTACCATAGAGATGGCTTAAGATGGCATTGCCGGCATTTCTATAATCCGCAATATTCTCATGTGTTGTATCCAGCTTGCTGCTTTGCCATTTTTCGGCCAAATCGGTATTGAACTGATCAATTTGCTCTTTGCTTGTCGTCGTATTGGCATTATAAATCGGTTGAATCGTGTTCAAGATACTTTTCTTGTCCGCATTCAATTCTTCCTGCGTTTTTAATATGGCAAAATTATAAGGTGATATCAGATTCTCATGATTCCATACTTTTCCCTTTTGGAATTCATAGCGAAAACGAGGCTGTTTGGGAAGGAATATACAGATCAGAATAATAGTGATAAGTATTAATCCAATTTTTCGGACGAGGTTCTCCGTTGTATTTAATTCTCTTTTGTACTTTATTTTTAGTCTTCCCACTGTGAGCTATATTTTTAATATAATGTTAATATACAAATGTAGTTATAATTTATTTTCTGCAGCTTCTGCCAATTGTCGTTTGTAGGTATTAAATCGGGTAAATGCTGTGATGAACAAAAAATACTTGTTATCTTTGCAAAAAAAATACAACATGTCAACAAAATCACATCTAATTGCACCATCCGTTCTTGCTGCAGACTTTGCAAAATTATACGATGATATTATCATGGTAAACAACAGTGAGGCAGATTGGTTTCATATTGATATTATGGACGGGGTTTTCGTTCCAAATATCTCTTTTGGATTTCCAGTTATGCAGGCTATTGCAAAACATGCTGCTAAACCTTTGGATGTACATTTGATGATTGTTGACCCCGATCGTTATCTGCAAGTATGTAAAGATTCGGGTGCTGAGATCATTACAGTGCACTACGAAGCATGTACACATTTGCATCGTACAATAGCTGCTATAAAAGAATTGGGATGTAAAGCTGGTGTCGCATTGAATCCACATACACCGGTTGCTCTATTAAAAGATGTTCTTGCAGATTTAGACTTGGTGTGTATCATGTCTGTTAATCCAGGGTTCGGTGGTCAGAAATTTATTCCGAATACCTACGCCAAGGTGCAGGAACTAAGGACGATGGCACAGGGCGTGAATAATGGACTGCTGATTGAAATCGATGGAGGAGTAACGACTGCGAATGCAGCACAGTTATTGAAAGCGGGAGCAGATGTGCTGGTGGCAGGTTCATTTGTCTTCAACGCGACAGATCCTTTGGAAACTGTGAAAGCATTAAAAGACATTGATATAACTGTAGAAAGTATATTAAAGGAAAAGGTGATTTGATAATATAAATCACCTTTTTTTTTGAAAGAAATAAATGCAAAATAGTGGATTGCAAAGAAAGATGGCGGGATTGCATAAGTTCTGTTTAGAACAATTCCAAATTGATTTAAATAAATGGAATGCATGCGTTTAAAGTTGGATTTTCACTATTTTTGTAATTAGTCATACAAGTTGATTTACGACAAATGAATCAACTTCAAAACATGAAGTGGAAGGGTTAATTTGTGATTTGTTAGGGGGACCCGATAGATGGCGTATTAGCTTAATTATATAACAGACATGGTGGCGTAGAAAGATAATGTGTTTTTATGCTGCCCATAAAATAGAAAGATAGATATCTATGAGTATTTACAACGATTACGTACAAGAGGTTGTAGAACGAGAAGGCCAAGGATTACATCCTAAGCCTATTGATGGAGCAGAATTACTAAGTGAGGTAATTGCTCAGATTAAAGATTTAAACAATGAAAATAGAGCTGAATCTTTAAGATTGTTTATTTACAACACGTTGCCGGGTACTACGCCTGCAGCGGGTGTTAAAGCACAATTTCTGAAGGAAATTATTTTGGGTCAATCAGTTGTTGCTGAAATTACACCTGATTTTGCTTTTGAATTGTTGTCACATATGAAGGGTGGTCCTTCGATCAGGGTCTTATTGGACCTGGCTTTGGGCACAGACCTAGCTATTGCAAAACAGGCGGCTGAGGTTCTTAAAACACAAGTTTTCTTATACGACGCAGATACTGCTCGTTTGAAAGAAGCTTTTGAGCAAGGCAATGAAGTTGCGAAAGATATTTTAGAAAGCTATGCAAAAGCAGAGTTTTTTACGAAACTGCCTGAGGTTGCTGAGGAAATTCAAGTGGTTACTTTTATCGCTGGTGAAGGTGATATCTCGACAGATTTATTGTCGCCAGGTAACCAGGCACACTCGCGTTCAGATCGTGAATTACATGGAAAATGTATGATCACACCTGAAGCACAGCAACAGATCGTTGAATTACAGGCGCAACACCCTGGTAAAAGCGTTATGTTAATTGCTGAGAAAGGAACAATGGGAGTGGGGTCATCTCGTATGTCGGGTGTAAACAACGTTGCACTATGGACCGGTAAACAAGCGAGCCCTTACGTTCCTTTTGTCAACATTGCACCAATTGTTGGTGGTACGAATGGTATCTCCCCAATTTTCTTGACAACAGTGGACGTAACCGGAGGTATCGGTATAGACCTTAAAAACTGGGTGAAGAAAGTGGATGAAAATGGTAACGTAATCCGTAATGAGAAAAACGAGCCAATTCTTGAAGAAGCTTATTCTGTTGCTACAGGTACTGTCTTAACAATTAATACCAAGACTAAAAAATTATATAACGGCGAGCAGGAGCTAATCGATATTTCGAAAGCTTTGACTCCTCAAAAAATGGAATTTATTAAAGCAGGTGGTTCTTATGCTATTGTCTTTGGTAAAAAGATCCAAACTTTTGCAGCGGAAACTTTAGGTATTCAAGCGCCAGCAGTATTTGCCCCTTCAAAAGAAATTACAATTGAAGGCCAGGGTCTAACGGCAGTGGAGAAAATCTTCAATAAAAATGCGGTAGGTGTAACGCCAGGTAAGGTATTACATGCTGGTTCTGACGTGCGTGTGAAGGTGAATATCGTTGGCTCGCAAGATACGACAGGTTTGATGACTGCGCAGGAGTTAGAGGCGATGGCTGCTACAGTAATTTCGCCTACAGTAGACGGGGCTTATCAATCAGGTTGTCATACTGCATCGGTATGGGATAAAAAAGCACAAGCCAATATTCCTAAATTGATGAAATTTATGAATGATTTTGGATTGATCACAGCACGCGACCCTCAAGGGGTGTATCATTCGATGACGGACGTTATTCATAAGGTATTAAATGATATTACCATCGATGAGTGGGCAATCATTATCGGAGGTGATTCACATACCCGTATGTCTAAGGGTGTTGCTTTTGGTGCTGACTCCGGTACGGTGGCGCTAGCTTTAGCGACAGGTGAAGCTTCTATGCCAATTCCTGAATCGGTCAAAGTTACGTTTAAAGGCAGTATGAAAGAACACATGGATTTCCGTGATGTGGTTCATGCGACACAAGCGCAGATGTTGCAACAGTTTGCTGGTGAAAATGTGTTCCAAGGTCGAATTATTGAGGTTCATATCGGTACGCTTTTAGCGGATCAGGCATTTACTTTTACAGACTGGACTGCAGAAATGAAAGCGAAAGCTTCTATTTGTATTTCACAGGATAATACGCTGATCGAATCATTGGAAATCGCTAAAAACCGTATCCAGATTATGATCGATAAAGGCATGGAAAACAAAAACAATGTTTTGCAGGGCTTAATTGACAAAGCGAACAAACGTATTGAGGAAATTAAATCTGGTGCTAAGCCTGCTTTAACTCCAGACACCAATGCGAAGTATTACGCTGAAGTTGTTATTGATCTGGATATTATCGAAGAACCGATGATCGCCGACCCGGATGTGAATAATGCAGATGTTTCGAAACGTTATACACACGATACAATTCGCGATCTTTCTTACTATGGTGGAAACAAAAAGGTGGATTTAGGTTTCGTCGGTTCTTGTATGGTTCACAAAGACGATTTGAAGATCGTATCGAAGATGTTGAAAAACATTGAACAGCAAAAAGGTGTTGTTACGTTTGAAGCGCCTTTGGTCGTTGCAGCGCCAACATACAATATCATTGATGAGCTAAAAGCGGAAGGCGATTGGGAATTCTTACAAAAGTACTCTGGATTTGAATTTAGCGATGCTTTACCAAAAAGTACTGCGCGTACTGAATACGAGAATATTATGTATTTGGAGCGTCCTGGTTGTAACCTTTGTATGGGTAACCAGGAGAAAGCAGCTAAAGGTGACACGGTAATGGCTACGTCAACCCGTTTATTCCAAGGACGTGTCGTTGAAGACAGAGATGGTAAAAAAGGGGAGTCTTTATTAGCATCAACTCCGGTTGTTGTTCTTTCAGCGATTTTGGGCCGGATTCCGAATATTGAAGAATATAAAGCTGCTGTGGAAGGCATTAACTTAACGAAGTTTGCGCCTATTCCAACAAAATAATTAGTGATAGGGTTTAGTAACTTAATTAAACAACATAAATTAGAGAGATATGGCTTTTGATATAGATATGATTAAAAAGGTCTATAGCCAATATGATGAGCGCATTTCTGCTGCTCGTCAGGTGGTTAACAAACCTTTGACTTTATCTGAGAAAATTTTGTATGCCCACCTTTGGGATGGCAATGCTACTGAGGATTACAAACGTGGCGTTTCTTACGTTGATTTTGCTCCAGATCGCGTTGCTATGCAGGATGCAACTGCACAGATGGCATTATTGCAATTTATGCAAGCTGGGCGTCCAAAGGTAGCGGTTCCTTCTACTGTACACTGTGATCACCTGATTCAGGCGAAAGAGGGTGCGGATAAAGATTTGGCTCGTGCTAAAAGCGAAAGTTCTGAAGTATTCAACTTTTTGAGTTCTGTATCCAATAAATATGGTATCGGTTTTTGGAAACCCGGAGCTGGTATTATTCACCAAGTCGTTTTGGAAAACTATGCGTTTCCAGGCGGTATGATGATCGGTACAGACTCGCATACGGTGAATGCCGGTGGTTTAGGTATGGTTGCGATCGGTGTGGGTGGTGCTGATGCGTGTGATGTGATGGCAGGTTTACCTTGGGAACTTAAATTCCCGAAACTGATCGGTGTAAAATTAACGGGTAAGTTGAGTGGATGGGCGGCAGCAAAAGATGTGATCCTCAAAGTCGCGGGTATTTTGACTGTAAAGGGTGGAACTGGTGCCATTGTCGAGTATTTTGGCGAAGGTGCGGAGTCGCTATCGTGTACAGGTAAGGGAACCATCTGTAACATGGGTGCTGAAATTGGTGCAACAACCTCAACTTTCGGTTATGACGAATCGATGGAACGTTATCTGCGCGCTACGGGTCGTGCCGAAGTAGCTGATGCGGCCAATGCTATAAAACAGCATTTGACTGCGGATGCTGAGGTCTATGCTGACCCAGAACAATATTTTGATCAGTTAATTGAAATCAATCTGTCTGAATTAGAGCCTTCTCTAAACGGTCCTTTTACGCCAGATTTGTATACTCCGGTTTCACGCATGCGTGAAGAAGCAACGAAAAATGGCTGGCCTCTGCAAGTTGAATGGGGATTGATCGGTTCATGTACAAACTCTTCCTATGAAGACTTGTCACGTGCGGCTTCTATTGCAAGACAGGCTGTTGATAAAGGGCTTATCACAAAAGCTGAATTCGGTATTAATCCAGGGTCAGAGCAAGTGCGTTTTACGGCTGATCGCGATGGTTTGCTGAAAACTTTTGAAGATCTCAATGCGACAATTTTTACAAATGCATGTGGTCCATGTATCGGTATGTGGGAGCGTGTAGGGGCCGATAAACAAGAGAAAAATACAATCGTTCATTCTTTCAATCGTAACTTTGCAAAACGTGCAGATGGTAATCCAAATACCTATGCATTTGTTGCATCGCCAGAATTGGTAGCTGCAATTGCAATTTCTGGTGATTTGGGTTTCAATCCGGTAACTGATACCTTGATAAACAACAAGGGTGAACAAGTGAAGCTGGATCCACCTGTGGGGGATGAGTTGCCAACAAAGGGATTTGCGGTAGATGACCCAGGGTACCAAGCGCCAGCTGCTGATGGTAGTTCGGTGGTGGTTGATGTAGCACCTACTTCTGATCGTCTTCAATTGTTGGAGCCTTTTGCTCCATGGGAAGGTACAGATTTGAAAGGGTTGAAACTATTGATTAAGGCGAAAGGTAAATGTACTACTGACCATATTTCTATGGCTGGTCCTTGGTTGAAATACCGTGGTCACTTGGATAATATCTCAAATAACATGTTGATTGGCGCCTTGAATTTCTTCAATGAGAAGACTGATAGCGTTAAAAATCAACTTACAGGCGAATATGGTCCTGTTCCTGCAACACAGCGGGACTATAAAGCACACGGTATTGGTTCAATTGTGGTCGGTGATGAAAACTACGGTGAAGGTTCTTCCCGCGAGCATGCTGCGATGGAACCTCGTCATTTAGGTGTTCGTGCTGTTTTAGTTAAGTCTTTTGCCCGTATTCACGAAACAAACCTGAAAAAACAAGGTATGTTGGGATTAACGTTTGCAAATAAAGACGATTATAACAAGATTCAGGAGAATGATACCATTGATATTATCGGTCTGACAGAATTTGCTCCAGGTAAACCATTAACGCTTGTGTTACATCATGCTGATGGTACTTCGGAAGAGATTTTGGCGAATCATACCTACAATGCGCAACAAATCGAGTGGTTTAAAGCCGGTGGAGCTTTGAATATCATCCGCAAAAATCAAGGATAATAATTCTTTAGAAATAAAATGAAAAGCTGCTTTCCTGGAAATGGGAAGCAGCTTTTTTTTGAAAGTGTCTGATGTTATTCGACAGAAAGAACTTGCTAGTTTGCTTTAACTGCTCTCGGTGCTTGAGAAGTCAAGAAGGTTTGTTTTTTAAATCGAATGACATTTCTGTGATCTTCGTCATATTTTACCAATTTCCACTGTTTTTATTTGCTTATAAAATAGAATGCCGGTACTTTTGCCCAACGTTTTTAGCACCGATATGAGAAAAATATTTTTAACGATTGGAGCACTTGCACTAAGTGTTTCTGCCTTATTTGCCCAAGAAAATCCTGAGATAGGAAAAAGCATTTTCAAACCGAAAAATTTGAGAACAGAGAGTAACAAGGGCAAATTCTTCTTCTTTTGGGGGTACAACTTCTCTTCTTACGCGAAATCAGATATTCATTTTACGGGACCTAATTATGATTTTATTCTGCATGATGTAAAAGCGGGTGACAGGCCAACTAAATTTGGTTCAACGTATTTTGATCCAAGCAGACTGACTATTCCGCAATTTAATCTGCACTTTGGTTATTATATCAAGGATAATTATTCCATTTCATTGGGATGGGACCATATGAAATATGTGGTCGATATTCCGCAACAGGTGAAAATTTCGGGTTTTATCGGTGAAGAGATTTCTAACCCTGGTATTCCGACAGGAAATCGCGCTGGTCAATATAACGGTGAATTGATTACTGTAGACTCCGCCATGCTGACATTTGAACACACCGATGGCTATAACTTTGCCTCAGTAGGGCTAGAGCGTTATGACGACATCATCAATAACCGCAAGGGTCAACAGGTATTGACGATGGAATCGGGTGTGGATGTAGGCTTATTGATTCCTCGTTCCGACGTACATCTTTTTGGTGAAGGAGCCAACCATTTTTGGAACATTGCAGGGTATGGCGCTTCGGCAAAAGTTGGTTTGCACTACCGTTTTTATAAAGGACTCTATCTTCAGGGGAATTTCAAAACGGGCTGGACTGATTTAACAAACATTCGTACAACTGGAAGAAGAGGCGTAGATAAAGCCTCTCAACAAATATGGTTTTTTGAAAATTACTGGGCTTTGGGCTTTAGGTTTTAAAATATATTCGATACAAAAAAGGCTACTTTAAAGTAGCCTTTTTTGTATATTCTTTTTATATCCTATTTCATCTTCTATAAACGTCTCAGCTAAATGTCGCTCAGTTTGAAAATATCCTTTACCCGAATACCTTTTTCAGTACGCTGAAGTGTACAGCATTCATGTATCGGATCGTGTTCGAAAAATAAGATGTATTCATTATCGACGATCTCATTCCAATAGCTGTTGCGTTCCTCCATGGTCACGAGAGGTCTAACATCATAGCTCATAACATAAGGAATGGGGATATGTCCCACCGATGGCAATAGATCCGCCATATAGAGGATCGTTTTGCCTTTATACAGTATCTGAGGCAGCATCATCGCTTCTGTATGACCGTGTGCATAACGGATAGCAATATTGCTTCCGAAAGGATTTTGGTGATCTTCGACAAATTTTAATTGCCCACTCTCTTGTATTGGTAAAATGTTCTCTTTTAAGAAAGAAGCTTTTTCGCGTGGATTAGGATCGGTAGCCCAAGACCAATGGTCGCTATTGCTCCAAAAATGAGCATTTTTAAAAGCCGGAACGAGTTGTTCACCTTGGCGGGCGATAGCGCCACCACAATGATCGAAATGCAGGTGTGTAAGGATGACATCGGTGATATCACTTCTGTCAAACCCACTATTTTTTAATGATTTATCCAGCGTTGCATCGCCATGAAGATAATAATAGCTGAAGAATTTTTCATTTTGTTTGTCTCCCAATCCTGTATCGACCAGCATTAAACGATTACTGTCCTCGATGAGGAGCAGGCGGTTTCCCCAGGTACACATATTGTTTGAGTCGGCCGGGTTTGTTTTGTTCCAGATACTCTTGGGGACAACGCCAAACATTGCACCGCCATCAAGTTTGAAAAATCCCGTTTCTATGGCATGTAATTTCATTCGCAGATGATATGTCTTTTAATGATCTGTTTTTACCTTATTAATATTTGTAAAGCTTGGAACAATTTACGAAAAATATGTGATATTTTTTGATGGTGATAAATTGATGTGCTAAAAAAATATGCTAAAAAGTTTAATTTTTTTTACCTCTATAAGTTGCTGTTAATGAGTGTTTTGTTTTTGTGTTTTTTGTACAATAAGCTTGATTTTTAGGTAATTAAGTTTTGTTTTTAGCGAAAAATGCCTTTAAATTTGGGCACATTTTAAAACAAACAAAAAATATGAAAAAGGGTAACATTGGAAACGCGCCTGATTTGAAATATTTAAAAATTGATAGTACAAAAAATGTATTTTATCAATTGCCTGTTTCTGAATTGGTCGAACATGCCTTAGCAAATCACGAAGGTCGACTTTCTGATACGGGAGCGCTAGCTGCTGATACAGGGAAATTTACTGGAAGATCGCCAAAAGATCGGTTTCTGGTCGAAGATTCTTTAACTAAAGATAGCGTTTGGTGGGGAGAGATCAATCAACGAATGTCTCCGGCTAATTTCGAAGCACTACTCTCGAAAGTAGCGGCTCACTTAAGTGATCAAATCATCTATGTAAGAGATTGTGCTGCAGGGGCTGATCCAGCTTATCAAATAGATTTACGTGTTGTTACGGAAACAGCTTATCAAAGTATATTTGCCAATAACCTGTTTCTACGGCCGGAGCCAAATCCAGATGCCCAGCCAGCCTGGTCGATTTTAGCCGCTCCGACGCTGCTTATCGATGAGCCGCATCAATATGGCATTATCAACGAAAATTTTGTCGCGATTGACTTTACAAAAAAGATAGTACTGATTGCAGGGACCGGTTACACGGGGGAGATTAAAAAGAGCATTTTTTCAATATTGAACTTTATTTTGCCATTCCAGCATAATGTGCTTTCTATGCACTGCTCGGCGAACACTTCGAAGGAAGGGGAGACAGCGTTATTTTTCGGACTTTCAGGTACAGGGAAAACGACCCTGTCGGCTGATAGAAACAGAAAGTTGATTGGTGATGATGAGCATGGATGGAGCGAAAGGGGAATATTCAATTTCGAAGGCGGCTGCTACGCCAAATGTGTAGGGTTGTCAGAAGACAAAGAACCTGAGATCTTTCACGCAATTCGTTTTGGGGCTCTCCTTGAAAATGTTGTGTTGGATGAATTTGATCGACCTGATTATAACGATATTAGCAAGACAGAGAATACGAGGGTATCCTATCCCATCGATTTTATGGAAAATGCCGAAATAAATGGAATTGGCAATGAACCAGAAAATATTTTTTTCCTTACAGCAGATGCTTTTGGTGTACTTCCTCCCATTTCATTGTTGACCACCGATCAGGCGGTATATCATTTTGTCAGTGGTTATACAGCAAAGGTTGCCGGTACAGAGGTCGGGATAAAGGAGCCTACAGCAGCATTTTCAACCTGTTTTGGACAGGCATTTTTACCGCTCCATCCTTCAAAATATGCGGCCTTGCTGCGTTCGAAACTAGAGCAAAATCGTAACATCAAAGTTTGGCTAGTGAATACAGGCTGGATTGCTGGTCCTTACGGAATAGGTAGACGTATTAAGCTGAATTATACACGATCGCTAATTCGCGCGGCCATGGACGGTTCACTACTGGAATCTCAGTTTAATAAGCATGATATTTTTGGATTGGAATATCCAACGAGCTGTGGAGAGCATGTTCCTGCACAAATTTTAGATGCACGCGGTTTATGGAACAATGATGAGGCTTATGACATGCAAGCAAAACGCTTGGCGAAGCTGTTCATTTCGAATTTTGAAAAATTCAATAATGAAATGCCGGACTCCGTGCTGGCCGCAGGACCTAAAATCGAAACTACGATACTTGTATCTTAATTCGTTTTAATATTATAAAAAAACAGGAGGAAATACTTTTCCTCCTGTTTTTTTATAATGATACCTTACCAGACCGACAGTCATTTAGTCGTGTTTTGTAACGAAAGAATCTATTTTTTCCTGCTCACTTCCAACAAGCGCATTGATAATCAGTTTGAAGGACGCTAAGCGGGCCTTTTTCTTGTTATCTTTGGTAATTTCTAACCAAGGCGATTTTTTGGTGCTTGTCTTTTTAAATAAATCTTCAATATAACCCGTATAAACATCCCATTTCTCCTGCGCCTGCTCGTCCAGCACACCGATTTTCCATTGTTTTAGGATATCTTCTTTTCGCTCTTTTAATCTTTCGGCCTGCTCTTCTTTGCTGATATTCAGGAATAATTTGATAAGGATGATGCCATCGTCGATTAACTGCTTCTCAAATTCAGGAACTTGGTTCATAAACAGCTCGTGCTGTTCCTTGGTGCAAAATCCAAATACTGGTTCAACAACAGCTCTGTTATACCAGCTGCGGTCGAAAATCACAATTTCCCCAGCATTGGGGAGCTGTTTGATATATCGTTGAAAATACCATTGTCCAGCTTCCTCCTCGGTTGGTTTAGGCAATGCAACAACGCGCACCTTTTTGGGATTCAGGTATTGGGTTACACGGCCAATTGTACCGCCTTTACCCGCAGCGTCCCTGCCTTCAAAAATAATCAGTACTCGTTTTCCTTTTTCAATGATTTCATATTGAAGTTTTAAGAGCTTGACTTGGAGCTCGTAAAGCTCCTTTTCATAATCGTAAACATCATTGAATTTTTTTATCTCCAGAATGCCATGCTGTTCCAGATAGTTTAAAACATCTTTGTTTTCGTAGATCTTCTGAAGTTCATTTAAATCGTATTCTGCCATATGCTATTGATTTATACGTTCGTTTTCCTAAAGTTACTTATTGAATTGTTAAAAAACGTCAAATTTCATATAATTCCGAATGGGATGTGTAATAATAAGCTCTTCACTTACGTTTAGAATTCTAAACAGCAAAAAAGGCTGTTTGCATAAATAAGACTTTTCATAAATTTAGGTTAATAATTGGTTAGGTTAGCTCGGAGTTCCCCACTTCGAGCTTTTTTGTCGGATGGGGGATCGCTTCAAGAGTACGAAAAAATACGATTCTGTTCCCGCTTAATTGAGCTGATCCTCCGTTTATTCTAAATGTTAAAAAATGTTAAATGGCATCTATTCTTATAATGAATTCAAAAATGCGACGTTTTCATTACAAATACTTTTCATAAAATAGGTTAATATATGGCTAACGAAAGCTCAGAGTTCCCCACTCTGGGCTTTTTATTTTTCAGGTCCCATTTTCGACTTAAAGGCTTTTTTTGACTTAAGTCAATGTTAGCTTTTTGATCCGTAGCATATTTGTACTCGAAATATAGTTGTGTGGGGGGGGCAGTCATAAAAAAGTTGCATTACAGATGCGTGGTACAGCACTTGGAGCTTGTGTTGCATTGGTGGATTTGCCTCTACGAATGGCAGGGGCATTGGCGGGATTAGTAGCGGGCCCGTTTGGTTATCAGTCGGTTTATTTATTGGGGGAATCAGCTGTCTGCTCGCTATCCTTATATTGATCTGCGACATGAAATAAGCTCAGAGCAATTCACTGTTTGTTGCAGTAAAGAGTCTCATTAAAGTCGGGCGGAACTTAAATCGATATATATAAAATAAGACGGACCAGATGTACATCCGGTCCGCCTTATTTATTGTGTATTTTGCTGCGCTCTAGGCAACTTCTCTTAGATCTACTGCTACTACACGGGATACACCTTGTTCCACCATGGTTACTCCATAGATGATGTCTGTACTTGCAATCGTTTTCTTATTGTGTGAGACTACGATAAATTGTGAATTTTTCGAAAAATCCCGGATAATATTGTTGAACTTATCAATATTCGTATCATCTAAAGGAGCGTCCACCTCATCGAAGATACAAAATGGTGCCGGTTTAGAAAGATAGAGTGAGAATAAGAGAGCTGTTGAAGTCAAGGTCTTTTCACCACCCGAAAGCTGATTGATAGACAGCGGCCTTTTCCCTTTGGGTCTTGCAATAATGTCGATATCTGAATCCAACGGATTGCTCGGGTCTGTGAGTACCAGGTCACAGCTGTCTTCTTCGTTAAATAGCGAACGGAATACTTTAACGAAGTTATTCCTCACGGCATCAAATGTAAACATAAACTGAACCTGAGCGGTATCGTCAATTTCTTTTATTGTTGCCATCAAGGATCCTTTTGCTTCAATTAAATCAGCTTTCTCTTTGTTAATGAAATCATAGCGTTCGTTCATCTCGTCGAAAGCCTCTTTTGCCATCAGATTGATCGTTCCAAATTCATCAAGCTGTTTCTTGAGTTTGCTACATTTGGTTGCCAATGTCGCTTGATCTTCTGTGATCTCAGGCGCATCTTCACGGTCAATTAGATCTTTCAATTCAATGTTGAATTCAACGGAAAGGCGTTCTTTTAAGGCATTGAGGTCGATCTGCAGACCTGTTTTTTTATCTTTGATCTCTGAAATAAGAAAGTCACTCTGCTCTTTTGAACGACGCTGCTGTGTCAGGGCGTCTTCGAGATTATTGATTTTCTGCTTATCTGCATAGTAGTTGTCTTCCAATTCTTTAAGACCATCTTCTAAAGCAATCTTCTGCTCATACATGGCAATAAGATCCCGATCTTCTTCATCTTCAAATGGAATGGTTGTTCTTAACGCTTCTTGCACTTCAACTAATTCTGCACTGTTTCGCTCCAGACGGAGTTCGTGGTCATCCTTCTGCGTCTCTCTAAATTCGAGATCTTTCGTGATATTGGAAACTTTGTTTAACTGTTGATGATAAGCGATATTCTCTTGATTGTATGCGGTCGATTTTTCGTTAAGTATTTCAGCTATTTCATGGAACTGGTCCTGTAAAGTCGATAATTCGGCGATACTCTGTTCTTTTTCCTGGCGCAGCTCCTGAAGCTGTGGCTCGGCAATCCTTAAATCTGATTCTATACTTTCAATTTTCTCCTGAATATCTTTTTTACGGGCCTGGGAGTTATTGATGAAGGCTTGATATTGCTCTTGCTTTGTTTTGACAGTAATTAATTCATTATTCAGTCTATTGAGCTGAAAACGAAGCTCATCGATTAACTCTTTCTGCGAATTGCCGCGTAGTACATCCAAGCGAGCTGTTTCGGCGGTTATTTTATCTTCAAGTTTTGCTATTTCCTGATTTAAGGTTTTGATCTCTTGGGATAACACTTCGAGGTTTTTCGCTCTTCCGATACGTTTGCCCTCAAATAATCCCACGGAACCACCAGAAAGACCCAAATGATGTTTCGAATAACGTCCATTTTTTTGCAGAATCACCTGTCCCAGAGCAGGTAGCTTTTCATCCAGTTCTTTTTCATTGTCATGTTTAAGAATAAAGACCTGCTGGAGCAGCATCGTACATAAAGCCTTGTACTTTTCGTCTACTGTAATCACATCCAACGCAGACATCAAATTGTCATTTGGTGCAGGGGCAGCGCTTGGCGAGTGTGTTATGGCATCTAAAACAAAGAAATTAGCTCTTCCTTTTGCGGCATCGCTCAATAGCTGAATTGCTTGAACAGCATCTTGTTGTGTTTCGACAACATAGTGATTCATTATAGGCTCTAGATAGTTCTCAATAGCCACGCGATAATCTTCCTGACAGAAAAGGACATCTGATAGGAGCGGAGGTTGCTTTTTCCATCCTGCATTTTTCTTGAGGAACCGAATGGAATCGGGGAAACCTTCTAAATTATCAACAAGAGATTTCGTGAGGTTGTATTCGTTTTGTTTGGCATCTACCAGACGGAGGTCTTTGGCAAGCTGGGCCTTAAGTTCTTCTAGGTTTGCCTGGCACTGACTGATCTGTCCTTGGAGCTCTTCTTCCAGCTGGTTTGCTGAGTCATACTGTAACTGCTGTGCTTCCACACGGCCTTCCAGTTCAGTAACAGCAGAATTAAACTGCTGCAATTCGGCTTCTTTTGCTTCTGTATCTACACTATTGCGAACAGATTCTTGGAGGAGGGCTTCTTTCTGAATGGTAAATACAGCAAGATCTTTTTCTAATTTGTAGATTTTTGCCTGTAATTCAGCATTACTCTTATTAAAAAGATCAAGCTTTCCCTTTGCCGATTGTTGCTGTCCCCTCAGTTCGTCGACTTCGGATTTATCCGATTCAAGATTCGTTTTTAACGAATCGAGTTTATTTTGTTCATCAAACAATTCTTCATTCAGTCGTTTGATGGTGTAGAGTACATGATTAAGCTGTTGTTTATCACTGTTGATATCGAGGTTCAACCGGTTCTCTTTATCTTGAAGATTTTTGACCTTTTCGTTTTTGATCTTCTTTTCCGATTCATAACCTCGGATTTTATTGACAAATTCCTGCGTTGTTTTTTGCTGTACCGAAAGGTTTTTTTCTTGTTCCAAATTTGTCTGGCGGAGTGATTGGAGTTCCGTTTCCGCATTCAGAATATTTTGATGTGCATTGGCAGCATCTTTCTGAACCTTGGATTCTTGTGTTTGAAGTCTTTCCAATTCAGTCGAGAAATCTGCTATTTTATAATAAGCCAAATCTATACTGCTTTGGCGGTATTCTGCTTTAAGTGAGGTATATTTTTCAGCTTTTTTAGCTTGATTTTCTAATGATTTGAGGTTCTTTGTGATTTCGTAAAGCAAGTCATCTACACGGCTAAGATCGGCCTCAGTATCTCTCAGCTTTGCCAAAGTCTGTTTTTTACGAACTTTATACTTAGAGATTCCAGATGCTTCTTCGAAGAGGTTGCGACGTGAATTATCTTTATTATTGATAATTTCATCAATCATTTTCAATTCGATGATCGAATAGCTGTCCGCACCAACTCCGGTATCCAGGAACAGATCTGTGATATCTTTTAAACGACATTTGACATCATTCAATCGATATTCACTATCGCCGTTGCGAAACAGCTTCCGCGTGACGGTTACTGTCGAGAATTCCGTTGGCAAAATATTATTGTTGTTGTTGAAGGTCAGCGAGACCTCTGCAAGGTTTGCCGGTTTTCTATTTTTCGTTCCATTGAAGATAATATTTTCCATCTTATCGGAGCGAAGCATCTTTGTGCTCTGCTCTCCCAGCACCCAGCGTATGGCGTCGACCACATTGGACTTCCCACATCCATTGGGGCCAACAATCGCTGTGACACCATCATTGAAGTTGATCGTGATCTTGTCTCCGAAACTTTTAAATCCTTTAATTTCTAGTTTGGTTAACTGCATTTATACCAAATTTGTTTGTCGTTATAAGCTTGCGAAAATAGTAAAATTAAACAATAATTTTTCCTTTCTTTATTCACATTTTCCTGTTTCAGGATCACATGAAGGGCCTTCTTCGCCTCTGCGTTCAAGCGGTGTTGGCTGACTGGCCAAGCATTCATTTATGGTGTTGTGAAAGACTTCCATGGGCTGTGCTCCGGGGATAGCATATTTTCTGTCAAATACAAAGAAAGGGACACCTCGGAGTCCTAAGCTGACACCTTCTTGAATATCCTGTGCAACATCATAAGCATATTCATCAGATTCCAATAAGTTTTTTACCTCCTGAGCGGAAAGATGCTCTTGCGCAGCAATCGTGCTGAGCACCTCGTTGTTATTTACATCAAGACCATCCGTAAAATGAGCTTTAAATAAGGCTTTCTTGATCTGAGTGCCTTTTTGTTGCGCTTGGGCAAAATGTATCAGACGATGTGCTTTTTTTGTATTTACAACGATTGCTTTTTCAAAGTTCAGATCAATACCCAGCTCTTTTCCTTGTGCACTGAGCTGTGAGGTCATCGCAACGACATCGTCCATACTCATGCCTTTCGTTTGAACGAGGTAATCGTAGGTTGGCATTGCTGGAGCATCTTCGGGATAATCAGGGTTAAGCTGATACGATTTCCAGATGATTTTAGCGGATGGCTTACTTGTGGACTCCTGAAGAGCTAGTTCAAGCTTTGTCAGACCAATATAACAAAAAGGACAAATGATGTCCGACCAAATTTCTATTTTCATATTTCTTTTTTTACTGCGTATATTGTAATCAAAAATACATATAATAACGATGATTATCTGTTTACATTGTTGCATGGATGTAAACAAGTGTTTCAAGTATTTGTATAACTATGGTGGAGAAAGCTTTTTTAAATCGTAAAGTTACCCTTGTTCTGGGCGGGGGTGGTGCAAGAGGCCTGGTGCATATTGGTATTATTCGACGTCTTGAAGAGCTGGGCTACGAAATCGATGAGGTGGTAGGTTGTTCAATAGGAGCGCTTGTCGGTGGTATCTATGCACAGGGGAAGATGGATGTTCTGGAAGAATGGATGCAGCGCCTGACGAAGAAATCGGTCTTTAATATGATGGATTTTAGCTGGAAGGGACTGGGGATGATGAAGGGGATCAAGGTGTTTAACGCCTTGAAATCTGTGATTCCGGATGCTAATATTGAGACTTTCCCTATTTTGTTTAAAGCCGTTGCGACAGATCTAAACTACGAAAAGGAGGTTGTGCTGGACTTTGGAAGTATGTATGATGCCATTCGGGCGTCGATTGCCATTCCCGCGGTGTTTACAGCTGTAGAAGACGACAATCATGTCTATGTTGATGGCGGGGTACTCAATCCATTGCCTATAAATCATGTCACCAAGAAAGAGAACCTAATCATAGCGGTTAATCTGGAATCTAAACCGGATAAACAATATTCTGTTATCAAAAAACTGGATACAAGGACTTCGAATTCGTTGGATATACTCCAAGCGTCATACTATGTGATGCGCAGGAAAATGAGCCGTATGATTGTTGATTTATACCGGCCCGATGTGGTGGTGGACATTCCCTATAATATCTGTAACCTTTGGGATTATCACCGCTCTGAATTTTTGGTCCAGAAGGGGCGGGAATATATTGACAAAGCATTAAAAAACAAAGCCAAAGCAAAGTAGTTTAGGACGATCAAGGGACTACTTTGCTTTGGCTGTACATGGTTTCTCTGGCATTGAGATACACTGAAACTGATATTTTTATTCTAAGCGAACCATGCGAAGTATTTGTTAAAACAAATTGGGGTAATCGCTAATAATGCCATCAACTTTCACGGCTTTTAGTTGCTCGATTTCTTCTTTCGTATTGACTGTCCAAGGAATGACCTTGATACCAGCTTTGTGACACTGCTTGACATAATCGCTTGTTACTATTTTATGATGCGGACTTATAATAAAAGGCGTAAAACCCAAAGCTGCAATTGTTTGCTCAATACTTTTTGTATGGTTTGCATCAATAAGATAAGAAACTTTGATTTGAGGATATGCTTTGTGCAGATAGTTAATGGCTCTGCTATCAAACGATTGAATAACGGTTCGCGCAGCAATTTTTTTATCGGTGATTACCTGTACCATAAGATCCACAAATTCTTCAACCCTTGGATGGAAAATACCATCTTTATCTTCCTTACTTTTCACTTCGATATTGTAAAACATCGGCGCTTTCCTTTTTAGATTTGCGTAGGCTTCAGTACTATCAATAAGGTCTGCTAGTTTTGCTATACGTGTAACCTGTTTTTTTTGTTCAGGAAACTCTTTGTAAAATTTCGATCCGATATCGTACTTAACCAGATCTTTATAAAGCATATCGTAAATTCTCAACGGTTTGTCCTTGTCAGAAATTTCGGTGCCATTGGGTTTCAATACAAACTTCGGGTTAAGGTAATCGTCGTGAAAGACAACAACCTTACGGTCTTTGGTAATATGACAATCCATTTCCAGTGTTGTCACCTTTGCAAAATCTATTGCATTTTTCATGGCAGCGATAGATTCTTCAGGGTATAGGCCGCGGCCACCACGATGCGCTTCCAAGCTAAGTTTAGGGAAATTGTCTGAAGTTGATTTTGCTGAATCTTTCATAACTGAACAAGATGCAAATGGTAATAACGTGCCCCAAAAGGCAATTCTGAGAAGACTTCTTTTCATTATTAAAATATTTAAACAAAATAGCGGAGTTGTTATATATTGCCCTTTTGAATAAGCGAATATACATATATATTTTGCTTTTACGTATTTTAACTGTTTCGAATACTTGATTTTGCAACTTTATGAAGGTGAATTCGAAACCGAATAAAGTTAAATGAATTTGTTTTGGTTTGAAATTGAGGGGCACAAAGTAGTTCGATGGGCAAATTACCTTGATCTGACAGCGTTTCTATGCCAACCATGAGCTCGTTACCTGCTTCTTGATTGTAGGATAAATTTCTTAATTGTCGACATGAAATCTATTTTTTTTGTCTTTTTTGTAAGAAATTATTGTCATTCCTTTCAGAATTCCCTTTATTTGCACAAATCTCAAATTAGATGGCGAAAAATTTATTGATAGTTGAGTCTCCGGCGAAAGCGAAAACGATAGAAGGGTATTTAGGAAAGGATTTTTTGGTCAAGTCAAGTTATGGACATATTCGCGACTTGGTGAAAACCGATGATGCAATTGATACCGAAAAGAATTTTGAACAAAAGTATGAAGTTCCATCCGACAAAAAGGCGGTTGTAAGTGAACTGAAGAAATTGGCTAAAGCTGCAGAAACCGTTTGGTTAGCGTCCGATGAGGACCGCGAAGGAGAGGCTATTTCATGGCATTTATTTGAGACTTTGGGATTAAAAGATGAAAGCACAAAAAGAATTGTGTTTCATGAGATTACAAAGCCAGCTATTTTGAAGGCTATTGACAACCCGCGTAAAATAGATTATAACCTCGTAAATGCACAACAAGCGCGAAGGGTGTTAGATCGATTAGTCGGATTTGAATTGTCTCCGGTTCTATGGAAAAAGGTGAAACCTTCTTTATCTGCCGGACGCGTGCAGTCAGTTGCGGTTCGTCTGATTGTAGATCGTGAGCGTGAAATCAATAAATTTGAACCCGAAGCGGCTTTTAAGATCGTTGCTTTTTTTCATACGGGAAAAGTTAAGGATAGTTTTAAAGCCGAGCTTCCGCAGCGTTTTGCGACAGAGGCAGAGGCGACCAAATTTTTGGAGGATTGTAAAGCAGCGCTTTTTTCTGTAAAAAATCTCGAAACAAAACCTGCGAAGCGTTCACCGGCAGCGCCATTTACTACATCAACATTACAGCAGGAAGCAAGCCGGAAACTTGGATTTTCGGTTGCCCGCACCATGCAGGTGGCTCAAAGGCTGTATGAATCAGGACGAATTACCTATATGCGTACCGATTCTGTTAATTTGAGTGATACGGCGATTGAGGCTGCTGAAAAGGAAATCAAATCGGCTTATGGTAACCAGTACCATAAAGTCAGAAAATATAAAACAAAGACATCGGGTGCACAAGAGGCGCACGAAGCTATTCGTCCTACTTATTTCTCTGAGCACACCATCGATGGCGATGCATCCGAAAAAAGATTATACGAGCTTATTTGGAAAAGAGCAATTGCTTCTCAAATGAGTGAAGCGGAGTTTGAACGTACATTGGCAAAAATCGACATATCAACTCGTACTGAAGATTTGAATGCTTCAGGAGAGGTGATGAAATTTGATGGATTCTTGAAAGTTTACATGGAATCCTTGGATGACGATCAAGACAACGCGATGGACGAAGATAGTGACAATGCTATTCTTCCACCATTAGCTGTTGGTATGCCATTAACGTTGAAAAACATGTCGGCGACGGAGCGTTTTACACGACCTCCAGCACGTTATACGGAAGCTGCTTTGGTGAAAAAATTAGAGGAATTGGGAATTGGCCGTCCTTCAACCTACGCCCCTACGATTTCAACGATTCAAAACCGCGGGTATGTCATAAAGGAAGAGCGTGAAGGTAAATCGCGCGATTACCGTGTACTGACATTAAAGGATGCCGAATTAACAGCGGTAACAAAAACCGAAATCACTGGTGCCGAAAAAGGAAAAATGTTTCCAACAGATATCGGTGTTGTCGTGAATGACTTTTTGGTTGAACACTTCAACGGTATTGTGGATTTTCATTTTACGGCCAACGTAGAAAAAGAATTTGATGATATTGCGCATGGACTGACCGAATGGACAAAAATGCTGCATGATTTCTATGGGCCTTTTCATTCTGAGGTAGAAGATACTTTAGTCAATGCAGATCGTGCGAATAATGAGCGTGAGCTCGGTGTCGATCCGGTTTCCGGTAAGCCTGTTTCGGTTCGCATTGGTAAGTTCGGCCCATTGGTACAGATTGGTTCTCCTGACGATGAAGAGAAACCTCGTTTTGCTTCCTTGAGAAAGGGACAGATGATCGAAACCATTACTTTTGATGATGCCATGGAATTGTTCAAATTACCGAAAAAAGTTGGTTTATTTGAAGATAAGGAAATGACGGTTGCTGTTGGGCGATTTGGACCTTATATCCGTCACAATTCGGCGTTTTACTCACTACCAAAAGGTGTTGACCCATTGGATGTGACAGAAGAAGAGGCGATACAGATTATCAAAGACAAACGTCAGAAAGATATCGAAAAAGTGATTCGGGTTTTTGATGAAAATCCGGATGCTCAGATTGAACAGGGACGCTGGGGGCCATTTATTCGTTTTGGCAAGCAGAATCTGAAGATTCCTAAGGGAACGGAAATTGATAAAATTACCTATGAAGATGTGTTAAAATGGGCTGAGGCGGATGCGCCAAAAGGAAAAGCAACTAAAACAAAAACAACAGAAAAGAAAACTGTAGCAAAAAAGACTACCGCTAAGAAGGCTCCAGCTAAAAAAACTACAAAGTCTAAATAAGCATGAAAGCAGATTTGCCTGAAAATATAGTCAAAGACATTATGATCGCCGTCGTTTTGGAAGGTGAGACGGTGGAGACAAAAAATTGGACTGTCTATGTTATCAACGACAAGAATATTGCTATTCAGAACGTGCTGATTAGCTCAAAAGGTTATGGCGAAAAGGATGGCCGACAAGTAACAACAACGACTTTGCGTCATTTTATTGGTAATATAGAAGCTAAATCTTTCGATCGTGTTGAAGCGATTGATGAACAGGTATTCGGGCTTACAAATGAATATTGGTTGAGTTTTTATATTGATAACATTATTTACGATAAAAAATATATCTTTTTACCTGAAAGCATTGTGGATGGTAACCTGACTAAGGTTCCTTTGGTCAATCGCCCAGGTGTAATCATAGGAGGAAACGAATAATGAGTGGACGTCACAATTTTATTATTGCCATAGATGGTTTTTCCTCCTGCGGTAAGAGTACACTGGCAAAAGCTTTGGCAAAAAAACTGAAGTTTGCCTTTATTGATAGCGGAGCCATGTATAGGGCTGTCACACTCTATTTTATCCGGCATAAAATAGCGCTGGATGATCAAGAAGCGATCGAAAGCGTACTAAAAGATATCCATATTGATTTTATCCCAAATGCAATAAAGACGGAGATCCATCTAAATGATGAGGATATTTCGGAAGAGATCCGTCAGATGTATATTTCTGATAAAGTTAGTGATGTGAGTGCAATTAAAGCTGTCCGGGTTGCCATGGTTGCCCAGCAGCAAAAATTGGGTAGCAGACGAAATATTATTATGGATGGCCGTGATATCGGTACTACTGTTTTTCCAGATGCTGATCTGAAGATTTTTATGACGGCCGATCCTAAAGTACGTGCTGCGCGACGTTATTTGGAGTTGACGGAAAAAGGGGAGGATGTGACGTTGGAAGAAGTCGTGGAAAATCTTGCAACACGTGACCGTATCGACAGTACCCGTGCGGAAAGTCCATTACGACAAGCGGAAGACGCGATTGTTTTGGATAATTCTAATCTGACACCAGAACAACAGCTCCATTTTGTTGAAGAAGAGTATTTGAAAGCTAAGGCTGCAAAAGTCCAATTATAAAACACAAAGAAGGCCGATTATTTAATCGACCTTCTTTGTGTTTGGAATATCATTATTTTATACTGTTAATTTGTTGTTGTTCCAATAATTTTCCAACATTGTTCTTTTCTCCAAACTCTGCTGTCTCATCTTGAAAAGATTCCAGAAGAGCTTTAATAGCATCTGAATTATCTGCTGTACGTTGATAGATATCGGGAATTGTTTTTTCGATATTTTTATCGCCGAGTTCAATGTTATCAACTTCGATTTTGCCTATTTTTTCCAAAACAGCTTGCTGGCTATTTCTGACATCTTCTAATTCTCTCGCTATTTTTTCCATCAATTGGAATTTCTTCAATTTATCCATATGAAATCGCTTTTGTTACTATTAGAAGAACAAGATGCTTCAAAACTTTGTTTTGTTTTTTTTTAAAAAGAAATAGAATTGGGGTTTATGGGAAGGAACCATGAAAAAAGAAAAAGGCGGAACATGCATGTTCCGCCTTTCTTAAGTGCTGTTATCTTATTGTTAATTTGTGCGTCCCGGATACACTTGGAGTGCTTTCTCTAAGCAAACTAAAGCGCTTTTAAGATCATCCTGATTCAGTACATAGGCCAGGCGGACTTCATTTACTCCAGCACCCTCTGTACTATAAAAGCCCGTAGCTGGAGCCATCATAACTGTTTCGTTATTGTAAGAGAACTCTTCCAACATCCATTGACAGAATTTATCTGCATTATCAATTGGTAATTTGGCTACGACGTAAAATGCGCCACCCGGGTTAGGAGAGTAAACTCCTTCAATGGCATTGAGCCCTTTTACGAGGGTATCTCTTCTTGCTGTATATTCTTTGGATACCGCCTCGAAGTAACTGTCTGGTGTATCAACAGCAGCTTCACCCGCTATTTGTCCTTCTAAGGATGGGCTTAAGCGCGCTTGTGCAAATTTCAGTGCTGTCTGATATAGTTCTTTATTTTTGGTAATGATACATCCAATACGCGCACCACAAGCGGAGTAACGTTTTGATACTGTATCAAAAATAACGACATTATTTTCGAGACCTTCTAAATGCATTGGTGAGATAAACGCTCTGCCATCGTAACAAAATTCACGATAAGCCTCATCTGAAAAAAGGTAAAGATCATATTTTAGACAAAGTTCACGAAGAGCTTCGAGTTCTTCTCTGGAATAAAGGTAACCTGTAGGGTTATTTGGATTACAGATGCAGATTGCTTTGGTTTTAGCGGTAATTACTTTTTCAAATTCGGCGATGGAAGGTAATGCAAATCCACTTTCAATATAGGACATGATTGGTTTGATTACCACATCGGAGGAACAAGCAAAACCATTGTAATTCGCATAAAATGGCTCTGGAATGATGATCTCTTCGCCTTCATTTAAACAGGCTTGCATAGCGATCATAATCGCTTCCGAACCACCATTTGTTACTAATATATCTGTCGGCTCGATATTATAATTTAGCTTATTATAATATTCTGCTAACTTGTTTCGGTAAGAGGCTGTACCTTCAGAAGGTGTGTAGGCCCACACTTTGAACTGTATATTTTTCAAAGCATTAAGCATCACTTCAGGTGTTTGGATATCAGGTTGTCCGATATTGAGGTGATATATCTTTTTACCTTCTTTTTTTGCTTGATCAGCATATGGCGTCAACTTTCTAATAGGCGACGCAGGCATATTCAGCCCTTTTTCTGATATTACTGGCATTATAGTTTTTTTAAAATTAGTAGTGCAAAGCTAACCAAAATAAAACGAAAAAAGCCACATGATAATGTGGCTTTTTTCGTTTTATCTATGGGAATTGTTATTCTACAATACCCTTAATGTATAGCGTTTTTACAGGAGTCTTGGTATTCGACTGCACCGTGAAGCTCTTTGTGAATGGCGCTTTTGCTGCAGCATTGTAAGTCACTTTAATCGTACCACTTTCTCCTGGTTTGATTGGCGTTTTTGTAAATTCTGCTACAGAACATCCACAGGTAGGCACCACGTTGGAAATGATAATTGGCTCGCTACCGGTGTTAGAAAATTTGAAATTATACGAAACGGGCGTGCCGGCAGGAATTTTACCAAAATCATGTGTTTCTTTTTCGAATTTAAATTCTCCTTGTCCTGTTTGCATCGAAGAAAAACCAATAAAGGAAATGATCACTGCTAAGATTGTTATATACTTTTTCATGCTTCTAAAATATTACTTTACGATTAAAATAGTACAACTGATATGCCAAATTTAATATTTATTGCCAATTTATTGTACATCTAACAACTTTATTACAGTTATATTATCCCTTCTTTCAATAGATCCTGTATGTGGATAACACCAGCGTAATTTCCTTTGTCGGAAACCAATAGTTGTGTGATATTGTTTTCACGCATAATATGGAGCGCATTGGCGGCCAATTCATCTTTATCGATAATTTTAGGTGATTTTCCCATGATATCGGCGGCAGTAATTGTCGCTAAATCCGTGTGTTTCTCCAGCATACGACGGATATCACCATCTGTGATGATGCCAAGTATGTTTTCATCATCCAACACGGCGACAGCTCCCAGTCTAAACTGTGTTATGGTGATGATGATATCACTTACTGTGGCTTGTTGTGGGACGCTAGGTTTGCCATTCTGATCGGATAGATCGCCGACTCTCAAGTACAGCTTTTTGCCTAATGCTCCTCCTGGATGGTATTTTGCAAAATCTTTATCCGTGAAATCACGGCACTCTTGTAATACCACGGCAAGCGCATCACCCATTGCCAACTGAGCAGTTGTACTTGAAGTTGGTGCAAGGTTGTTGGGACAAGCTTCTTTCTCAACGGTGGTATTTAAAATATAGTCGGCATTTTTAGCGAGGTAGGAATCTGTATTTCCGACCAAAGCAACCAATACATTCTTTGTCTGTTTTAAAAAGGGAACAAGTACTTTAATCTCAGGTGTATTACCACTTTTAGAGATGGCAATAATCAAATCATTTTGTTGGATGATACCAAGATCTCCATGGATAGCATCAGCAGCATGCATAAAAATCGATGGTGTACCTGTCGAATTGAGCGTTGCAACTATCTTTTGAGCAATAATAGCGCTTTTACCAATTCCAGTTACAATAACTCGGCCGTGCAAATTAAGAATACGATCGACAACGGTAACAAAATCATCATCAATATATTGAGCTAAAGCAGCTACTGCCTTGGCTTCTTCTTGAATAGCTTGAATAGCTATATTTTTTATTTCGTAGTTGTTTTTCACAAAAAATACTCTTACTTTTATGTATTAGAATAGATTGCAAAAATAGATTATTTTTCAAGATTATTTCTTCATTTATCTATCTTATTTTTGCCCAAGGCGCAATGGAAATAGAAAAATCACTTTTCGACAATTTACAAGATTTTTTTGGTTTTGATACTTTTAAGGGGGATCAGGAGGCAATTATAAACAGTATTCTTCAACGGAGAGACACGTTTGTAATTATGCCAACCGGAGGAGGGAAATCAATTTGCTATCAACTTCCAGCACTCATGAGTGAGGGGACTGCAATTGTTATTTCTCCGTTGATTGCTTTAATGAAAAACCAAGTAGATCAGCTTCGTGCATTCGGTGGCGAAGATAGTATCGCTCATTTTTTGAATTCTTCATTGAATAAAAGTGAGATTACAAAGGTTAAGGATGATGTAATCGCTGGGAAGACCAAATTGCTGTATGTCGCTCCGGAATCTCTTGCTAAGCAAGATAATTTGGACTTCTTACACCAAATCACCGTGTCATTTGTAGCGGTTGACGAAGCGCATTGTATTTCCGAATGGGGACACGATTTTAGACCAGAATATCGTAAAATACGCCAGGTCATTAATGAAATAGGGGCCAATATTCCTATTATTGCGCTTACAGCGACAGCAACACCTAAAGTACAGTCTGATATTCGTAAAAATTTGCAGATGACTGATGCTGTTTTATTTAAGTCATCATTTAATCGTAGCAACTTATATTACGAGGTAAGACCTAAAAAAGATGTCGTAAAAGAAATTGTACGTTTTATCAAAACCAAATCGGGTAAGACGGGCATTGTCTATTGTTTGAGCCGTAAAAAGGTAGAAGAAATCAGTGAGGTTTTGAACCTAAATGGCATCAAAGCTTTACCTTACCACGCGGGTTTAGACGCCAAAACAAGAGCAGATACACAGGATAAATTTTTGATGGAGGATGTCGAAGTGATTGTGGCTACCATTGCTTTTGGTATGGGAATAGATAAACCTGATGTTCGTTATGTGATTCACCACGATATTCCTAAATCCATGGAGGGATATTATCAGGAAACTGGACGTGCTGGACGTGATGGGGGTGATGGTTATTGCTTGGCTTTTTATTCGGAAAAAGATGTTGAAAAACTGACCAAGTTTATGAAAGATAAACCTGTGGCTGAACGTGAGATTGGCACACAGATCTTAAAAGAGGTTATTGATTATTCGGAGTCTGCAGTATGTCGCCGTAAACAGATTCTTCATTATTTTGGAGAAAATTTTGACGAGCAGGGCTGTAATAATATGTGTGATAATTGTCGTTCGGAAAAAGAATATTTTGAGGCCGAAGACGCTTTAAAAGATGTATTGGGCTTTATTCAAGAACAGGGTGAAAAATTTGATGATCATCACGTGATTAACGTCATGATCGGCCAAAACAACCAACCCGTATCCGCCTATAAACATGATGAACATCGTCTTTTCGGAAAGGGCAAAGATAAAGGTGTTATTTATTGGAAATCCTTACTTAGGCAGGCAGTGCTTGATAACTTTATCGAAAAAGATATTGATCATTATGGCCTTTTAAAATTGACAGCTATTGGTCGTCATTATCTGGATAATCCTTATCAACTAAAATTTGTTTTGAATCGTCCAATTGAAGGGGGGGATAATACAAGTTCGGAAGATACAGGACAGGGTACAGGGGCCTTAGATACCGTCTTGTTGGGTATGCTTAAAGATTTACGTAAGAAAATTGCAAAGGGCAAGTCCCTGCCGCCGTTTGTTATCTTTCAAGATCCTTCGCTGGAAGAGATGTGTACACATTATCCAATTGCTATCGATGAGTTGAAACAGATTCAGGGGGTAGGGAATGGTAAAGCGATTAAATTTGGTGCTCCATTTATTGCCTTGATCAAAGACTATGTTGAGGAGAATGAAATTGATAGACCTGTGGATCTTGTCATTAAGAGTACAGCTAATAAATCGGCATTAAAAGTGTCTATTATTCAAAATATCGATCGTAAAATTGCATTAGATGATATTGCCTCAGCTAAGGGGATAACTTATGAAGAAATATTGAAAGAAATTGAGACGATCGTAAACGCAGGAACGAAAATCAATATCAATTACTTTATTGATGAGGTCATAGATGAGGATCGTCAAGATGAGGTATATGACTATTTTAAGACAGCAGAGACTGATTCAATTAATGATGCGCTTAAAGAATTAGGTGGAGACGATTATAGCTATGAGGATCTCCAATTGATGCGAATCAAATTTTTATCAGAACTCGGCAATTAATTTTTTATAATTATATGATTAACAAATACATTCCCGAAATCAAGAATGGGACATCGCAGAATTTCTTTTTAATGGCGGGGCCATGTGCAATTGAAGGAGAAGAAATCGCTTTGCGTATTGCTGAAAAGATTGTTACAATTACAGATAAACTAAATATTCCGTACATTTTCAAGGGATCTTACCGTAAGGCCAATAGATCGCGGCTAGATTCATTTATGGGGATAGGTGATGAGAAAGCGTTGAAGATTTTAGAGAAAGTTGGGAAAACTTTTGGTGTACCGACGGTGACGGATATCCATGAGAGCCATGAGGCGGAAATGGCAGCCGCATACGTTGACGTTCTTCAAATTCCAGCATTTTTGTGCAGACAGACTGACTTATTAGTTGCAGCAGCAAAAACGAACAAGGTGGTCAATGTAAAGAAAGGTCAGTTTTTGAGTGCTGGATCTATGAAATTTGCAGTGGATAAGATCGTGGAATCTGGAAATGAGAAGGTTTTTTTAACTGATCGCGGTAATACGTTCGGCTATCAGGATCTCATTGTAGATTATCGCGGGATTCCCGAAATGCGTTCTTTTAACGTGCCCACAATAATGGACTGTACACATTCCTTACAACAACCGAATCAAACTTCTGGCGTAACAGGAGGGAAACCAGCATTAATTGAAACAATAGCCAAAGCTGCAATAGCGGTGGGAGCCGACGGCCTGTTTATAGAAACACATCCTGATCCGGCAAATGCGAAGTCTGATGGCGCCAATATGTTACATTTGGATTTACTTGAAGGCTTGATGGAAAAACTGGTCCGAGTTAGACAAGCTATTTTATAGTATAATAAATAAATCGCAATAGAAAGGAGCCAATAGGCTCCTTTTTTATAATCAATTACACCAAACTTAAAGCTAAATTATTGTATGTTCTCAAAAGTTGCATTGACAGCGTTTTTGTTGTTGTCTTTTTCTGCCATCAAAGCGCAGGAGAGTTATAGTTGGTTTTCTCCACTAGAAGATAAGCATGTGGAAGGTAGGCTGGAGAATCAGAAGCTTTCGGCCTTCAATAGACTTCCGGATGAACTGGAAAGCCAGGTACGTAAACCCGTATGGGAACTGGGGAAGAATAGTGCGGGATTCTATATTGACTTTCAAACTACTTCACCTGAGATTATGGTTCAATACCAAGTGGCTGGCGGTTTAAATATGCCCCATATGCCAACAACAGGTGTCAGTGGGCTTGATCTTTATGCTTATGATACTGTAAACAAGGAATGGAAATGGGCTTATGGCAATTATGATTTTTCGGATACCATTTCTTATACATGGAAGAATATAGGGCGCAATGGAAAATTTAATTACCGCTTATATCTTCCGCTATACAATACGGTTAAGTGGTTAAAGATTGGTGTGCCAAATACCGCTAAATTAACGTATACCCATACCACAGCAGCCAAACCTATTGTTGTGTATGGGACCTCGATTGGACAGGGGGCCTGTACCAGTCGCCCAGGCTTAGCTTGGACCAACCAAGTGGGACGTGCGTTTGACCATGAAATGATCAACTTATGCTTTTCTGGTAACGGTCGATTGGAACAACCGATTTTGAATGTGATGAATAGTGTAGATGCTGCCTGTTATGTGTTGGATTGTATTCCTAATCTTGCTATTTCAAAGTCGCTAACAGAAGAGCAATTGGATTCACTGTTGGTCAATGCGGTGACATTTTTAAGAAAAGAACATCCGACGACACCCATTATTTTGACACAGCATAGTTCGGGGAGCATAGCCGAAGTCTTTAATGAAGATAAAAATGCGGAATACCAGCAAAGTAGCCGTGTGCTGAAGGCGACTTTTGAAAAATTACAATCAAAAGGAATCCGTCAGCTTTTCTTATTGTCGAGTCAAGACCTTAATCTGGATCTGAATTCGACCGTTGACTACGCTCATCCAAATGATCAAGGTATGGAAAGAATCGCAAATGCGTATATTAAATTGTTGAAGAAAATTCTCAAGTAAACTACAGTCAACGAGGACTTCACCATAGCAGTATTTCGAATTTACCTCATCGAAGGGAAATTGTGTATGAAAAGGATTTGTTGATAAAATGATAACAGTATGCTGTTATTTAAAAAAGGGAAGTTTAAAACTTCCCTTTTTTATTTCTTTTTCATTTTCATGGTCATTTTTGCCTTTTCGCCACCGCCATAATTAAAAGTCTTGGCATTGCTTTCTTTCTTTTGGTGGAATGCGCCACCTCGGGAAAGATCTTCTTTATCTTCCTCCTTGCTCGACTTTTTCTTTTTGTCGGTGATGGGATTATAGATTACAAGATCCTCTGGCAGTTCCAAAACATCCATTCTTTTACCGACAGCCTGTTCTATTTTTTTAACCATGGGTAATTCCAGATCTGTTGTGAAAGTCAACACGACTGATTCTTCATTTTCGTCATTTTTAACAAGATGATTTAAGAATTCCTCCTTTTCATTTGGTAACTCAAATTGAAAAATGAATGGAACAGCGGAAAGGTCTACATCGTTCGTATTTTCCCGTGCAATTATTAGGACACGAGATTGACTATTTTCCTTGAAATCTTCCATCGTCTCATAGCCAAAATCATCATAGAACAATGGATTGAGGATAGCAATTTCTTCTTTATTGCTACTGAACAAACTGCTGGCCAACTTTTGGGCAGTAAGCTTCGAATTTACAAAGACGACTACTTTTTGAAATACTTCTTTATCCTGCAACAGAAGATTTAATAAATTGATCTTTGTTGTGAAATTAGGAACATGATATAATAATAGATCTAGGGTGTCGACAGTGTCATTCTCAAGTTCATCTATTTCGACCGAGGCACAATTTTCATTCATGAAATTGTCGATCATGTCATAAAGTTTTTGGTGTTCAACAGTACTGAAAACTAAATGTTGTACTTTTCCGCAGCTTTCGGCTAATTCCCTTACCGTATTTTGCATTCCTTGTTTGATAATCTCTTCAGCATCATCGATAATCAGTGTCTGAATACGGTTGAGATTCAAAGCCAATTTAAGATAGATAGCTCTTGCACGATTTGGGGTAGCTACAACAATGTCTTTTCCATCAACCAGTTCTTCGATTTCTTCTTCCATGCTGCCTGAAGCCCGCAATCCAATGATGCGAAGATCTTTATTTTTGCTTAATTGATAGAATCTCTCAACAATTTCGTCGATACGTTCTTCATTAGGCGCCAAGATCAAAAACTTCGGAGCTTCATCTGTTGTGAATTTCAACTTCATCAAGGTAGATAAGACATAAGTTGTGGTTTTGCCTGCACCTTCTGGAGCGATGGCAATCACATCCTGTCCACCAAGAATTCTGGAAATGCATCTACTTTGAATTTCCTTTGGAGCAAGATAACCGAGTTCGGTCATCGTAGCATTCAATCTTTTGCTAAGTTTTAGTTTCTCTAACGACACGTATCCTTTTATTTATGTAAGTTACAAAAATACAAATTTTGATCTTAGATCAACTAATGTGCGCCCATTTTTGAAAACAGATTGATAATAATGACTCCAACAACAATCAAGACCATACCGATAATGGCTGCTGTATCGGGAATCTGTTTAAATAAGAACATACCAATAAGCGTAATGGCTACAATACCAACGCCAGACCAAATTGCGTAGGATATTCCGACGGGCAGGTATTTAAGTGTGATACTTAAAAAATAGAAGGCAATAATATAGCCTACAATACAGAGAATGGTAGGCTTTATAAGGGTAAAACCCGCAGACTTCTTGAGGAAAGTGGTTGCAAATATCTCTGCGGCTATAGCAAGAAAAAGATAGGTGTACTTCATTGTTACAAAGGTACAATTTTTTGCTCAGCAAGGTTCGGTTAATTAGGTCAATAACAGGGGGAAGTTAATTTATTTTCGAGACAACGAATTGCGTATAAGAGCAATTTTATCTATGTTTGGCCAATTCACATAGCTAGACGCTAGATTTGATTTTATGGGGCATGTTCGAACTTTTTGGAAATCTGTACTAATATTCTTTGTTTTATTGTGCTTTTGCGATGCTATTGTTGCGCAAGAACAGCTGCAAGATTTGCAGAAGTCGTATTACAGTCTTCCTTTAGGAAGTAAAGAACGGTTTGTGTTAACGGGTAAATATGCACAAGCCCTATATTTTAGTAATGAAAAAGCGCTGGCCAGTCAATTGCTTAATGATAATATTCAGTTGGCCAGAAATTATCCTGACAAGCAATATTATGCCTATTTGAATTGTATTGCTGCCATGAACAGTTTTAATGATCATGCATTTGAAAAATCACGCTATTATTTAGAACATGCTAAATCTGTACTCCCCATAGTTAACGATAATGGAATAAAGGGGTATGTGCATTATTGTGATGGATGGGTTATGACACGACAGAATAAAGAGGATGAGGCTGTTTCCCAATTCCATAAAGCAATTTCATTTTTAGAGAAGGCGCCACCGACTGAGGCAAATATCGCCCGAAAATTGGCAGTTTATAAGGAGCTTACAGCGATCTATGCAAACCAACGCAATTATGATTTTCAAGAAAAGTACACCACGCTTCTGCTGGAAACGGCGAAGGAAGGAAAGAATGTCAATAGCCTATTTGACGCTTACATGCAGGCTGGTTACCTATTTGAAGAGGAGTATAGATCCAATAATGCAGACCAAAATCTATTAAGGAAAGCTGAACAACACTATCTTGAGGCTTACAATTTGGTAGAAAAGAACGAGAAACATCTTGTTAATCCAACAGATTTAGCTTACGTTTCTGTTAATTTAGCGAATCTGTACCATGAGTTTTATCCAGAAAATGGTGGTAAAAAAGCAATATCATATGCGAAACAGGCCTTAGATATTGCTGCTGAAACGGGACAATATGCCATTACAATACCTGCTTACGGTATCCTCGCTGATGAATCTTTCAAAGTCGGACATCGAGAGGAAGGAAAAAAATATCTGCAGCAGGCACTGCACAATCTTCAAAGAGAGCCCCATTATGATTACCAAGTCGGGTTAAGCCTGTTTAGCAGACTGGCTGAAGTAAGTGTTGAAGAGGGTAAATATGAGGAAGCTTTCAATTATCAAAAAAGTTACATAGATGTATTTGAAAAAGCATTTAATTCGGATAAACTGGATAAGACGAAGCAACTTGAGCTAAAGTATGAGCGTGAATTGCAAAACCAAAAGTTAATGCGGCTTCGATTGGAAGGCGAGAAAAAGGAACAGCAGATCAAGCTGATGAAAGTCTTGAACGATAGACAACGTCAACTGGTGGAGAATTTGAAATTAAATGAACTCAATCGAACACAACAGCTCAAGGTACTCCAACTTGAACGGGATAAAAAGGAACAGGATTTGCAATTAAGCCAACTGGAAAATGAACAGCGCTTGCAAGAACTTGACGTGTCAAAAAAGCAAATTGCCTTTAAATCACGAATGAATTCAATTTATATTTGGTTGTTCGTCAGTTGTTTGGTTGTGATTGTTTTGCTGTTTTATGCGTATTGGCAACGTTCAAAGGCCTTGAAGCAGAAGGTTCATTTGCATGAACTGGAGATGGAAAAGAATAATCAACAACATGCTATTAAAAACCTGACTGCAATGTTGGCCGGGGAAGAGAAAGAGCGTACCCGTCTTGCTCGCGACCTGCATGATGGATTAGGAGGTTTGCTGTCAAGTACCAAATTGGGATTATCAGCCATAAATAAAAATGTATTGGAGCAGGAATCCATGAAAGAAGGAATCGATCGAAGTATTGATTTGCTGGACGGGGCTGTAGATGAACTTCGCCGGCTTGCACATAATCTTATGCCAGATTTAATTGTAAAATATGGTTTGAAAGAAACTTTAAGAGACTATGCAAACCGAATGAGTCAATCGACATGTCAAGTAGAATGTGAATTTTTACAATTTGAATCAACCTTAAGCACGGAACAGGAAATTTCTTTGTACAGAATTATTCAAGAATTGGTGAATAACGCGTTGAAACATGCTAATGCGGCCAACATTTTAATACAGCTTTCTTCACATAATAAACGTTTACATATTACTATTGAAGATGATGGCAAGGGTTTTGATATGGAAAGTGTCGATTTGCAGCACTCTGCGGGAATGCATAATGTGCGGTCAAGACTTTCGTTTCTACACGGGGAAATGAAGGTTATGTCGGAGAATGGAGCGGGTACAACCATAGAATTGGAATTACCTATGATTTAACTTTTTGGAAAAATGATAAAAATAGCGATTACAGACGATCACCCTTTGCTACTTGAGGGATTGAAAAACATTATAAATGCGCATGAAGATTTTGAAGTTGTGGGCATGTATTCCACCGCCACTGAACTGTTCCATCGTATTCCTGCTGATATGCCATTGGTATTGCTGCTCGATATCAATCTGCCGGATGCTAACGGTATTGATTTGGTTAAAGGTCTAAAGGAAAGCAATAAGGATTTGAAAATTATTGCGTTTAGTGTACATAATGAATTTGCAGTGATTAACAGCATTTTAAATGAGGGTGCCAATGCCTATCTACAAAAAAATGCAAATGGTGATGAAATAATTGCTGCCATTTCCGCTGTTCTTGTCGGCAAAAGGTATCTCTGTGAGAAAACGCAGGCGATCCTGAACAAGAAGGTGGAAATGGGGCTTAAGCAGGTGCCAAAATTGACACGTCGCGAGAAAGAGGTGCTTACTTTCGTGGCGCAAGGAATGACAACAAATCAAATTGCCGATTCATTGTTTATCAGTTCACATACGGTAGAGAGCCATCGCAAAAATCTAATGGAAAAATTTCAAACCAAAAGTGTTACTGCGGCAGTAAAATCGGCTATAGAATACGGATTAATTCGGGAAGCCTAATTAGACTCCCCAATTCCCTGATTTCAGGGATGAAAAGATCCCCAGGCATTTGATACTTTTGCTATTATTGATTTTAAAATAGAAGGTATCAAGTGCATTGCTGAAACCTAGTTTTTATGCTCTTTTCAGAGAAGGTATTGTTTCAGCCTTTGATTCATTGATCTATTTTAAATCGAATAGGTTTCAGAACAAAATTTCAAATCTAGGATTTTCTTAAGGAGCTCAATACTGCGGAATCTAATTTCTTAGTTGAGGGGTCTGTCAGATAGTTCTTTACGAGATAAACTACCAAAAATTACTGATTCAATTGTTATGATTAAAAAAATAATGCTTTGGACGATAGCTGTCCTCGTACTGTTGGCGATTGTCGCCTGGGGCGGATATATACTACGACAGCAAGAATCCTATAAATCATTGGTCCATAAAAAAAGTAAGGCTTTGTTGACCATATCATTGGATGATATCCTGCTGAATCAGTTTTTTAATAAATGGCAGTCAGCGCCGAAAGAGGGACAGGATTTTGGCAAAAAACTAAGTAAACTCAAAGATAATGGTATTGATATAAAAGCGAATGTATTTCTTTTTGCTTTGGAACCGCATCCAAAAAACTTTTATGCTTTTTTTCAGCTAAAAAATAAACAACAATTTTTGACCTTTCTAAAGGATGTATTACAGGTTGGTGCGGTGGAAAGTAATCTCGCCCCTGATGTGAGCTATGCCTATCATCAACCGAGTAAAATCGCCTTTATCTGGAAAGGGGATGATCTGCTGCTAGGTCTAGGCTTTGATCTTGATACAAAGAAGGAAGAAATGCTTCAGCTAATTCAATCAAAAGAGGACCGGGTTACCATAGAACAATTTATCAACCGTCCAAGCACGTTGACCGGAAAATCACTGCGTTATAGCAATATTTCAACAGATAATTTTATCGAACTTGATTTGAAAGGAGACCATGTCGAAGTATCCGGCGAATTTTTCTCAACAGATTGGAATTTTCCAAAGGAATATCTTGTGAGAGAACTCGCTTCCGCAAAATACATTGGTAAAGCTTGGATCAATATACCCAATAGTCAATTTAAAAATCAGCTAAAACAACTACTTAGTGAACTCCCTTTAGCCGCCGATTCTATTATAACACATTTGGATGGAAATTACGTCGATATTGAAATTTTGAAAAATAAGGTCATTCAAACAGATACCATTATAAATTATGCGGTTGATGAAAATTTTGAAACGATCGAAGAGAAAACACCGTACGAAACGAAAGTTCCGGATGTAAGAATAGCCATGCGTGGAGATAGCGACATGAGTAGATTCCTCCCCAATAAATTATTTTATCACTGGTTTCAAAAACAAGATAAGGGATTTAGTTTGCTGTCCACATCAAAGGATATTGATAAACTTAACGTAGCTTACAATAAGACGGTTGAACTATCCCATGTGGCAGTTCATTTGGCGGATTGGCCAAATGAGGCTAAAATATCACCGATTCTATTATTGAAAACGATCGCGTCAGACATTACGCTGAGCCTTAAAGTTGCAGACCACAATCGCTTGGTTCTCCAGGGAACAATAGGAGACTACTCGCATTAAAACGCGTTAACGACAAACATTCTTAGCTTCTCAATGGTTTGTTTTGGAGTACAAAGTACAAGAACATGGATAAACGAACTAAAAGTAGAAGTAAGGTGAAAACCTATTGGCGAATTTTAAAGAGTACGGTGGCTGGATTTTTGAATGAGGATTCGATGAAATATAGTGCTTCATTATCTTATTATACTGTTTTCTCTATTGGTCCTATATTGGTTTTAATGATTGCCTTAGCTGGAATTTTTTATGGTGAGGATGCGATTGAAGGGAAAGTATTCCTGGAACTCCGCGGTTTGGTGGGAAGCAATGCTGCAAAACAGATTCAAGAAGTTATTCAGAATTTGCAGCTTTCGGGAAAATCAAACCTGGCGTTGCTTATCAGTAGCATTACATTGGTTTTAGGAGCAACGACGGTTTTTGGGGATATACAGAATTCGATTAACAAAATTTGGCACGTAAGGGCAAAGCCGAAAAAAGGCTGGTTAAAATTGATTCAGGATAGATTGTTATCTTCGTCTTTGGTGATTGGATTGGGCTTTTTATTAGTCGTTACACTCATCGTAAATGGTGTAATATTGGCGTTGACAGATCAGCTACAGCATTATTTCCCGGACGTGACCGTAATGTTAATGGATGGGATTAACTTTGCATTGTCTTTTGGAATTATATTCTTGTTATTTAGTGTCATATTTAAAGCACTTCCGGATGTAAATATTCACTGGCGGACCGTACGGGCGGGTGCCTTATTTACGTCAATTTTATTTGTATTGGGACGTTATTTAATTGGAGTCTATCTGGAGCATTCTGCAACCCAAGATACCTATGGTGCGGCAGGTTCATTTGTGTTGATCTTACTTTGGGTCTACTACACAGCAGCTATTTTATATTTTGGTGCGATCTATACAAGGGAGTACGCCACTGTCATGGGCATCCCTATTGAACCCTCGCAATATGCCGTGCATGTTGAAACGCAGGAAATTGAGCGTAATGTAACCGAAATACCTCCGGCCCCGTTAACACAAGAGGAGCAGACGATTACCGAAGAGGATACTACGATCCCCAAGAAAGCATAAACATTAGATTTACTGAATTCTTACCACCAAATTCTGTAAATTTGATGGTAAGATCGATCTATTGTTTATGAACAAATTACAATCATTACGTGAGAAACTCAATTTAACACAAGAGGAACTAGCGCAAAAATCAAATATTTCAGTAAGAACAATTCAGCGGATTGAAGCGGGGCAGTCGCCAAAGGGTTACACCCTTCGCGCACTTGCACAGGCATTGAATGTGGAGGAATCGGAGTTTTCTGCGTATGATATACCTCTTGAGTCAGAAAACTTGAGATGGATCAAGATTATCAACCTGTCTTCCTTACCCTTTTCTATATTGCCACCATTAAATATTTTGGTACCTGTCGCAATTATGCTCTTCAAAAAACTGCATTCATATAAAGTTCGCCAGTTAATCTCAATTCAAATCGTATCGACTTTAATTGCTGTTTTACTGATGCTTATTATTTTTATACTGAACGATTGGGTAGGTATTAAAAGCAATGTGAAATTGCTTATTCCGTTATGTTGGATACTTATGAATATAATCATTATACTGCGAAATGCGATTGGATTAAATAAAGCTGGGCATGCACGTATTTTGCCCGATATAAGTATATTATAGGTGCTTTTATACAATTGTCGGCTAGCTGTCGGGACATTGTCGGGCTGTAAAAGGGTATTCTTCGTCTGGTATTTTTTTTCTTTGATCTTCAAAAAAATGCAAAATTATGAAAACAGACAATCAAAAGAAGAAACGCCATATTGCCTTGGCTACCTTTGCTATTATTCTTTCTTTTTTTACGATGACGAACGTCTTTCCGCAAGCTAAGATTCCTTTGATCAAAGCTTCATCTGAGAAAGCCGGTATTACAGATGGCGCCTATTGCTATGTTGACTGGAAATTAGATCCCAAGGCAGATCCCGACGTCTATTTCGTAAATATTCCAACAAAAGAAAGTACAGTTGTTTTTAAAACAGATCAGGAGGAATTGACTGTGATGACTAAACCCGGGTCGATGTATGATTTCATAGTACTATTGAATGGAACGGATTCTTGTCACGTTCGTATAAGCGCTCAATTACCGCCGGATCTACCCACAATGGATAATAGTAATTTATTTCCGATGCGGATACCGTTTCGTCTTATTGGCTCACGGATTTTCCTGAACGGTACAATTAACAAAAAAGACGTTACGATACAGTTTGATTTAGGAGCTGGAACTGGCGTTGTTAATAGAAATAACGCAAAGCAGCTGGATTTATCATTTTCATCGTTTACGACAGTTGCGAATACCGACGGGCTTAATAACGAGCGGACAAGTCTGGGCAATGAATTGCATATTGGGCCGATTGTTTGGAAAAACGTGTCAGTGACTGAGGTCGGTAATATGAAGCCTTTTGAAGATCTTATTATTGGCAACAGTTTCTTTCGAAATCACATTATTGAAATCGATTATGATAAAATGGAATTGGTAATTCATCGCGATCTCCCCACTAAAGCAAAGAAGTATACAAAGCTTCCAGTATACTATGAGCAAAACCGACCCAAGTTTAAAGCTGCTTTTAGACATAACCAACAAGACTACGATTTTTGGTTCCTTTTTGATACAGGTCGTGATGGTACGATGCTGTTAGGGGAAGATTTTACCGGTATAGATCATAATTGGACCGATCTAACGCCGCTTACCATGATCAGTAACCGTAAGATTATCCGTTTGGATGCTTCAATAGCTGGTGTGGAGTTTAAAGATATTGTGACGAATGCCGCTGATCCGGCCAAGCCCAATGGCAGACCAAGCCTGTTCGGAAATCAGATTCTGAACCATTTTAATGTCATTTTGGATAATCAGGAAGGATTTCTTTATCTGAAACCAAACAGCAGGATCAAGGAACCTTATTCAAACTATGAGGGCTATTTGAAACAGATGTCTCAGTCAATGCAGAAAAATTAAAGTGAGCAGCCAATGCCGTTTGTTCAGGGAGCAAATGACATTGGCTACTTATGGTAAGTATGTATCTAACGAATAAAATCGGTCCATTTCTGTTCGGATTTTCCCGAGGCAATTACAGTTTCTAGAAACTTCATGCCACGCAGACCATCAGCTACAGTTGGAAAATCAGTATCTTCTTCTCGCGGCTCTATACCTTGCATTGATGCCAATAGTGTGGCTGCAAAATTTCTATAAATATTGGCAAATGCTTCGATATATCCTTCGGGGTGACCGGCCGGTAGACGAATGTTATGTTTGGCGATTGGTGAAAGGTACTGCTGACCTGCACGAAATAGCTGGATTGGCGCATCGAGCTGTTTAAAGATGAGTGTATTTGCATCCTGCTGGTTCCATTCCAATCCCCCAAGTTCACCATATACTCTAATTTTTAACGCATTTTCTTCTCCTGCAGCAACTTGGGATGCCGATAGTACGCCGGTGGCTCCATTCTCAAATCCAAGTAATATGTTGCCGTCATCTTCAAGTTTTCTTCCGGTCACAAATGTTTGAAGATCGGCACACATTTTAGTGATTTTTAAACCGGAGATATATTCCGCTAGGTGAGCAGCATGTGTCCCAATATCGCCCATACAACCACTTTTTCCGCTCTTTTCCGGATCTGTCCGCCAGAAGGCCAGAGAAGGACTATTTTCGATCATCTTACTTAGCCATCCCTGCGGATACTCGACCATAATTTTTCTAATCGAACCTAATTGGCCCTCTTTGACAAGATGACGGGCTTGTTTCACCATCGGATAGGCAGAGTAGGTGTATGTGACACAGAGTATTAGTCCAGTTTCCGCTACTTTTTGTTGGAGCAATTCGGCCTGTTCTGTTGTCAGAGTCATCGGCTTTTCAAGCACGACATGGAAGCCATGTTCCAGCGCCATCATTGCTGGTTCGAAATGAGCAAAATTGGGCGTGACGATACTCACAAAGTTCATGCGATCATCCGCCGGACGTTTACTTTCCTCGACAATCATTTCCCGATAACTTCCATAGCTCCTTTCCTCTGGAAGCCCTAAAAGCGCAGCGGATTCTTTTGCGACAAGTGGATCAGCACTCAGTGCTCCGCAACATAATTCAATCAGACCGTCAATTCCAGTAGCCATGCGATGTACAGCCCCTATAAATGCATTTTTTCCACCGCCGATCATGCCCATTTTTAGTTTTGTATTGCGCATAAAGTTGATTTTTTAATGAGGATATCTTTCGTATTTACAAACCCAATAGTTTGCGGTTAAGGCTATCATTGGTTTCGACGGCAGCAAAATTATCGAACGCCTTATCAGTAACACGGATAATATAGTCTTTAATATGTAGCGCGCCTTCCCGTGCACCATCTTCAGCATTTTTGAATGCACATTCCCATTCCAGTACTGCCCAGCCTTGATAATCATATTGTGTGAGTTTGGTAAATATGGATTTGAAATCCACTTGTCCATCACCAATTGATCTAAAACGACCTGCTCTTGACTGCCAGCTCTGGAAGCCACCATAGACGCCCTGACGACCAGAAGGATTGAATTCAGCATCTTTAACATGGAACATTTTAATTCGTTTATGGTAAATGTCGATGAATTGAAGATAGTCAAGACATTGAAGGACAAAATGGGAGGGATCATAGAGAATGTTTGCCCGCTTGTGATAATTTACATTTTCGAGAAATAAGTCAAAAGTAGCACCGTCATGGAGATCTTCTCCAGGGTGTAATTCATAGCATAGGTCGACATCATACAGGTCACATTCATCAAGAATGGGTAACCATAATTTTGCAAGCTCAGCAAAACCTGTTTCGATCAACTTCGCGGGTCTTTGTGGCCAAGGGTATATAAATGGCCATAGAAAGGCTCCACTAAAGGTCGCCAGCGCTTTAAGCCCGAGATTGTGGGAAGCTCGTACGGCATATTTTAATTGCTGGATCGCCCACTGTTGTCGTGCTTGAGGATTACCATGTAAATGCTGTGGTGCAAATGCATCAAATAGATCATCGAAACTTGGATTTACAGCCACTAATTGCCCTTGGAGATGGGTTGAGAGTTCGGTAATTTCCAATCCGAAAGACTGTACTTTCGCTTTTAGATCAATTGCATAGCTTTTATCGAGCGCTGCTTTTTCTAGATCGATAAAACGGGCATCCAAGGTGGGCAGTTGTATACCCTTATAGCCAAGTGCTGCAGCCCACTGGCAGATAGAGTCCAAGGAGTTAAATGGCGCTTCATCACCGATAAACTGCGCGAGGAAGATGGCAGGGCCTTTAATTGTTGTCATATGTATTGCGTTTAGAAAAAGACTACGTTATGTACAAAACAGATCCATATTCCAATACGTTTAAAGAAATGGCTGCGTCTGTCGTTTATACTATTATAATTTGGTTATCCAAGCTACCTGCTTGTTTAATACAATATTACAAAAATTTGCAACCGGTTGCAATAAAATCAAAAAAAACCTTAAACTTGTCTAGACGATCCATTCTTACGCTTTCCAAATGATATAAGAATGTCTCGTCTAAACAAGTAAAGCTATCAGGCACCAGTGTGGCGCTTGATTGTGGAGAAGACTTGATTTGAGCGGGAAATTTCCCCTCGAGTAATAACCCAATAAACCAATTATAAATAAATGGCAAATAATGTTTATGATGCAATTGTCATCGGGTCTGGGATCACAGGTGGCTGGGCAGCCAAGGAGCTAACAGAGCGTGGACTTAAAACCATAATGTTAGAAAGAGGACGCAATATTGAGCATATCAAAGATTACCCATCACCCAATAAAGATCCATGGGATTTTCCGCATCGGGGCCGGGTGCCATTGGATCGCGCCCAGCACTACCTACCTTTTGGAATTAAAAATCAATGGATGAATGAAGGGAACATCGACTTTTGGACTAATGAGACAGAGAGTCCGTATAAGGAGATAAAACCCTTTAATTGGTTCCGGGGTTATCACGTTGGCGGGCGTTCGCTTATGTGGGGACGGCAGAGTTATCGTTGGTCGGATGTTGATTTTGAAGCAAATAGCAGAGACGGACATGGCATTGACTGGCCCGTAAGTTATAAAGAAATAGCACCTTGGTATAGTCACGTTGAAAAATTTGCCGGCATTTCGGGTAATAGAGACGGTATAGCGGTGTTGCCTGATGGTGAATTTATGCCACCCATGGACATGAATATCGTGGAAAAAGACCTTGCCGCACGCTTAAAATCGCATTATCAGGGAAAACGACATTTTATAATTGGCCGGGTAGCCAAGATAACAGTGCCCCACCATGGCCGTGTTAATTGCCAATACCAAAATAAATGTTGGTTGGGTTGCAATTTCGGCGCTTACTTTAGCACACAATCTGCAACATTGCCTGCAGCAGTGAAGACAGGGAACCTTACCTTACGGCCATTTTCAATTGTAAAGAGTATTATTTACGATCGTGATACCCAGAAAGCTAAAGGAGTAGAAATTGTTGATGCGGAGACGAATCAAACCTATGAGTATTTTGCTAAAATCGTCTTTGTATGTGCTTCAACGTTAAATTCCACCTGGGTATTAATGAATTCCGCTACCAATGTATGGGAGGGTGGGCTTGGAAGCAGTAGTGGTGAACTGGGACATAACCTAATGGATCACATGTTAAATAGTGGGGCTGGGGGAAGAGTAGAGGGATTTGAGGATAAATATATTTTTGGACGACGGGCCAATGGATTATATGTGCCCCGATTTGCCAATATTGCCGGCGATACCAAGAGGAGAGATTACGTCCGTGGTTTTGGCTATCAGGGTGGGGCTTCGAGGGGACAATGGTCGGGTAAGGTCGATAATAAGAGCGTGGGCGGCGCTTGGAAAGATGCTATCGCCGAGCCGGGCAGCTGGGGAGTGGGTTTCAGCGCGTTTGGTGAAATACTCCCATATCACGAAAATAAAGTCCTATTGGATTCATCGGTAAAAGATAAATGGGGACTTCCCGTATTGGCAATAGACGCAGAGATTAAGGATAACGAGCGGAAAATAAGGGTTGATGCAAGCAATGAAATGAAGGAAATGTTAGAATCTATCGGTGTCAAAGACGTAACAACCTACGATAACGGGTTTAGTATGGGACAGGGAATTCATGAAATGGGAACAGCACGAATGGGAAATGATCCGAAAACCTCGGTATTAAACAAATTTAACCAAGTATGGGATGCTAAAAATGTTTTTTTGACAGATGGGGCCTTTATGACTTCTTCTTCCTGTGTGAATCCATCGCTTACCTATATGGCATTTACAGCTAGGGCAGTAGATTTTGCTGTAAATGAATTAAAAAAAGGGAATCTTTAATTATTTTATGATGTAATAGTTATGAATAGACGAGAAGCAATACAACGTGTAGCCATGCTCATGGGCGGAACAGTTATTGGTGCTTCATTATTTTTGGAAGGATGCCAAAGGTCTGCTTCGAAAGATATAGAAATGCTCTTTGATTCAAAATCAATCGATTTTTTGGGTGATCTCGCTGAGGCCATTCTTCCTAAAACCACTACACCGGGGGCGAAGGAAGCTGGTGTAGGTTCTGAGATTCCCGTTCTGGTGCGAGACTGCTATAAACCTGAAGAACAGCAGGTCTTTCTGGCTGGAACAGCCGGAATTGACGAACGTGCCAAGAAAGAATTTGGACGCAATTTTCAGCAACTCGAAAAGAAAGACCAAACGGCCTTTGTCGATATTTTGGACAAGGAAGCGCAGGATTATGACGAAAAGAAATCCGCTAACGATCTACCTCATTTTTTCACACTGTTTAAACAGCTTACTCTCCTTACATTTTTTAGCTCAAAATTGGGAGCCACGGAAGTATTCCGTTATGTGAAAATCCCAGGGAAATATGATGGCGATTTCCCTTATCAAAAGGGTGACCATGCCTGGGCAACCTAGCTAAAAATCGTATAAATTTAATATTGACCCCTTGTCCTTAATTGGCAGCGGGGTCAATTAAAGAGGTTGTCAAGCCTATGAACTTTAACAAATTTTTGCTATCGAAAAGTAGAGTGGTAAAATGTGTCCCTGTTTTCATCGTCAGTCTGGTACCGCCCGGAAACGAGCTTCCCGCATCAAGTTTTTGCTTTTTGACATGGTGTTGGCTGAATTTTGAAAGAGCCTCTTTGACTGTTGTTTTATTGATCGCCAGATCAAAAGGTAATCCTTCGACAATCAAAAACTTGTCTTCTGGTATATCAAAAAATAGTTCATTGACGGATTTATCAGCCCCATAATTGCTATAAAGTTCTAAACCGGATTTTGTGATCCATTTTGCATACTTTTCTTCGTTGGCATCTTCATAGAATTCTGTTTTCACATTCAATGTAGCAGCAATTTTATCCACTGTCTGTGGAAATACAAATTCACTGTTTTTATTTAACAATGATTTTAAGTCGGCTTTATTCTGCGCGAAAGTCGTTGCCGCAAAAAGGAAAAGACCTATATTTAATGTTAGTGCTTTTATCTTCATCGTATCTTTGTTATATCTTTGGCAATTGTTTTTATCCGTAAGATTAAAATTAATCAAATACATAAAAAAATACAATAGTTCTTTATACTTGTTTTATTAATCAGTAATGGAATGATGGTAATGTTGTTGTAGTTGTTGGACCTATCTATCGCGCTGAAATTAGTTGATCAAATATCGTTATGCCGAAAACAATTTGAAGTATTGGACAGTTACAATTTAAATTGTACTTTCATAGCGTTTTTAATAAAGGAAGATATTTACTTTTTATGATCACAACCAAGTATTTCAACTATCGACAAATATTTAATTTAGCGGGCGCACATTTAATATGGCTGACGCTTTGGTGTTCTTTGGTGGCGGTCATTTATTATTTTTTCAATTGGCAGTGGATGATAATTCCGTGGGTGCCATTGGCATTAATCGGAACGGCCGAATCTTTTTACGTTGGTTTTAAAAATAATCAAGCCTATGACAGGCTTTGGGAAGCCCGAAAAATCTGGGGTGGAATTGTCAATTCAAGTCGTTCGTTCACGGCTATGTTATATGCTTTTGATACCCAAGACGGTGATCATACCGATTTGGAGGAACGGAGGAAAAGAATCGCCTATCGTCACATTGCCTGGCTCTATACTTTTCGTGAGCAGTTGTTGGTCCCGACAGAGTGGGAGCATATCAGCATGAAAAAACATTTTGGTTCAATGAATGTGAAACGGAACAGGTTGATAAAGGCTGGCTTTCCAGATTATAGTAGAACTTCGATTTTTTTGCGTAAATATCTTTCTGCGGAGGAGTTTAAGTTGCAGAGCGAATATAAAAATTTTGCGACTTATTTGATTTCTAAACAAGCAAAAGAAGTGAATGCGTTGAAAAATGATCAGATTATTTCGGATTTTAACCAAACGCAACTGCAGAATTGCCTGAATCAATTTTACGATTATCAAGGACAGGCAGAAAGGATCAAAAAATTTCCATCACCTAGGCAGTTTGCCAGTACAGCCTTTGTCTTCAATGTTATTTTAATCATTCTACTTCCTTTGGGCCTCGTGAATGAATTTGCGAAATTAGGGGACTGGGGTATCTGGACCAGTATTCCTTTTTGTGTGGTCATAGGATGGATTTATATTGTGATGGAATTGGTCGGCGATTATACCGAAAATCCTTTTGGAGGTCTGATGTTTGATGTACCGATGCTTTCCATTTGTAGGACCATTGAAATTGATTTATTGCAGATGGTGGGAGATGAGGATCTTCCGGAAGCTATTGCATCGAAAAACGGTGTGTTGGTTTAGAACTTCTTACAGATCTATTACCAATGTATTTTTTACCTCAGCGATCATAAAGGAACTGTGGGTGCTTGCAATGTGCTGTAAGCTAGTTAGTTTTGTTAACATGAAGCTGCGATAGTCTGCCATGTCCTTGACACAAATCTTGAGGATATAGTCGTAGTCGCCACTCACGTGAAAACACTCGGTTACCTCTTGAAGGTTCATGACCTCTTTTTCAAACTGTAAAATATACTCCTTTTTGTGCTGTGTTAATTTTACGTGGCATAATACGAGGAAATCTTTTGCTATCTTCTTTTTATCAAGTATGGCGACATAGCCTGCGATAATTCCCGTATTTTCGAGCTTGCGGACTCTCTCATAGACTGCTGTCACGGACAAGTTCAGCTTGTAGGACAGTTCTTTGGTCGTTTGTTTCGCATCTTCTTGGAGAAAACGCAATAACTTAAGGTCAATTTCGTCAAAGTGCATAGATTATTTTTTTGTGTTTGGTATCAGTTTTTAAAGTGTTCAGATGTTTTAACTAATTATTGTTGATATAATAGATTTATATTCTAATATAGATAAAAATACTTGTGATATAATCTAAAATATCTCAATTTTAAAGATAAAAATATGGATAATTTTAATGCAGCAAATGAAATTCAAGATTTGCAATACTTTGGAGAGTTTGGAGGTGTGAATCCGTCAATTTCAGACAGCTCTACCTATACCTTTCTTTCCGCTAAAAAAATGTTCGACACATTTGAAGGGAATGCAGAAGGCTGTTATCTCTATTCAAGACATTCCTCGCCAATGAATTTGTATTTGGCGCAAGCTTTAGCAAAAATGGAGAATACCGCTGCGGCCAATGTAACATCTTCGGGTATGGGAGCGATCACAACAGTTCTTTTACAGTTATGTAAAAGCGGCGACCATATTATTTCCAGTAGGACGATCTACGGTGGAACTTATGCCTTTCTCAAAAATTTTCTCCCACCTTTCCAGATTGAGACAACATTTTTGGATATTAATGATGCCCACGAAATCGAAAGATCGATAAGACCTAATACAAAGGTGCTGTATTGCGAAAGCGTGAGCAACCCTTTATTGCATGTGGCTGACTTAAGAAAACTTTCAGCCATCTGTAAAAAACACAAGCTAAAACTGATTGTCGACAATACGTTTTCTCCGTTGTCTATATCGCCGATACTTTTGGGAGCAGACATTGTCATCCATAGTCTAACGAAATTTATCAATGGCAGTAGTGATACAGTAGGTGGGGTTTATTGTGGAAGTCAGGAGTTTATTAATGAAACGAAAAATGTGAACACAGGGACCTGTATGTTATTGGGACCAACGATGGACAGCTTACGTTCGGCGAGTATATTGAAAAATTTAAGAACACTTCATATACGGATGAGACAACATAGCTATAATGCGATGTATCTTGCCGAACGGTTTGAGAAAGATGGACTAAAGGTATCTTATCCGGGCTTACATTCGCATCGAGATCATGAATTAATGAAAAGTATGATGCATGAGACCTATGGTTTTGGAGGCTTAATGACAGTTGATGTGGAAACCACTGAAAAAGCCAATGAATTAATGGAACTGATGCAGGCTGAAAATTTAGGGTATTTAGCCGTCAGCCTAGGATTCTATAAGACGCTATTCTCCTGTTCAGGTAGTTCTACGTCATCAGAAATTCCTGAAGAAGAGCGCTTAAAGATGGGTATTTCCGATGGATTGATCAGGTTTTCCATTGGCCTAGATCAAGACATTGAGCGCACTTATCAAAAAATGAGAGCATGCATGCAAAAGATTGGGATTCTACAATAATGCGGATAATCGCCATTAGTTGAATAAAAAGTTCACGACGACAGAGAGGATCCGTAAACTGTTTCGACATTTTCTACAAAAATAGTTTACGGATGTTCTTGTGCAATGCTGGTTCGCTGATCCTGAGAAATTCATGAATTAGGTCCTTACTTGTGGGCGGTCGATGTGGAAAGGCATAGTGCTGTAAAAAAGTCCTCAAAGCAGTATTTATTTTTTGTTCACCTATCAATTCATGTAATTGATACATGGCTAAAAGGCCTTTATAATAGGCAACGTTTGTATTTCCAAGGGATACTCTCATTAAATCTTCGTCTACACTGTTTGCTTTTCCAATGTCATAAAGATCTTGATACATTTTGACCATTTTCTTTACTCCTTCGGGACCATGTTTGTGTTTATAACACATTAATTCGGTATACATAGCGAGCGTTTCTGTTAGCATTGTAGCGCCTTCTCTCCGGTCATCGGGGTCAATTTGACTGTTACCCCACCATTGGTGCGATAACTCATGGCCGGCAAGTTCATTAATGACGTCTCTTGTTTTTTCGCGACGTAGATCTGAATGAAAGGTCATGTTCTCATTCATAAAAATCATACCGGGATAAGCCGTCGCGTTAAATCCACTAACAAATCCAGATATTTCGACGAAACGTATGCTTTTAAATGGATATTTTCCAAAGTTGTTTTGACAATAGGCTAAAGTTTGCTTTGAGTCGTTTATAAGTTGTTTAACATTCTCCGCGTGTTTGCTGTCATAATATACCTCGATGGATATATTGTCGTAAGAGGATTTTTCAACCATATATACAGCTGATGATATACCGAAACGGAAGGGAATTGGTCCTGTTGATTTATAGTGAAAAAAGTTTCGATTTCCTTTTTGCCATTTTCTGATAAATTCTCCAGTCGCGATACAGGTTTGGTCACTGTCACTCGAAATAATTGTTTCAAGGTCGACATATCCATAGTCGTAGGGAAGAGCATCAGGCTGTTCTAACTTTTTTAAAGCGCTTGCTTTTCCCAGCGCTCGCTTTTTACGCTCAAGTGGGTCTTCTATTTCATTTTATTGCTGATAACCAAATATGGGGTAATAGCGACTGATACGCATAAAAGAACCATTAGCTAAGATAGCATTCATGGGATCGTGACGATTGAACGGTGTCCATTTGTATTTTATTGTAAATTCCATTGTAATAGAATCTCCAGGCATGAAGGGGCTTGTTAGTTTAAATCGGTGGTGACCATAGGTGCTGTCGGTAGCTTTTTGTACGGCGCGGTCTATGTTGACATGTGCTAATTCCATAGCAGGATCCGTGTAAAGTAATAGACTATCCAGCGGAGCGGCTGATTTATTGACTAGCTTATATAGGCCACTAATGATATATTCATTTGACGTCGGATAAAGATCTATTTCGGTTTTGACCGAAACGATCGTTGGCTGGGGAATATGCTGATAGTGCCTGTATTTCTGTTCATAATGTTGCATCCAATCTATTTCCGCTGCTGAATTGCCGACTTGAGTTCGCTGATAGATGAAATGGCCTGAAATCAACAAGACAGCAACCATTAACACAGCGAAGACCTTTAACTTTGAATGCGATTTTAAGTTTACTGAAAAAGATCTTGCCTTTTGCCGGGTGAGCGTTGTGCCAATAGCGATAAGGGCCGAAAAGGAAGTCCAGTAGATCATTTTAAAGCCAAATGCATGCAGATAGGCGCCAAACCCATTCATGTCGCCGCTATAGTTTAAGGGTGATTTTGCAAAACGGAAAAGTGGATGCTCTATGCCAAGCATGGTACCAATAAAGGAATTGGTCAATGCAAAAAACAAGACTGTCAAAAGTAATGCTGGATATTTTAGTCCCACAATAGTCTGTATACTGATAATAACTGAAGCATCCAGTAGAGATGGGACGCCAAGGATATAAAAAAGACTTAGATATAGATTCCATTCAATTTTTGGATATTGGAATATAAGTTGAAGAACCATGCATTGCAGAATGCTTATTGTAATAAGTAATAATGCAATACAGCACAACGAGATCCACTTGGCCAGCATGACAACTGTTACTTGTACTGGAGTGCTGTCTTCGAGTACATATATCCGCGTACTTCGAGATCTCCAGACTGTTTCCATGCCATAAAAAGATAGGACGGAAAGTAAAAAAAGAGGAAAGCTATTGATGATGTTCCGAACCATTAATCCCGTGCTGGCATAGCGTTGTGGTAGGCGCATTCCTGCATCGATGTTACTGTATATTTCCATACCTAGAAAAAACAACCATAGCGCAATGACAACGACAAAGGGTAAACCTTTTAGTAGGGCTCGAAGGTCAATCTTTAGAAAGCTATAAAGCGTATGCCAATCATAAAGCCAACCTTTTTCGGATATGCTTATTTGTCCCCTAGGAAGGATTGGCTGGTTTCCAGCCTTTTGCAGCGGCGGTTTTATATTCTTTTTTGTCGTGCAATGAAAACGTGCTCGACGGATCGCAAGTAACGTCAATGCAGATGAAAATACAAGTAGACCAATCCGGTTTATCAAAAAATTTCCTTTGAGCTGGAGCAATGTCGAGTTTTTCAAAGCTGGGCTCCATGACTGACATTGTTCAAAGAAAGCAGCCAGACCAAAAGGGTCGACTATGGCCATCCGGCTCATGGTCTCGGAGGAAACGGGGGATGCGTTGGCAAATAATGGCGAATTCGAAAATAAAGAGACAGCGAAGTATAGGATATAAATGAAAACTCCCGAAAGAAAAACAAGCATTTTACTACGGCTGGTCCAAGCAATTGCACTAACAGTTGCGGTGCAGAAAAAAATATTTGGAAGGACGAGTAGTATATAGGGCTGTAGGTAGTTGAGCATACGGAATGGCATAAATTTCTCATGTTCATCTCCTTGTGAAGCATGATCGAACATCAGCCCAAGGATAAAGAATAGAAATGTAAGGGCCGTGATCAGAAACACCAGCACAAAACGACTCAGTTGAAAAATATTTTTATTGACCGGGGTTGTATACAGGAGTGATGAAAATCGTGCATCTATTTCACGTAAAAATATTTGTGATGAAAAAATAACGATAGTAAAGATATTCAATAGCGATACTAATCCTATGGTGTAAGTTAACACAAAGGGAGAATTGGCGTAAACACCGGCAAATGAAAAAGAAGCTATGACACTAACCCAATAACCAAATGCAAAAAAACAGCATAATAGTGCCAGAAACCATTTTTTTGGAAAGTAAAAGCTGACTTCCAGTAGAAAGTAGTCGATAAACATGGCTATACAATTTGAGATAAATGTGTGAAATAGACATCTTCAAGATCAGGTTTAATTTGCTCAAAACCATTCCCTGGGCTTTTTGTGGCATAAATATGGACGTCTAGCCGCCCCCCGTGTAATTGGGCTGATAAGGTGTGAAAATTTTCGTTAAAATAACGTAATTCATTCTTGTCAATCGTTTTTGCCCAAATACGGCCTTCCAACGATTTTAAAAAGTCGTTGGGTGCGCCATTGACCATCAAACTTCCGTTATTGATAATGGCCATTTGAGCACAGAGGCTTCGCACATCTTCCACTAGATGTGTTGAAAGGATCACTATCATCTGTTCCCCGATTTCACTAAGTAGATTGTTGAAACGATTGCGCTCTTGCGGATCGAGGCCCGCTGTGGGTTCGTCTACAATGATAATTTGAGGCGAACCCAACATCGCCTGCGCAATACCAAAACGTTGCCGCATTCCTCCCGAAAAATTGTGAACTTCTTTGTCACGGAATTCGTAAAGATTTACACGTGCGAGCAAATCTAATATATGTTCTTTTCGTCCCTCTTTTTTAATTCCTTTAAGTACGGCAAGATGATGCATGAGTTGATAAGCCGACAGATGCGGATATACTCCAAAATCTTGCGGTAGGTAACCGAGCTGTTTTTTTATAAAAGAGGGCTCATTTAAAATATTGACATCATTCAATACGATGGAACCGGTATCTGCCTGTTCTAAGCCGGCAATGATCTTCATTAATGTCGATTTTCCAGCTCCATTTGGACCTAGCAGTCCAAACATGCCCTGACCGATATGTAATGAAAGTCCCGTAATTGCTTTCACCCCGTTAGGATACGTTTTCGAAAGATTCTGGATTTTTAACTGGTTCATAACAGACTTGTCTTTATACCCACATCGCAATCTGGGCCCTATTAATATTTAATGTCATGGTTTTATGCGCTAATCTGGCACGAATTCCAATATATCACCTGGTTGACACTCCAATACAGTGCATATCGCTTGTAGCGTTTCGAAACGTATACCTTTTGCCTTTCCCGTTTTTAATACCGAAAGATTACCTTGTGTAATGCCGATTTGTTCTGCAAGTTCTTTGCTTTGCATTTTTCGTTTGGCCAGCATTACATCTATATTTACAACAATAGCCATGTACTAGATATATAAATCTTGTTCATCCTGTAAATGGAGGCCTTGCCGGAAGATTTCCGCGAGGAAAAAAACAAAAATGCCTAAAATGAAATGTACAGCAATGAGTATGGCAATACCCCCTTCGACTGTAACAAATACTGCAGCAATAGCCGTGCAGACGATTGGTAGCAATATATTTAACCTGTAATATCGTTTGAGTATAAGCAGGTGGAATTTGGTAAATAGCTTCCTTCGGGTAAACAATTTAAATATTTGCGCAGACAAGAGAAAAAAGATGGTATAGAATGACAGGGGTAGTAAGAATGAAAATACTTTGTACGATACGTTATTATCCACATTCATCAAGGGCGTTATGGTAAATGGATAGTTGATATGAAGAAACATTCCATTGCCATAGGATGCTGTGTTCCAGCCTGTCAGCAGGCATATCAAGGCATACAGGGTTATGATTAAATATAAGCTCCCTAAAAGTGAAGTTATATAGAATAAGATTCTGCCGATTATTTTTGTCCGGTTCATTATGTAATAATTTGGTTTGATACTGTAAATATATAAATAATTACCGTTATACGGTAATTATTTATTAAAATAGAATATTTATAGAGAAATGATAGGATGCTCAAACACTTACATTGACTTTGGCGCCTGCGAGAATGTGGAGCTAGTGCGACATATTGACAGGAATTTAAATCGATCGTACAACCCTTATATCGATCCCTGCCAACAGCGATGCGATTGTCACATAGACATCACTATTTAAGAGGATAAGGGCTGTAAAAGTTAAAAAATATCTTTTGGCATATCATTAGTGATTTAAAATCAATACTTTAATCACTATGGCAAAGAGACTCTTACTGATAATATTCCTATTCGTTTTGGGGGATATCTATTTTTTTCAGGCGTTTAGTACGGTTATTCATGGTTCAATTTGGCACAACATGTATTGGGGGATTGATATTCTGCTGTTTTTGGGTGTTTTTATTTTAATTTTTTTACGGAGAACGGGTTATGATGTCCAGCGGACCGCCACAAGTCTGATCACAGCATTTTTAATTGTTTTCATCCCAAAATTGCTTGCAGTGCCCTTTTTATTTGTTGAAGATCTTATGCGTATTTTTAGTTCCTTTCCTCCACGAAGTCTATTTTTGAGTGAAATTGTATTGTTTTTGGCGGGAGCCATGCTGTTGGTTATTTTTTTCGGTTTAACGAAAGGTCGTTATTTTTATAAAGTGCGTGAGGAAGTCTTGACTTTTCCTGATCTACCTGCGGCGTTCGACGGTTTTAAAATTACACAGCTGTCGGATATTCATTCAGGGAGTTTATCTGATATCAAAAGAGTACGTAAAGGTATCGAATTGGCCAATGCACAAAACAGTGATCTGTTATTGTTTACGGGCGATCTAGTCAATAATAAGGCTTCCGAAATGGAACCCTGGGTTTCAGACTTCAATCGATTAGAAGCTCCTTCGGGAAAGTTTTCTGTCCTTGGAAATCACGACTATGGGGATTATGTGCAATGGGAAAGCATGAAATCAAAAGCCTTAAATTTGAATAGGCTCAAGGAAATTCATCATGAAATGGGGTTTAAATTGTTGCTAAACGAATCGATAGCTATAGAAAAGCAAGGTGAGCGTATCTCGTTAATTGGTGTTGAAAATTGGGGAAAAGGAGGGTTTCATCAATATGGCGATTTGGCTAAGGCAACTCTTGGATTAGAAAAAGATACGTTTAAAATTTTAATGTCTCATGATCCTTCACATTGGGATCATGTTACTTTGGACTATGATCAACATGTCCATTTAACGCTGGCTGGTCATACACATGGTATGCAGTTTGGGATAGAACTATTTGGGTTAAAATGGAGTCCAATTCAGTATTTTTATAAACAGTGGGCTGGACTTTATCAAAAACAGGGAAAATATCTTTATGTCAACCGTGGTTTTGGTTTTCATGGCCTAAAGGGGCGGATAGGTGTTTGGCCGGAAATTACAGTTATTACATTACGGAAAAGCGTTGCCTGATATTTCGGTATGAGATACAACACTCATCTATTAATCGATAAGGTTCATTTCCTTCAATTGGTGAAACATACACTGATCTGCAGCATGGTGAGATCCTTACTGAAATTTTATTTAAATTTGACCATTTAATGGAAGATGAACCTTGATATTTATAATGTTAGTATCTTAACAATTTCATTGAAGCCTCTTTGTTGTGCGTGTTGCAACGGGCTTGTGCCATTGAAGTCCGGAATATCTAATTTTGCTCCGGCATCTTTTAGAATCTGAACGATTTCCTGATATTTTTTGCTTCCGTCACCGAGTATAATTCCTTCCATCAAAGCGGTCCATCCTAAGCGATTGACATGATCTAACGGAAAATTTTTAGTATTGGCCAATAATCTTACCGTTTCTACATGTCCACGTTCACATGCCGGTATTAAAGCTGTGCCATTATATCGATTAAATAAATCAAAGCGAGCACCGTGATCTAAGAAAAGCTTGACGAGTTCAACTTGCCCACTTGCTCCCGCGTATAAAAATGGGCTATCCATATTATCAGCCTGAATGTTGACATCGGCGCCATATTCTACCAATAATTTGGCCATTTCAAGAGCTCCATTGTTTGTAGCGATAAGTAGAAGAGTACGTTTGTTCGCATCTTTGCTGTTTACGTTGGCCTTATTTTCTAGTGCTCTTCTTACTCCCTGCAGGTCATTTTTGATGACCAATTGAATAATCTCTTCCTGGGACGAATTTTCAGTATAGGAGTTTTCTGTTAATGCCGATCGGCACGAACTTGTTATGCTCATCATGATCAGGAGTATTAAAGTTGTTTTCATCATTCTATTATGCTGTAATTTTCGATAAACTGTCGAATAAGTTTGACGTCTAGTACAAAAATAGGAGATAGGGCTGTTTTTACAATGTGGTTTTCATTCCATCTGTTGGACAATTTATTACAAGCGTGGATCTTAAATTTCGCTATTATTGGTCAAACACTGGCTGAAAGTGTACTCGTGTAGCTCCTGCTCACACACAATGTTAAGTCAAAGTTTGCGTTGTGATAAATTGTTCAAGCTTCGAGATGTATTCTGCAAAACATCCAGAAAAATCATCGCGACCTTTGTTTTGGTCATACTAAGTCATAAATGCGGAAAAAATAATACCGTTTCCATTGTCTAGTAAATTTTAGAAAAAAGAATATGATCAAAAGAAATATGAAAGCTAAAACATATATTTTAAAAAACGTACGGCTTGAGACGGGATTCGAGTTTGATGGAGAGGAAGTAATAAGTACAAATACCGCTTTATGCTGTGTAGAAGTTGAAGCGGGTAAGATCAAAGGAATCAAACCAAATACCCCAAATGCCAATGGAATCGATGCAAAAGGACATTTGATGTTGCCGGCCTTTAAGGATATGCATGCCCATTTGGATAAAATGTTGTTTGGTTTGCCATGGGAAGCAGTATCTCCCACGCGGCATACCGTAAAAGATATGATCGCGTATGAGCAAAAGATGATTCCTGAATGGTTAAGCACCTCGGTCGAAAGAACGGGCAAAATGCTGAATTTTCTGCAGGCATACGGAACTGATTTTATTCGTTCGCATTTCAATGTTGATCCAACATCTGGACTAAGATCGCTAACAAATTTAGAAAAGGCGCTTGCATCAAAAAAAGACACGGTAGACGTGGAGCTGGTTGCTTTTCCACAGCATGGTCTCTATTATACGGATACCTTACCCATTTTGAAGGATGTTGCAAAACTGGATGCTGTTAGTTTCATCGGTGGAGTAGATCCGTACTCTTTGGACGGAAGTATTGAAAAAAGTATGGAGCAGATTACCCGGTTGGCGCTTGATAACGATAAGGGAGTTGACATACATCTCCATGAAATGGGAGAAAGTGGTCTAAAGACAATCGACTTTTTGATCGACCGAACATTGGAAAACCCCCAATTAAAAGGAAAAGCTTTTGTTAGCCACGCTTTTGCACTTAGCCGTCTCGCAAATGTCGAAGTCGAAAAAATTGCGGCGCGTCTTGCCGAGGCGGGCGTGGGAATCGTCTCCTCAGTGCCTTTTGGCAATATGATTATGCCTATTCCGACACTTCGAAAATATGGTGTGGAAGTTTTGATTGGAAATGACAATATTCAGGATCACTGGAATACCTTTGGTTCGGGAAACATGCTCCAGAAAGCGAATCTAATTGCTGAGCTGTATGGCTATGGAACAGAATTCGGCTTATCCAGAACACTCGCTTTCGCCACACGTTACAAATTGCCTTTGGATAATAATGGAAATCAACAATGGCCGAAAGTGGGCGATGAAGCCAGTATGGTTTTTGTTGAGGCAAGTTGTTCTGCTGAAGCAGTTTCTCGGATTTCACCTGTGACTTCATTGATTCACAAAGGCAATATTGTGTTCTAAAGGACGCCACTATCGGATAATGATTGCGTTCCGAACGCTAACTGCCTTCGGGATTCCAGCAATGTGTCGTTTCCTAAATGCCCAACCAATTGTACGTTATTGCGTGGAGAAATATTGAAATTAAGAGAACAATTTTGTTGAAGAGCCGGTTATCCTCATAACTGGCTTTTCACGTCCAAGGCCTTGCTGTAGAACAGATGTTTTTAAGGAGTGGTCATTTGTAATTGAGGCGAGAATAATGTATGTTGGATAAAAAATAATTTATACGATGGAATTTTCACCATTTAATGAAGTTGTCAAACTTTGTCTAAAAGGAATACAACTGGAAGAAAGCGGTAGAGCGGAAGAATCACTGTCATTTTTTATGCAAGGTTATCGGGAGGCAAGTGATGACCATGAAAAGTTTTTTGCGGCTTATTTTGTATCGCGGCAACAAAAATCGCTGTCTGATGGTCTGAAATGGCTACACATAGCCTTAGAGCATGCATTGGTAATCAACGATGACCGGACGACCAGTGCATTACCCGGATTGTATTTGAAGATTTGCGCCTGTTACACAGGCTTAGGAGAAGAAGCAATGGCAAGTGAGTATGCTCGGCTGGCCTCTTCTTATAAAAATATCCCCTTTGATAAGGGACCTTTTTATCATGGGACAAAAGCAGATGCACAAATCGGCGATTTATTGGTTCCAGGCTTCAATTCCAACTATCAAGCTGACTTAAAAATGAACCACATTTATTTTACAGGCTTGATGAATGGGGCTGGACTTGCAGCGGCACTCGCAAAAGGTGAGCGTAGCGAGCGCGTATTTATTGTTGAACCTACCGGTGATTATGAGCATGATCCCAACCTGACGGATCAGAAATTCCTCGGAAATCCGACACGTTCCTATCGATCTGAATTTCCATTAAAAATTATTGGTGAAGTTGCTAATTGGGCAAAACCCGGCACTCAGGAACTTGAAAAATTTCGTGATAAACTAGACGAGAGTGGCGGCGACATTATCAATTAAGAAATCACGAGTGCCTGCTCCGGCAATCGGAGTTATGTCTTACTGATAACAATCTTGCTGATAACTTCGAAGGCTGAAATTCGATAATCGTCGTCAAAAAATAAACCATTGATATAACGTTGGATCGGATAGAACAGATCGGCTGGCGTATCGCCGAAAAAAGTTTTGAAATCGTTCGGAATAGAATACAGGTAATTGTATTGCCCTTTGCCCAAACTGATTCCGCCGATCTTTTTTAAATAACCGGTTATCTTATGTTTGTATCTATTGGAAAATGCTTCTTCCGTTTCTATGAAATAATCTTCAATATAAAAATTACGGATATCCTGAAGACTAAGGACGCTGTTTGGAGCAGGTTTGATACGTCTTGAATAGGATACATCAACCAAAATACAGCTGGCTTTACGGGCTTGGGTGAGATCGATAAAGTAGCCTTCATCGACCATAAGATGTTTACTGTCTTTATATACGCCGAGAAGCATTTCATTGATCTCGCGATCCGAATAATCTGCTATGTTAGAAGATCTTCCCAACTTTTCAAATGCGAGGCCACTGTCACTCCAATTTTTTCTAATTCTATTAAGCTCGTGCTGTTGAAAAGTTTTTATTTTCTCCATATATAATTTGTCTAACCTTACTTTTGGGAGTTTAAAGATAATTTTAAAACTTTACTTTCGTCAATCTTATCGGTTACTAAGTGCAATTTGAATCAAATCTAATTTAACGGAGTCTTTGTTTGCTGCTGTAGAAATGCGCGGACGCGCTATGTTGAGGAGGGAAGATCATATCGATTCTCGGTACGATGCAATGAAGGAAGAGCCATCTGTATTAACAAATGGCTCTAATAGTTTTTATTTTACAGCCTTAAGTAGGATATCTAAGGTGAATTCATCATCGATAGCGCGATTGCCTAAGTCGGAGAAAAAGCTTGCTGAACGATACTGTATATCAAAGTCCAGTCGATTTACTTTGACTCCGATAGCTTCAGCGGAAAGCCCATCTGCAGTTGTGGTGACTTTTGCTGGAAAGGAGATCGATTTTGTTTTATTCTTGATCGTCAGATTGCCTGTTATGATTGGATTGCCTTTGCTATTATCAACCTTACTGATGACAAATTTACTGTTGGGATAGGTAGGCACATTGAAGAAATCTTCATTTTTTAGGTGCCCGGTCAATTTAGGTGCATCAGTACAAGCCATGGAATTCATATCTATGGTAAAACCACCGCCGGTAATTTTCCCTTTTTCTGTCTGTACCGTTCCTTCTTGTATATTGATTGTTCCCACATGTCCTCCGACAACTTTTTTAGCATTCCATTTGATTGTCGAATTTTGCGTGTTCACTTTGTAGCTTATCTTTTGGGCGAAAGCCATTGATGTTAAGCAAATAATTGCTAGCGTTAGACTGGTTCTTTTCATTGAAATGATTTATATGAACTCAAATATACATGGTCTTGTGCGGATATTTCTATGTTTAAACTTGTTTTTTTGTTTGCGGAGTGTCAATATTGTGTTTGCCTTGCTCTATTCCTCATCAATACCCGCTAACTTAGTACAATATAAAAAGGGGATCGGAGATATCTTCGCATCCAAATTGTGGTCTATAAAAAAAGATAATATGATTAAGTCGAAAGGTTATGCGGCGAAAGACAGCAGTTCTCCACTTGAATACTGGGAGTTTGAAAGGAGGGAGCTTGGTGCAAACGATGTTTTAATAGATATCTTATACAGCGGGATCTGTCACTCCGATATTCATCAAGTACATGACGAGTGGGGTGGTACACAGTACCCAATTGTTCCCGGGCACGAAATTGTCGGTCGGATAAGTGCCGTTGGTAGTGGAGTGACTAAGTTCAAAAAAGGAGACCTGGCAGGTGTCGGTTGTATGGTGGCTTCCTGTGGCGAATGCGATAACTGTAAGTCAGACCAACAACAGTTCTGTTCGGAAAAGAAGACCGTCTGGACTTACAACAGCAAGGATGTGATGCATGATCACAGCTATACTTTTGGTGGTTATAGCAATAATATTGTTGCGGATGCGGACTTTGTGCTGCATGTGCCGGAATCGTTGGATATTAAAAAGGTGGCACCGCTACTCTGTGCTGGAATCACCACCTATTCGCCATTAAAAAGATGGAATATTAGCAAAGGACATAAAGTTGGTGTGTTGGGCTTAGGTGGATTGGGACATATGGCTGTTAAAATTGCAGTAGCAATGGGAGCAGAAGTCACAATGATAAGCCATTCTCCACGTAAGAAGGAGGATGCGGCTCTACTTGGCGCACACAAGTTCTTAAATACGCATGAGGCAGATGAAATAAGAGAATTCTCATCGTATTTTGATTTTATTATTGATACCGTATCGGCACCGCATGATTATAACCTCTATCTTGCATTATTGAAAACAAAGGGAGTTTATATTTGTGTGGGGATTCCAGCTGCGCCCATGGAAATCAATGGACGCTCAATTATGGGGGGAAATAAGATCCTAACGGCTTCCAGCATTGGGGGAATACAGGAAACTCAAGATATGCTTGATTTTTGTGCTGAACATAATATTCTACCCGAAACAGAAATGATTGATATCGACTATGTAAATGAGGCTTATCAAAGGGTATTGGATAGTGATGTAAAATATCGTTTCGTAATCGACATGTCGTCTATTGAAAAGTAATCCAAGAACAGGTCGGTTAAAGAGCCGACCTATTTTTTTAATCGCAATAAAATCTTTACGCGTTTTGACAATTGGATTTGAAGAATGCTGACATGATTCAAGATGGATACCGTAACTTTAGCTTGAGCTTTTCAGCTGGAAAGGCATAGCTATTTTTTTATTTAAAGGAACAATAAAATAGATAATTTCAATGAAGAAGGTAGAAATACAGCACACAGATTTGCAGATAGCTCCAATTAATTTTGGTGGGAATGTTTTTGGCTGGACATTAAATGAGCAGCAATCGTTTGAAATGTTAGATAAATTTGTAGGAGCAGGGTTTAATTTTATTGATACGGCAGACACCTATTCGTGGTGGGTAAATGGAACCGGAGGGCAGTCCGAAGAAATTATTGGAAAATGGTTAAAAAGCCGTGGTAACCGTCAAAATATAGTAATTGCAACAAAAGTCGGATCGGAGACCAAGGAACACGGATATGATATCTCAAGGAAACATATCTTGAAATCGGCTGATGAATCATTACGACGGTTGGGAGTAGATCATATAGATCTATACTATACCCACTTTGACGATAACATAACCCCCGTGGAAGAGACGTTGTCGGCTTATGCGGACTTAATAGAGGTAGGCAAGGTACGTTATATCGCCGCTTCCAATCTATCGCCAGCGCGTTTAACGGAAAGCTTTGATGTAGCAGAGAAAAACGGTCTTCCCAAATATGTTGCGTTGCAACCGCATTACAATTTGGTAGAGCGTGCAGGTTTTGAAACAGATTATGCGGGCTTGGTCGAGAAGTATGGGTTGAGTGTATTTCCATATTGGTCGCTTGCAGCAGGTTTCTTGACCGGTAAATACCGTACTGAAACTGACTTTGATAAAACGGCAAGGGGCGGTGGGATCAAAAAATATTTTGATGCTAAAGGTAAAGCTGTCCTGAAAGCGCTCGATGCTATCTCCGAGAAGCATGAGACAAAACAGGCTACTGTAGCATTAGCATGGTTGTTGGCTAAACCGCTGATTACCGCTCCCATTGTGAGTGCCACAAGTGAGCGTCAATTGGATACGCTATGTGCGGCGCCGGCTCTTAAGTTGGATACAGAAGATATCGAATTATTAAACGAGGTCAGCAATTAAAATACCGGTAAAAGAGCAATCACAAAATCCCTACATTTCTGAGGGATTTTGTTTTTATTGAGAAGTCGTTCTTGATAGACGGTGGAGATAGCTTATGTATTTTAACAAGTTTATCGTAAATTGGACGCTAAATTGATCTTATGAAACGGTTCCTGATATTATTTTCTTTTATGCTTTTTGGCAGAAGTTATGCGCAAATGCCTACACCTTATGAACGGGGCAATGGTAATCAATCCACAACATTTGAAGAAATGCGGGCCTACTATCAGGAATTGGCGGAGAAATATACATCAATTCATTATGAAACAAAGGGAGAAGACGATAACAATAAACCAATAGATGTGGTCGTATTTAATCCGTTTGGAAAGACACTGGAAGTCGCTAGGAAAGGGAAGTGTATTTTATTGGTCAACAACGGTATTCATCCCGGAGAACCCGATGGTATTGATGCCACTATGATGCTCATGCGGGATTTGGCGACAGGAAAGGTAAAGGCACCTCAAAATGTTATCGTTGTTGCGCTCGCGAGTTACAATGTCAGTGGGATGTTAAATCGTGGGAGCTTTTCCCGAGCTAACCAAAATGGCCCTGAAGAGTATGGCTTTCGTGGAAATGCAAGGCATTATGACTTAAATAGGGATTTTATTAAGACAGACACTAAAAACTCGCGCAGTTTTCAGCAGATTTTCCACTGGGTCAAGCCGGATGTTTTTATCGATAATCATGTGAGCAATGGGGCCGATTATCAGTACACTTTTACTTATATCTCAACAAACAAAGAACGTCTGGGAAACCTTTTAGGTAATTATTTTAATAACAACATGCAAAAAACCTTACTGAAAGATCTCCAGGAGAAAGGGTTTATGTCTGTTCCCTATGTTAACATCCACAACGATGTACCTGATGGTGGTTTTCCAACTTTTATGGATTCGCCAAGATATGCAACAGGTTACACCAGTCTATTTAATGTCATCGGAACCGTGGTGGAAACACATATGTTGAAACCTTATCAAGAACGTGTCAAAGCGACTTATGATTATATGCGTTGTAATCTGGATTTTATGGAACAGCATTATAAGGAGATTAAACAAAAAAGAACTGAAAACCTCAAGCAATATCAAATAGGGGATAAATATGCCATAGCATGGAAGCTTGATTCATCGAAATATGAACCACTGGACTTTACGGGCTTCGAGGCAAAATATAAGCCGAGCGATGTCTCCTCGAAAGATAGATTGTGGTATGATAGAAACGCTAAGTTTTCAAAACAAGTTAAGTTATATAATACCTATGTTCCGACAAAAGAAGTAACTATTCCATCGTATTATGTCATTCCGCAGTCTGAATGGGAAATTGTTAACTTGCTAACACTCAATCAGATCAAAATGATTCCGCTAAAACAAGATACGGTAATAGCGGTGGAACAGTATCGAATTAAGGATTTCAAGACAACTTCAAGTCCTTATGAAGGGCATTATTTACATTTTGATACCAGCCTCCTCCGGGAATCCAATAAGGTAAACTTTCGTGCTGGTGATTATTTAGTCCCCTTGAATCAGGACGGTGTAAAGTTCTTGCTGGAAACTTTAGAACCTGAAGCAATAGACTCTTATTTTAATTGGAATTTCTTTGATGCGATCTTAGGACAGAAAGAATATTATTCAGCATATGTTTTTGAAGATACAGCAGCCAAACTTCTAAAAGAGAATAAAGATTTAAGAGCTGCCTTTGAACGCGAGAAGATGAACAACCCTAAACTTGCTGCGAGTAGTAGTGCGCAGCTGGATTGGATATACAAACATTCACCTTACTATGAAGAGTCACATCTTCTTTATCCTATTTATCGCATCAATTGATCACGGTGATTTTTGATACACAAGGCTGCGTTCGTTACAATATGGCTATCTTATAAGTATATCCAGGGTAATACCAATGAACATTATGACGATCAAATAGGAGATAAAGCCTATTATTAAAGCGGCAAATGCTTTGAAATAGCTGATCTTTTTAGTCTTATCAAAAAACTGTCCCATGGCCCAGGAGTAATATGCAAAGGTCACCAATGTTGCGTATATGATAAAACGCTGGTGGGTTATACCATCAATTATTGCAAAAAAAGCATAAATTAACATCGCCATCCCCATAATAAAACATAATAAGATGATGATTTCAAAAAGATTATAGCCGTATTTTTTAAAGAATAATTTAGTCCAAAGGGCGATAAAGAATCCCATGATAATGTTAGCATAACCATAATGATCTTGTAGCCATCGGAAGATGTGGGTCGTGATGATGAGTTTACTTTCAATACCATGGCTGTCGATTGACTGCATATACCGTTCTTCAGTATGGAAAAAGTGGGCAATAATTGAGTACACTAAAGAGGTTACTATAACAAAAATAATAGGTTTGACCAGCCGGCTACGATTCTCAGAAATGTAGTTTTGCACATTCTTCCCCGGCGCTGTTACCAATCCGCTAATGGTATAGAGAATGCCGCGTTCAAAGTGAAGCACATGTTCTATTTCATGGGTGATATAATGCGCATCTATTCTTTTCAGCGTTGCAGGTTGGCCACAATCGGGACAAAATTTTGACGTAATGTCTGTACCGCAGTTTTTGCAAGTTATCATGTTGAAGTTTTTCTTTAGGTAATTAAGGTTAGGTACTCTATATCATTTTTAAAGCCTATAAAGGCAAACTTTCTTTACGGACCATTTTATTGGAGGTATTCAGCAACTTCCACAAGCTTGTATTTGGGGCTCCGTTGCAAAAACTCACCAAGAAAAGCTGCGTGAGTAGCACCGGTGATCAGCAAAATACGATCTTGCGCCGTGACAGGGATCTGATTTAAATTGGAGTGTATCCGTAGATTTCTTCCGTAAAATTTAGTGGCTTCGTCAGCTCCTTCAAAATTACCTTTTGTACTACTGTAGGTTAAGATATCAGCGTTTACATTGATAAATTTTTGCAGGGTCTCTTTGTGATTAAATACCTTTAATTTATCTAAAATGGAGAGTTGGTCAATATGGGTGAATTCCTTCATGATTTTTCCCATGTAGTTTTTATACGTTACAGTATCCACCTGGTTCTCCAGTTCATTGGCAATGTTGTAATTATATGCTGCAGTTTGTTGTTCATCAATTCCATAAATTGTTTTTACCCCTGCAAGTTTGCCAACTTCATAAGCGATTAACGCTATTTCACCACCAAACTTAGCTTTATGGCCTTTGTCGTCGATAAAAGATCTGTAGTCACTGTTCAATTCTTTGTTTTTTTCAGAAATGACTTCTACGCAAATGATGGTTGGTTTAAAATCAGCCAACAGTTTGGCTACATGATAAGTTTCTCTTCTGTTTTTTTGATCTTTTTCATCAAATTCTACTTTATGGGCATCAGGGGTATAGCTCATGTGAAATGTCCCAAAATTTAAAACTTCGATTTTCTGCTGTGCGTAGCTGTTCCCAAAAAATAAGACCCCAAGGGCGATTCCAATATTTCGAATCTGTATAGTTTTAATAAGCATCTGTGTAAGAAATGGTTTTATGTTTTTTCCGGCTTTTCGTTCAGTTAGCTGTATTTTTCTAGCTGTTTTGTCCAAAAGTATTACAGTTTGTCCAAATAAAAGCTACACTTGAGTGTAGTTTTATTTAACTTCGAAACTTAGAATTTCGTTATGGATTTTAACGCGCTATTTTCACAAAAAAATAATGTTGATCGTCTTTCAGAAAAGGACATCCTGCAGACGCATGGCTATATTGAGCTTGTCAAAGCTTTCTCACGAATTACTTACCAGAGTATCTATCTAATCGATTATCAGGCCAAAAGCTTTGAGTTTGTTTCAGACAACCCGCTGTTTCTCGCTGGTTTAACAGCCACAGAGGTGATGGAAATGGGCTATGGCTTTTATCAAAAATATGTTCCGTCCGATGATTTCCGGATGCTCATTACGATTAACGAAGCGGGGTTCAGTTTTTACGAAAAAATACCCATAGAGGAACGGAAGCTTTACGTTATATCGTATGATTTTCAGATACAAAATGCGCATAACAAATTTATTTTGATTAATCATAAACTGACGCCGGTTTTTTTGACAGAAGAGGGGAAAATATGGAAGGCAATTTGTATCGTATCTTTATCCACCAATGTGTCTTCGGGCAACGTGACGATCGAAAAGTTGCACTCCAACTTAGTTTGGGAGTTGGATCTGTTGACTGGGAGATGGAACTCCCAAAAAAAGATTAACCTTACCGAACGTGAAATAGAAATTTTACGCTTTTATCATCGCGGTCTGACCATTCATGAAACTTCCGAAAAAATTTTCGTTTCCATTGACACGGTGAAATTTCATCGGCGAAAATTATTTGAAAAACTGGGGGTAAGTAACATGAATGAAGCATTGGTTTATGCATTGAATAATAGGTTATTGTAACGATGGCTTGACGGATGTTGAAATGTTCAGGGCAAGCGCCTCAATCGAGGCGCTGCAGATTATTTTTTTACCAATAGGGGTAAGTACTTCTCGTAGCCCTGTGCTTTCATCTTGTCTTTTGGAATAAATCGAAGTGAAGCACTGTTTATACAATAGCGTAGACCACCTTTATCTGCGGGTCCATCGTTAAAAACATGGCCGAGGTGTGCATCACCAGTTTTGCTGCGTACTTCCGTTCTGCGCATCCCGTACGAATTGTCGGCGTGTTCTTGAATCAAGCTATCGCTAATTGGTTTGGAAAAACTTGGCCATCCACAGCCCGATTCAAATTTATCTGTTGAGACAAATAAGGGTTCTCCAGTTGTGATATCGACATAAATGCCTTCCCTAAATTCGTCATTATAGGCGTTGTCAAATGCGCGCTCTGTTGCACTGTTTTGTGTAACATCGTATTGCAATGGAGTTAACTCCTTCTTCAAGGTCTCCTTGTCAGCTTTTTTATACCTGTTCTCAATGTTCACTTTCGCTTTTTCGGGGTTGGCATTTCGTGCAAGTTCAAATAAATCAGGGCTTATATGGCAATAACCACCGGGGTTTTTGTCCAGGTATTTTTGATGATAAGCTTCAGCATTATAGTAATTCTGTAAAGGTTCTATTTCCACCACTATTTTGCTCCTGTATTGACTTGCTAAAGCAGCTATTTGCTCTTTGATAACAGCAGCATCGTCGGCATTGGTATAATAGATGCCTGTACGGTATTGCGTACCGATATCGTTGCCTTGTTTATTCAGTGAAGTTGGGTCAATTGTTTTGAAGAAAAGGTCTACGAGCAGCTTTAGATCGACAAGCGCTGGGTCGAAGTTTACCTTTACGGTTTCGGCAAACCCGGACGTTCCTGTCGAAACTTGTGCATAAGAAGGGTGCTGAAGGTTTCCATTGGCATAGCCAACTTCCGTTGCGGTGACCCCGCGCACTTGTTTAAAGAAGTGCTCAGTTCCCCAGAAGCATCCTCCTGCAAAATAGACAACATGATCTTTTTGATTTGTAGTATTCATAGTATTTTGTGTTGACGGTTTTAAGTCTTTCCCTTTTTGTGAAAAGCAAACCTTGCTGATCAGAAATAAGCCGGTCGCTATAGCAAGGAGGACGAATAAGTGTTTCATGGTATGGATTGCTACATGAAAGAAACAACATTGTTTCTTTCATGTAGGCTACAAACACCGTACCTTTCTGGATGTTTAACTTAGAAGATATAAACAGTTTTGACTCTAATAGATTCTTTTTACAATTGGAAGACGAAATAAGTCTATGAAAGGTATGTCCTGACAAAAAGACCTTTTAGCTAAACTTCGCCAGCTGTATCTCTGTGTAGCTGTCTCACTGTGGCTATAATAGCCTGTTTGTCGTAGTAATAAAGTTGGTGAAGCTGTTGCTGTGTACCCTGTACTGCGAACGAGTCGGGCAAACCAAGACGTTTTAACGTAGCCGAGTAACCATGTTCCACCATAAATTCAAGCACTGCGGTGCCCACTCCACCTGCGATACATCCATCTTCGATGGTGATGATAGACGAATATGATTGGAATACCTCATGTAATAACGCTTCGTCGAGCGGTTTAAAAAACCGGAGATCATAGTGCCCGACGTGGATGTCCTCCTGGAGCAGCTCGCAGCAGGCGTCCTGTGCATATTGACCAACGGGTCCAAGAGAGAGTAGGGCAATGTCTTTACCTGAACAAAGTCTTCTTCCTTTTCCCATTTCAAGTCTTTTATATTTGTCGGATTGCTTCTCTTGGTTACCTCGACCTTTTGGGTAGCGGATTGCAAACGGTCCGTCGAGAGCGATGTCCTGAGCCGTGAACAACAAATTTTTAAAGTCTGTAAGCGTCATGGGGGAAGCGCCCGTAATGTTGGGTATGCATCGGAGAAAAGCAATGTCGAATGCCCCCTGATGAGTGGGGCCGTCGGGACCGACAACACCGGCCCTGTCAATACAGAACACGACTGGCAATTTCTGCAAAGCGACGTCGTGGATAAGCTGATCATAGGCGCGTTGTAAGAATGTCGAATAGATAAAGCAGAAAGGAAGTAGTCCATCGGCAGCAAGGCCAGCAGAAAAAGTAACGGCATGCTGTTCGCAGATACCAACATCAAAAACACGGTTGGGCATCTGCTGTTTCATTGCGGTTAGCCTGCTGCCGGAAAGCATCGCTGGGCTAATAGCCATAATACGACTATTCCTTCGGGCCAGCTGTGTCAGCGTTTCGCCCAGCACCTGCTGAAAAGTCTCGTTGTGGAGTTGCGGTAGCTGGTGTTCTAACCGTTCACCTGTCAGTTTGTCGAATTTCCCCGTGGCATGCCATTCTGCCTTATTTAACATGGCCGGTGCAAAACCTTTTCCTTTCTGCGTCACACAATGTACTATTTTGGGCCCCATTATATGCTTCAACTGCTCGAATATTTTGATAAGCTTATGGAGATTATGCCCATCCACTGGTCCAAAATAACGTATACCTAAGGCCTCAAAAATATTGCTTGAAGCAAGTAGTCCCGTTTTTATCAGTTTCTCTATTTTTCTAATCGCAGCAATTGACCATTGTGCCCGATCCTTATTACGCGACAGCAGCTTTTTGATCTGTGATTTGAACTGATTATAGGCTTGCCCCGAGGTCAGGTCGGTCAGATAATTTTGTAGCGCTCCCGTACCGGCATCAATAGACATATTGTTGTCATTTAATATAATCAATAGGTCGGGCTGCTCGAAACCAATATTATTTAAAGCTTCGAATGCTAGACCGGCAGTCATGGCGCCGTCACCGATAACAGCGATGTGTTGACGGTTATGATCACCCTTATACCTGGCCGCGCAGGCCATACCCAGAATTGCTGATAAGGATGTGGATGAATGACCAGTACCAAAGGCGTCAAAGTTATTTTCTTCCATAACAGGAAATCCGCTGATGCCATGTAGAAGCCTGTTCGAATGGAAGCGAGCCGCTCTACCTGTGATTAATTTATGGACATAAGCCTGATGACCAACGTCCCATATCAATTTATCCTCAGGGGTGTTAAACACATAATGTATTGCTATGGTAAGTTCTACAACACCAAGGCTTGAACTAAAATGACCGCCATGTGTAGCAATATGGTCAATGAGGAGGTTCCTTAATTCCTGACCTAATTCGGGTAATACCTCCTGTGGAAGAGCTCGTAATTCACTGGGGCTGTTGATTTGATAATTACCTGTCATTTCTTTTTTAGACAAATTTAGATTGATTAGATTTGCGATACAGGTACAGTATAGGTAAAAGTGATCAATACAGATGAAGAACTATAAGTTTGAAATCTTTACACAGGCAATCGAGAAAAATATAAAATCAGGGGTCTATAAACCCGGACAAAAGCTACCTTCAGTACGTGATTTTAAAGATTATTATGGTTTAAGTATGAGTACTGTTCAAGCTGGATACGAATATCTTATGATTCGTGGCCTAGTGGAAAGCGTTCCGAAATCTGGCTACTATGTCAGTGCGAAAAATGAAATGCTGGCAGAACCAGGAGGGCATGGTCGTCCACCAATAGTAAGGGATGCTGTCTTTGAACAAAGGCTGGGCCTGACAACAGCGTCACCTTTGGGGCGGGGTTTTTCGGAATTTAATGTTGCGGCTCCAGGGGATCTCCTTGTTCCGCAAAAACTTTTACTTCGGACGATGCAACAGGTCATTCGGGAACTAGGGGCAGGATTGCTACGCTATTATCCGTCTAATGGCTCTGTACAATTGAAGGACAACATTGTCAGCCGTGCGGCCTCTCATCAGACCTTGCTGCATACAGATGAACTGCTGATCACAGATGGCGCTTTACAGGCCTTGTATATCGCCTTGGCAGCCATATGCGAAGCCGGAGATATTGTTGCTGTGGAAAGTCCATGTGTATTTTCTGTATTGGAGGTCATTCGGGTGCTCAAACTGCGTGTCATTGAAGTTCCTGTTCTGACTAAAGAAGGCTTCGATATTGATTTTTTTAGAAGAGCATGTCAAAGAAGTGCTGTAAAAGCCGTCGTGCTAACACCGAATTTTCATAATCCAACAGGTATTTTGCTTGCAGATGAACAGAAAATTACTTTATTGGCGATTGCTCATCAATATCATGTTGCTGTTATCGAGAACGATATATATAGCGACCTAAACTTTCATGGGAGTAGACCATCAACTTTAAAACAATTTGATGAAAGCGGATTGGTGATGACTTATTCATCTTATTCAAAAACCCTGGCACCTGGAATTCGACTGGGCTGGTTAAGCACAGGGCTATTTCTGAAAGATGCCGAACAGATCAAGTTTGCGTTGGGCAGTACAGTTTCCCCTTTGAATCAGGAGACTGTAAGCCGTTTAATCGGCAGCAGTAGTTACGATCGGCATATTCGTTCACTGAAGATGCAACTGGCAAAAAATGCCTATCTAGCCACCAAACTAATCGCTTCCAGTTTTCCCGAACAAACCAAAGTGATTGCCCCGGCAGGTGGATATAATCTTTGGGTTAAAATGCCCGAAAGTACAGATATGTCGGATTTTTATGCGCAGTGTGAAAAAATTGGTGCGAGATTCACACCGGGTTATACGTTCTCTTTTGCGAATACTTTTGGACATTATTTTAGGTTGGTCATCGCGGATAAATTTTCTGATAAACGAATTGAAGCGATCCAGCATATAGGTCGGTATTTATGTGGGAACCTGTAGCTGTACTGATGCTAAATGAATAATGTGTATCGAATAATAGCAAGTGATAGCATTTACATTTGTTTGTTTAATAGGAGATGCATATATGAATATAGTTACAAAATTTACGGTGGCAACAGAGCAGGGAATTGAAGCGTTGTCGATGATCACCAAAACACTGGCGCTAGAAAAATTCGCCAGCTTAGTGGAGCCAGCTGAACTGGAACATTACATCGCTGACAATTTTAATTCCAGAACACTTGTCAACGAAATAAACAGCATGTCAAACCAATGGCTGGTGGTGTATGCCGACGATCAACCAATGGGTTATGCAAGAATAACCTCGAAAGGGCAGAAGCCGGATGCCCTGGCAGGTACACGTGCGATTCGAATCGCGGACTTTGGTGTCTGCCAACATGCAGCTCGGCAGCAAATGGAGACATCTTTAATGGACAAATGTCTTGCCGTCTGCAATCCCTATGATGTGATATGGGTCAATGAACCCATAAAAAGTTCGTCGATAGGATTTTTTGAGCAGAATGGATTTATAAAACAGCCAGGGGTTGGCAGATTCGAGGGATTGGCCTTGGAATCAGCAATATATCTTAAGGCGACCTCATAGTTCAAAGGAATTTTATCGTGAAGTTTAAACAAAGCATAATAATGTTTAGCAAAAAAAGTGCACAGATAAGTGCGCTTTTTTTTGTTTAATGATAGATATTTTAGTTTTATAATGTGTGTTTTTAGTTTTTAAAAAGAAGGTGTTTGTCAAACTTTAACAATATCTTTAAACTAAAAAATATCGTTTATAATCCCTTTTCATAATTGTTTAATGAAGAAAATAGTTATAACGCTTCTATAAGAACAACGAATGCATTTGAAGGATGCTTTGATTTTTCGGAAGTATCGAAATTCACTTTTTCCAGGTTCTGCCCACATTGAAAACCAATTGGAGCTTAATGAAGGAATCGCAGAGTATACCGGGGTAATGATCAGTGGGAGAAACAAAGAAAAAACAAAAAAACATTTTACTAATGTTGTAGACAGATTTTTCTCGAATCCCACTCATGTAAGGTCTTTTGCCTATAATACCACGCCAAGTCAAAAGTGGAGTGCTTATGGGGCCCAATTGGGAAAAATAACAGTTAGTAGGCCTACAAAAATCGAAGGGCAACGCGTAGAGGGTGAGGGCTGGGTGATGCAACTCAAAGATCAGTATGCCGTGCAAAAAGACGAACCGCTGAATAACTACAGGCTTATCAAAAAGCAGTAGATACACTATCTTGATTTTTTGTACGATGCAGCTTTACCAAATCAGCATTAAATACTGGTAAATATAGGAATATCGCCCAAATTTCATAAAAAGCTTCCCTATGCTATTCAATTTTTAGCTATCGATCGGGAGATAGCTTCGAGTTATTTTTTAAATATAATCCAGCGCATTTAATGCCCTAAATTTTCGGGGACTCAGACCGGTATGCTTTTTTATAAACCGTGTTAATGATGCTGAAGAACTAAAACCATAATACGAAGTCAACTCTTTAATCGGAATTTCAGTGGTAGCAAGTTTTTTGGCAATCTCACTTGCGACAATTTCCTTGACGATCGTGCTGGGTGAAGTTTCACTGCTTGAAAGTGTCAATCGATGTAAGGCCATTCTTGAAACGTTGAGCTTTTTCAAGTAGAATTGGAGGTCCCAGTGATTCTGAGGATATTGGTGAATGAGTTTTTTAAATTCTACTATAATGGGGTGTTCCGCTAGCGGTGCTGAATTTTGATCCAATTGATTTAATGTTTCTTTTTGTTCCTTTATGTTATTTTTCATGTTTTAAGATAATCGCTTGTTATTGATTCACTATAGTGTTCTGAGGCTATAGTTTAGGTTAAATGTTTCATCAAACTTTTTTGAATACAAGCAAAATTAGGGTATTAATTTCATAGTGTACTTTTCGAAATTAACGATTCGCTTTTTAAAATTATAATTTTTTATAATTGATTCTGGTAAACTGAAGCGAAGCAGATTATCCTTTGAAAAATAGACGGATAAATTAAAACTTGGCTCCGAGAAGAGAGAAATCGTTTTTTTGTTCTATTTTCTGATTTCATTTTTCTCTTGTTTTATTTTATATTATTCTTTGTAATATAGGTTTTTACGTATGTTATCTTTATTAAAAATAAAACTATGAAATACGTTGATTATAACCTTTGGTTATACTGCTTTTTTTTAGGTTTTTTAGGATTCACGTCTAATTAATCCACTTCAAGTCATCTTCATCTATAATTTAATCATGGTTATTGAGATGATCATGCGCAGCTCCGCTAGTGCTGGATGATGGAGTGTTCGAGCGAATAGCGTTAGATCTGAGCGATTAGTTTGAATAACATCTAGCTTCTATCGCGGTACAGAATAAGGTTATTACTCGATTCTTGTCATTTTTTATAAAATATACTTTCTTTTGGGTTATTTGATGTTTGTCTAAGCGAAAAGGTTTTCGTTGATTGTGCAAACGTTTGATCTGAAGCAGTTGATTATTTTTCTGTACAATATATTATATCTTGCTTTAAGGTTATGAACTAATACTTTACCGAAGGTGAAGAGAATTCTTTGTATGGATCATCTTGTTTCAAGTTTTGTGGAATCCTAAATCGATCAAAAAAATAAAAAACTTCGAAACAGCCGCTGAGGCTTTGTAGGATGATCGGAAGAAGTGCGGACAATTAATACAATTTATAAACTTTATTTAAAAATTATGAGAAAGACCGTGTTTTCCTTAATCACGATTTTAGTGATCGCTATTAGCATTTCCTGCCGGAAAGATGGCAGCTTAATGTACACCTTACCAAACGATACCGGCGCAGAATCCTTAGCAATAGCGGATTCGGTCCAATTATTCAACGTAAGTCCTTCGGCCGCAATGGAGGCTGATAGACTTCAATTTCGAGCGAATCACAATGAAATGCAAATGACCGGATTTTATGTGGCGCCAAACAGTACCATAACCATAAACGTAAAAGTCAACTCGGGTACTACAGCAGCACGCTTAGCGATCGGGACGCCTTTTAGAGATAATATTCGACCAGTCCGGCAGTATTTCAATCTCCAGGCAGGTACGCAAACTTTCACAGTGGATCAATACGGGGGATTGGTTTATGTGATTTATACAGCTGATAATTATACGACAACTGGAGAAATCGAGCTTTCTTTTGACAATGGATTTATTCCGGTCCCTTACTTTCAAAAGGGGATAACCTCCCATGAGCAATGGGTAGCTACATTGGATTCGTTGAAAAGTACCGTACCGGATGTCGTCTTCTCGTCGGATCACACCATTATGGTAGCCAAAATTGCCGATGCCCTGTTGTACAGGGACGAAGATCAACAGCTGATTGTTAATAGACTGGATTCAATTATTGACTTTTCCAATCGGATCAGTGGCTTGAATGGTACCAGTGGAGTCCATGCGGTACCTTACAATAAGCATCTGATTACCGTGAGGGATTCGAGTGCTGGAGGCTATATGGCAGCCGGTATTTCTATTTATTTTACCGATGCCTTATCTTATCGTATGTTGCAGCCAAAATATCTGTCCAATACAAATGGATGGGGAATATGGCATGAGGTCGGCCACACCTATCAACAAAAAGCTTGGACCTGGGGCAATCTGACAGAAACAACCGTGAATGTCTATTCCCTAGCCAGCGAAAGGGGATTTGGATTGCCGGTAAGTCGAGTGACAGCCAATAATTCCTGGCCTAAATTTACGACTTACTTTCAAAAAAATATCGCTGATCGTAACTTTAATTTGGGGGATAATGATTTAAAAATGATTATGTTTCATCAACTCTGGTTGGGATTTGGCGACGATTTTTACATCAAACTTAGCAAAACTACGCGCGAGAACAGGCCCGCGACAGATGCAGAGAAAATGCGCTATTTTATGCTGTCTGCATGTCAGATTGCTCAAAAAGATCTCTCGGATTTTTTTAGAAAATGGGGGTTTAAAGTTGATGAATCTGTCTATACAGCAATAGCTGATTTGAATTTGCCAGCGCCAATGCAGGATCTAACTACTTTAAGAGATTAAACATTCTTAAATACCCTGTTGGACAGGATAGACGGATAGAAACAAGTACGTTATCGCGGAAAAAAAAATTAATCGTTGTTTTACAATAAAAACATGGAAAAGTATTATATTGTAGTATGGATTTCATTCCAATAACCACGTATTTATTTAATTAATTGAGAAAATGGGTAAATTTGAAGTAAAAACTCGGAAAAATGGCGAATTTCAGTTTAATCTAAAAGCTGGAAACGGACAGGTGATTTTAAGCAGTGAAGGTTATACAACTAAAGCAAACTGTTTAAATGGCGTTGAATCTGTTAAGAAGAATGCTCAGGACGATAACAAATTTGATCGTAAAACTGCTACCAATGGTAAGTACTATTTCAATCTCAAGGCGACCAATGGTCAAATTATTGGAAGCAGCGAGATGTATGAAAGCGCAAGTGGTATGGAAAACGGCATTGAATCTGTCAAGAAGAATGCGCCTGACGCGACGGTTGAGGAGATAGCCTAAGTCTATATTGAAATGCCGATCGGTTGTACATAAGCAGTCTGTAAATAGAAGCGCATAGGAGTTTATAACAAAGAGCCGGTTTTTTACCGGCTCTTTTGCGATTATCTTTCCGCTGGTGGGCGTGGAATGGAAAACCAGAAACTGCTGCCCAAGCCTACCGTACTGTCAACTCCTATTAGACCCGCGTGTTTTTTGATAATTTCAGCGGAGATATAGAGTCCGAGCCCGAGCCCCGAGTACGATTTGCCTTCATGGTTTGCTCTATAATATCGATCAAAAATAAAAGGCTGTACTGCCGGATCAATACCTTCACCTTGATCCTTGACGGTTATCTTGATACAATCTTGCAGCTGTTCCACAGTGATATTGATTTCTCTCGATTCTGGTGCATATTTAACGGCATTGTTGACAAAATTAACAAGCACTTGTTCAAGGCGTTGCTCGTCAGCAAATATAGTTGCATCGAGATCGCCCGTAATATTAACTTGATGGTTGCCTTGGGATATGATATTGTGACAACTGGAGGCAAGAATCTTTGACGCTTTGAAGGTTGTTTTTTCGAGATGAAGCTGTCCTTCACTGATTCTATGCATATTGAGCAGGTCATCAACAAGTGTAACGATTTTTTTGATATTGACAGCAGACTGATCAATAAGCCTTGAAATGATCTCACTTCCAGTTTTGTCCTTAAATCGTTCCAGCAATTGAATCGTTCCCTTTAAGCCCGTGACGGGTGTCTTTAGTTCATGGCTGGCAATGCCCAGGAAGTCATCTTTTTGTGATTCGTAATTCTTTCGTTTTGTAATATCTGCCACTACGCCGATGAGGTGAGTTGCATGACCTTCTGGATCGTATTTGGGAAGACCTGACGCATTGATCCAGTGTAACGATCCATCAGGCCAACGGATGAGATATTCCGCGTGATAAGTGGTCTTGTTCTGGATAGCGTCCTGCACCTTTTGATACACCATTTCGCGGTGTTCAGGGACGATGCTTCGCATGAGGTCTTCATAGTCAAAGCGGTCGTTTTTGGTAAGACCAAAATTGATTTTACAGGTTTCGGAGCAGTCCATTTTTCCTGTTCTGATATCGCGATTGTAGGAGCCGAGTTCACCAGCTTTTAGTGCAATTTCCAACTGATAGTTGAGAGCTTCAAGATGTTCGTTTCTTTTGATACGCTCGGTAACTTCATTGGCTATGACAATAATAGACTCCGTTTCACCTTCATCATTCTTTAACGGCTCATAAGTAAAATCAAAATAATGATCGCCCAATACCCCCATAGACTCAAGTCTTGCGTAGGCAGTATCTCCAATGTAGTTTTGGCCGGTGGTAAAGACATCGTCCAATATCCCTAAATAGGGCTGTCCCTGAAGTTCTGGAAGCGCTTGTGCAAGTGGTTTGCCGAGGACAATTTCGGTTTTGCGCCAGAGCTTGAGCATCCTATCGTTGGCAACTTCAATAACTAACTCACGGCCTGTTAAAATCGCAAAGCCTATTGGGGCCTTATCTATAAAGGATCTGAATCGACGTTCACTTTTTTTGAGATTTTTATTGAGTAGCACTGTCAAATCATAGGATTTGTTGAGCTGACTATTCGTGCGATAAAGTTCGTCATTGGCAAGCTCCATTTCGTCATTAAGTTCGAGCAGTCGTTGTTGCATGGTTGCCATAGTAATATTGACGCCCTCAAGCTCATCAATTTTATCGATGGAAGAACTTCGAAGCTCGATTTGATCCATCGCTGTGCGTGCAAGACCTGCTAATATCTGTCGATCAGCTGCGCTGAAAGCCCGCGGATGCTTGTCGATAACGCACAGTGAACCGATCATAAAACCATCATGTGTAATAAGGGGTGCACCTGCGTAAAACCGTAGCCCAAAGTCTCCAATTACAGTTGGATTGGTCAGTAGGATATCTTCTTCCAATGTATCTTCAAAGACTGTTACTTTCTTGTCCAAAATAGCCAGACTACACAAACTTTGCCCTCGATTCGTTTCCTTTGTGGTGCCCATGCCGATATTTGCTTTGAAATAGACCGATTCTGCATCCACCAATGAGAGCAATGCAATAGGGGCATTAAAGATCTGGCTGGCTAATTTTGCAATTCCATCAAAGCTGGCTTCAGCGGGGGTTCCCATTATTTTATAGCGTCTGAGGGCATTCAGTCGGTCATGTTCATTTTCAGGCATTATATCCATTCCAAACGTATTCTCTATCATAGTGACCCTGTAATTCTTTTTATAAAGATATAGTTTTAATTACAAAAGGGAGATTCAATTTTTCTCTCTTCATCGGCAATTCAATGATTCCATAAAACCACCAAAAAATTTCTAAACCTATAGTTGAATTAACAGCATGTGGGTACTTCGAACTCGGTTTGTGGTTTATGGCTGGGGCAGGATGGCAATCCGACCGTAAAAACGGATCCCTTATTAGGTGTGCTTTGGATGTTCACTACACCTTTGTTCCGCTCAATAAGATCCTTACATAAAACAAGGCCTACGCCCGATCCGGGTTCGTCTTCCGTTCCGAAAGACTTTTGCTGGATCTCATTAAAAAGTACGGCGGACTTCGAAGGGTTAATTCCTATTCCTTCATCTTGAATATGAATATGTGTATAGGTTTCATCCATGCTGGTGTAGATGTTGATATTCCCGCTCACATAGCTGAATTTAATCGCATTGCTGATCAAGTTGCGTAAAATAATGATGGTATGATCCCGATTGGCAATTATCTGTGTGTTGTTTGGTATATCAATATTGATTTTTAGCTGTTTAGATTGTGCATTCTCATTAAAAACTTCAACAATTTGTTGTATTATAGGTTTGATCAACTGGGGTGATGCTTTGGTATTGATCCCCTGCATACTGCTGCTGCCCCATTGCAATAAATCATCCAACGCCTGATTCTGCTGCGTAATTTGTTGAAAGATCTGCTGGATGTATTCCTTGGAGTTTGTACTGTCGAGCATTTGATTACGAAACATAAAGACCAGTGCTTCCAGATTGGCAAAAGGACTTTTGATATCGTGCGCGATAATAGAAAAGATTTTTTCTTTGTCCCGATTCATGGATTCTAAGTTGCGGCGTTGCTGCTCAATTTTTTTTATATTCTTATAGATGATGTCAAGAAAGAAGTTGACTGCGACGACCATAAAAGCTAGTGCATTGATAATATTGAAAACAGACCTAGATCGAGGCACTTGCTGGCTTAACGGGAGTATATCGGGAAGTAGATATAAGAGTGAAATCAAAAAAGCTACCGTAATACAAAGGGCTATATGGATCTTTCGATTATCATACATCAACATGGAGACAATCAATGTGCACAATAAAAAGTATTCGCCACCATTTTTATAAAGTAGCGCTCCAGCGAAGAAAAACACAGCATTACTTGTCAACAGTGTTGCCTTAGCGATAGTACGCTTCTCATAATATTGAAGTAGAAGGACCGTAAGCGCACATAGTGAATTGCAGAAGTTAATCGCTGCTAAAATATAACGGTGGTCGATAAGATTGAGGATTGAAAAGAAAATTGTCGGAAATAAACATAACAATGCAATCAGATTGATCATGTATACGCGTTTGAAATCGATGTATGACATGTCCGGATGTGCACCAATATGGGAAAGTAGTTTCCAATATTTACGAAAATGATTCATAAAGACTTGTCTGATTTGCTTGCAATTTCTAAACATTCAAAATTAGCTATAAATCAGGAGTTCAACAATGATTTTTCTTGAATAGCAGGATAAGATTGGCAAAATCTGTCCTGGAAGGAAGATAAAAGGCTACGTCACGTTATTAATTTGGAAAAAACAAACGAATTTCGGTCCCTTGGTTTTCCTGACTGAAAATGGCCATCTGCGCTTTGAGCCTTTCAAGAATTTCCTGAACGATAAACAATCCGATGCCTTTTCCCTGGTACTCCGTTGAATTTGAGCCACGAAGTCTTTCCATACGGATATTTTCGAGTTCATGCTGCGGAATACCGATACCATTATCTTTAATAATATATAACACACCGTTCGTTACTTTTTCACTATAAATATGCAGCGCTGCTTTCGTATTGGCCGAAGAGTATTTAATGGCATTGTTGATCAAGTTTGTAAAGATTTGGTAAACTCCATTTTGATCACTGTTTACTGGAAAAAGGTCCCCAAAGATAAGTTTAGTATGCGGGCTACGGAATAATAATTTAGCTTCCCGGCACCAATTGGGCAATGTAAGATCTAAACGGACAGGTTGTTTCCGTAGCCTATACATTGGGGCAAGGCTTAACTCTACCGTTTTGTCGATAATGTCAGCGATGTTTTCAAGTGATTGATCGATGACCTCATACAGTTCGAGCCGCCTATTGGTTTGCATATCCAAATGTTCTTTAAGTACACCTATACCCAATTTAGCGAGTGCCAAGGGATTTTTCGCATCATGTGATAGTGTATAGGATATCATGCGCAGGTTGGTTGCGGGATTGATAGTTATATTTTCTCGATCTAAAGGTTTCTCATCGTGTATCTTATGCGTGACATCGGTAGCTGTGTGGAGGATGGAATTTGTTCGTCCGCGCTTATCAAAGAGTGGCTGATACTCAAAATCAAAATAGCGTTTGATTTTGAAATCACCGTCAACAATCGTTGCGGGAGTTTCAACTGCCTTGTAGGTAACACCGCTTTCCCAGACGTTACGGAGTATATCGGTAAATCCTTCCTGGGTAAAAACCGGAAAAACCTCTCCAAAGGAATGTCCAACGATTTCATTCTCTGTACGCCACATTTTTAACATACGAGAATTGGCAAATGCGATATTGAGGTTCGAATTATCATAAATGGCCGTGGCAATCGGCATTTGATTTAATGCTTCAAAAAAAATCGGTAAATCCTTTTGAGGTTTTTGCATATTGGGTGTTTAATAATCATCTGCTTGCCACAGTGCGAGCGTAAAATTAATCAAAAATCAAGCCAATAGCCATAGTTTTTTATGTTTTTTAATAAAAATGCGATCAGCGGGTATGCTTGGGAATAGTTCAATAAAAAACCACTAAATTATTCCTATATTTAAGAAACTTCACAGGAGATGTAAGTTTAAAATAGACAGGGATTTGTAATCATACCAATTATGGATAAGTATTTGGAAATTAGGAAATATGATGTTCAGGATAGCAATAAACTGATTGATATTCTTCATATGAATATACCGAAGTACTTTGCACAGAGCGAGGTTGCCGATTTCAGGGAATATCTGGATCAGGAAATGGAGACGTATTTTGTTGCACTGGTTAACGGACAAATTATTGGTGGCGGCGGTGTAGGTTTTTCCGATGATCAGCGCACAGGATATTTGAGTTGGAGTTTTTTAAATCCAAAATATCATGGATTTGGTTTTGGAAAAAACTTATTGCATCATCGCATTGACTTTCTTTACGCCCATCATCAGGTTGAAAAGATCGAAGTCGGCACCTCTCAATTTACGTTTGGATTTTATAAGAAAAATGGTTTTGTACTACGGGAAATCCATAAAGATTATTGGGCTGAAGGCTTTGATTTATATGATATGGTCCATACAAGGGAATAGACAAATACCATGAAGGAATAGACACAAACCATGAATGCTAGTCAGGCAACATGTTGAAAATAGGGTGCGACTTAGTGATTTAATGACGCCAAGTTTTCCTTAATTTGATTCAGGTGGTGTAGGGGATGATAGCTCATCAGGTAAAACATTTCACGTATACTGAGTTTTCCGAGCAAAGGATGGGGTAAGACTAGGTTATCGAGCTCCTCTTCATTGTACAGTGCAAATAACTGATTAATTTTAGTTATTACTTCTTCTAATTGCGTTATAAGGCCCTTTTTCTGTGCGGGCAGGATATCTTCAGGCAAAAATTGACTTGGTGCCTGTAGGCTTGTTTTGAGATAATTGTTAAGTACCGTATCGTAATCCCAAGTTGTACGTTGTAGGGTGCCGAATTTTTGGACGATGAACTCTTTTGATTGCAATATCTTTGGAAAGGGTAGAAGCGTTAAGAGAATATGTTTTAGCTGCTGACCAGCTGTCCATTTTTCATGATTACGGTATAAAAAAAGGGAATCAGGCAATGCCTGGATATAAGCAATAACCGTATGGTGGTTGTCTGAAAAAGTTTTGATCAGTTCTTGTCGATTCATCCTATTTTTTTTGTTAAGTGTTTACTTCGATCGTTTATTCTAGCTTATTGATACGTCAAAGTCAGTATGATGTACTAAAAATAAGAAATTATTCGCTAACCGCATTGATGAATCTCATTAATTCGATGATGATCAAATTTAAGAAGGCCGGTATTGTTTGTTATACCGGCCGCCTATTCTATTGGTTTAAAAACTAATATGCACCAAAGTCTGCAAGATGAGAATAGAAGAAATCACCCCAAGAACTTGTCGATTCTATTTTAAGGTATTGGGTGTTAACGGAGGCATTCAGATCGACATTGATCCAGGAACCAGCAACTTTGCTTAGCTGCGTCGTTTTGATCAATGTCCAGCTTACACCATTTGTACTTGAGTAAATATTGACATCTTTCATCGCTCCATTTAAATTGTCGCGGTTACGGAAAGCAACTCCTTTCACGGTACGTACTGCCCCCATATTGATGGAGAAGAAGTGAGGCTGTGGAGTTTGAGTGGACGACCAGGGCGTATGCCACACTGTACTTCTATTCATATCCAATACATTGCTCGCCGGTGATCCAGGCTCGTTACTATCGCTAGCGACGATTGACCAACCTGTTGTCGGTAAAAGTCTATAGGTAACAACCTTGGATAAATCGGGTACATTGTTAACGAAGTTATAAGCATACCCTAAGGTTGTACGGCTTCCATTGGCATGGAGAAACCCTATTCTCATTTCGTAATTCCCTGTCAGATCATAAAAATCCGCTAATGGACACTCGAATCGAAAGCTATCTTGGCCAATTATTTTTGTGGCCCATTGTACGGCATCATAATCGTTGTTTACACCAAAAGGCTCTCTATCGTGCCAGACAACAATGTCATTGACCGGTTTTGTTGTCGTAAATTTCCCGGAAATGATAATCTTATTGTTCACAAAGCTTGATGACAAGGATGTAATTTCTGCAGAAGCGGATGCATACCAGTCACTTCTCGCCACAGTGCTAAATACTTGGCTATTGTTAAATGTTGCTGCTGTGGTACTGGTCAATGAAGTTGTAGAGATTCCATAGGTTGAATTGCCTGAACCAATTAATGCCGTACCTAAAGTTGGTGCTAATGTTTTGTTCATCCTATTGTGGCTGGCATTTAATCCGTGGCCCAGTTCGTGAATCATTCCACCGATCCATACGGTTGCTTTCCATCCAATATCGCCGCCTATTCCTAAGTTTTTAGCGTCCAGATTTACATAATCTAAGGCGTAACAGCTGGTGCCTGTACCATAGAATGGAGGACCTCCGGGATTAGCCGGATCTGTATTATAAGTTGGAATAATGATTAGATTGTGTTCGCTTTTTTTTCCTGACGGATTTTGATTAAAATAGCTGTCCACTTCCGCCTTCACTGCTCCGCTACCCCCCGAATATGGATAAGTAGCTTTGCCATATTTTCCAGCGATGTAATGGATGTTTATCAAGCTGTCACTGACTAGATCTAATCCGAAGGATTTTCTTCCGAAGCCTTCACGATCCATATTGCTTGCAAACATATTTTGGGCGTCCAAAAGGATCTTGCTAAGACGCTTTCTGAAATTGGGAATGGAATCAACATCATTTGGAACAAAATAAATGACGTTCAGCTTATAGGGGTTACTGCTCCATTCATTTGTTACGGTGGTACTTGATGTTTTTGCTTTGAGACTGCCGACACTTTCTTCGGTGTTTACCAAGGTCTTGTTACAGGATGCAGCCCCTAAAGCGAGGGTTGCAAGCATTAGATCTAAAATTTTTCTCATAATGGTTTATATTGTGTATCAATAAATATAATTAAGCTATCTTTTATTGCTATGTAAAAAAATAAACTTTTATCACAATTAGTATAGTCAATCGATTGATTAAACAACTTTGAAAAATGTTTTGTAACATTTTATTTTATTTGCGCATGTAATGAGTATGAATTAATAGTAACAGGACAAAATTTAACCGACCACTTACTTGGCGTTCATTCAGGTCTTATTACATTTGGTTGTATGAATAATCACATTGTATGGAAAAAATTAAAAACCTGATATTATTGTTGGGCGCACCCAATGATGAGCAGGGACAACTTAGCGTTATGGCATTAAATAGAAACGAATGCGCCTATAATTTCTATTGTCATAATGAGGGGACGGTAATTTTATGTACCGGCGGAATGGGTGAACATTTCAATCGGACAGAAAAGCCGCATGGCGCTTATGCTCAAGCTTATCTTATGGAAAGAGGTGTCTATGAGAGGGATTTACTTCCATGTGTACTATCCACAAATACTTACGAAGATTTTATGCTATCAAAGGAGATCATCGAAAATATCTCTCCCGACCTCTTCATCGTGATTACCTCTGATTTTCATATGGAGCGAGCGAAATTGTTGCAATACAAACTCATCGACTACCCAAATGTACTGTTCATTGCCGCGAAGTCGACTGTTAGTCCCGAAGAATTGAATTTGTTGTCAATGCATGAACAACAGGCCATTCAAAAAATATTGAAAAGTTATTAACCCAATTTCTTTCTGAGCCATTTACGGACAGGTTCGTCATACCATTTCAAGCTGACATAGGCCAGTGCAATACTCGCCAGCAAAATCAATAGGGCATAAGGCAAGGCTGTCACTAGTGTCACATCCTTGTTATTGCTGATCCAGGCAACGTAAAAATAAACGAAAGGATAGTGTACGAGGTATAGTGGGTAGGAGATGTCACCCAAAAACTTACAGAGCTTATTTTCTATTCTGCTGCTTGATACGTTACTTGTGCCCAAGTAAACAATCAAGGGGAATACAATGATAATGCATACCGACTCATATACACCGTTCATCCAAAGCTGATCTGCTCCACCTATACGAGGCATATACAACACAATGACGATTAAAATGCTGCAGTATAAAAATGCATATCGGATACGGCTGGGACTTGTTATTCTGGATAGCAGGAGGCCAGCAAAAAAAGGGTACATGGTGCGGGTGATTCCTATCCGCACTTGCTCAACACTTAATGTCCAGCCACCACTAACATCACCATTAGGACTTGCGACCGCCAAATAGGCGAGCGCCACAGCTGCAATAAGAACCAAACTGCCTAATGCTGTTTTGGATAATTTACGAATACCGATAGCATATAGAATATTGGCAATATATTCAAAGAACAATGACCAGCCAACACTATTAAGTGGGTGCATTTCCTGCCAACCACGAATATCCAAAGAAAGAGGGACAGGGAGAATCGTATAACCGATGAGCATTACGAGAAGCATTTTCCAGATCGGGACCGTATGAATAAGTGGCCAGATGGTGGAATCTGTAAAATAAAAGCCTATTGCGCCAAGAGTCATGCCAAGTATAACCATCGGCTGGAGGCGTTCAATACGGCGTTTAAAAAAAGTGCCAATCGACATGTTATGCCAGCGATCATCATAGGCATAACCGATCACAAAGCCAGATAAAAGAAAGAAAAAGTCAACTGCCAGATAGCCATGGTTGACCAATATATCGAGGTGTCCAGTTCCCAATGGTTCTGTGAGATGAAAGGTGACAACGATAATCGCGGCGACTCCTCGTAGTCCATCTAAAATGGGATAGTGTGGCTTTGTAGAAAGGGTTTTATTGTTCATGGCTTCTGATTGTATTTCGAAGATGTCTATGGACTTACTGGTTTTTTATAAATGTTATGGAATGAATGGGTGAAAATAGCGAAATAACACATTTGATTTTGATCATATTGTATCAAAATCCCGATGGTTAGTCTCATTTTTTTGTATTTGTGCCGAACCGTTTATACGAATTCAAAATACTTGTTAGTGGTATATGCAGCTGTCCGATTCACAAAGGCTTTTTTCGACCGTTAGTTTATGGAAAATCGAGAAGCTCTTTTTGCCCATTGAAAATCCTGCTGAGCATTTATAAATATAAATAATAGAAGAGATGATTGTTGTTGAAAGTTTTTTCATCAAGTTGTCCAGCGAGAACCAATCCTGCTTTTTCGGGGAAATCTGATTTCGGTTGTTTGTCATCGACCGTATAAAAGTCTAACCTGTTAAGATTTAAGTTTAGCAAGTAGCTGGTTACATAGACTCGATAATGTATCGTGTATCTCAATGGCTTGTATACCGAATCGTCAATCCAATTGTACTTGTTCTTATCGTCCTTTAGAAAAATAAGGATCTAAATGTTTAAAAGCCCGGATATCAGCAGTTATGGTAATTTACGAGCCAGCTGATCCTTTTTTGATGGTTGTCACAATTGGTTGATAATAGATAGTTAAGATAAGCATTAAAACCAATACATCCTAATATCAATTTAGAGGTAATAACAATTTTGAATCAGTTTTTAAACAATGTTTAGTCAGTGCTTATTCAGTTACCACTGAGTAAGCACTGAACAAGCACTGAACGAACACTGAACAAGCACTGTAGAAATATCGAATTTGATCACTGCTTGATATTTCATTTGCGGCAGCTAAAAATTAAAAGAGAAAGAAGGAAAGAATATACGCTTATGTAACGACCTGCGCAGAAACTGTATATTGGGGCCAGCAGGTATATCCACTATCTATGAGTATCGAATCTCAAACATGCCGTATCAATTAAGTTGATAAATTTTAAGTCGGCTGAATCGGTGAACTAGGGTGCCAGTGGACAGAACAACTCCATTTGACATTTTTTACGGGATTTACCTTAAATATTTTAAAAAATATTTAAGGATAGTTGAATGGTCCTGATACCTCCCTGATCTGTCCTTTTATCGTGTTTTTATCATCTATAATTTTGTACGGTCGTAAAATCGACCACCAATATTTGTAAATGAATAGTATTCGATATACACACTAAAATTAGAAATGAGATGAAAGACAAAACTAAAAACAAAGAAATTTACATTCCACCAAGGATTGAGATGTTTCAGATTGAGTTTGAAAACTCAGTTGCTGCAGGTTCGGCAAATTTTAAAACAGGTTCAGAAAGTTCAAGTCAGACTCCTACAGAGCGACAATATGAATCTGGTTGGTCCAACAGTAGAGATTTTGATTTATAAGATGATGAAAAAGTTTATCCGTATTTATAGTCTGGCCTTTGCAATAGGATCAAGCTCACTATGTGCTATTTCATGTTCCGACAAAGAGAATCAGGAAGATATTCAAAAAAACAAGGGAAATATTGCTATTCGTTCAGTCCGTTAATGTCGAACAATTTGAGGCTAAAATATGCTATAAATCTCTTTTGTGTACCAAGTTAAATAGGCTAATAATAGCATGTTATCAATATTGCCTAATTGACTCTTCAGATTTAATAAAGTACGATGGTGTAACTTGTATGCAGATCGCGTATTAATTTCCATAATGTCACTTATCTCTTTAAATTCTAGTCCTTTAACATATTTAAGATAAATGATCTCCTTCTGTTTTGCTGTCAATGTTTTAAATGCATCTTTTAATTTTTTTTGTATCTCGTCCGTTCTCTCTTTTTCAATAATGTCTAGTTCGACGGGGACAGCTAGTTTGAAATCATAATTATCCGCATCAATTTCCGTTGAATACAGTGGATTGTTCTTATTAAAACGGATAAGATTTAACATCTGATTTCGGAACATTTGCATAAGGTATGCTTTGGGATTTCGAACCTCAGCAAGGCTTTCTTTCTTTTCCCAAACTTTGATAAATGTATTTTGGATGACATCTTTGATAGTTTGAGGATCTTTACTGAACTGTTGGCCATATAAATAGATAGACTCAAAACAGTTGTCGTAGACCTGTTTAAAAGCAATAGAATTACCTCTAACAAAGTTCCCCCATATAAATATCAAATCGTCTGACATGGTAGATTAACATAATTTATTAAAAGCAAATCTATCAATTCCCATAAAACTTACAAATTATTCTACCTAATAAAAATTAAGTGATTGTTTATCTGTTGTTTATGAAATTTATGAAAAATAATGCGGCACTATTTTAAAAATGAGTGTCTACTGGATATAAACCAAAAAAGGGTTACTTACCAATGAATAAAATTGACGATAATCTACTTGAACAATTATACGCTGAAGCTCATTTTAATGAATTCACCTCACGACCTATTTTTATTGATCAAACGGAATGGGACAGTTGGTTTAGAAAAAATAATAAATACTTTGCTGTTAAAGACCTAGCAAGATCCTTTTACACGATCAAATATTATGAAAATAATGTTTTTGATGGTAATGAAGAGCAAAATGAGGTATGGGAGATGATTGCATTAAAAATTAGTGATTCGACACAGCAGGACTCTTCTAATACTTCGAGAATATTACCCTATCTAAATAGATTGTTTCCATACGCAGCAATTTTTATTGCCACACTGTTAGGAGCCATCTGGTGGATTAATAAACCGATCGGAGTCCAGAAAAATAGTGTTTCCTTTTTTACCACAGAAAAAAAAGAAACGTTCCTTCTGCCTGATAGTACAAGGCTAACATTAAATAAAAATTCAAAAGCTATTTTTTCTTTTAATGATACAATTCGACTTTTGACAATTGAGGGAGAAGGCTATTTGGAAGTCGCAAAAAAGGAAAAACAAAGAAAACGAGTACCGTTTGAAGTAGAACATGAGGGATTTAAAGTCGAGGTTTTAGGTACTAAATTCAATTTTATCGGAACACGAAAATCCCAAAGTGTAGCCTTGTTTGAGGGTAAAGTAAAAGTTAGTGACCGCTCTGGTTATGCATTAATGAAGCCTGGTGAGGTTTTTAAAAGTCATCATGGTCAGCTAGTGAAATTAACGATTAATCCCAATTTCTTTGCTGCGTGGAATACTGGAGTTCTGAATTTGAATAATACCAGATTAAAAGAAATTTTGGATTGGCTCCAAATTAGCCAAGACCGCGACTTCAATATCCAGCTTTCCAAAGAACGTCTAAATAACACAATTAGTGGCAAGATCAAACTTGAGAATGAGTCTGACCTCTACCAAACCTTAGAAAATTTTTATAACCTAAAGATTTCACATATCGGTAATCAGGTGTTGATTACAGAAGCCAACCAATATTAATTAATATCAATAAACCAAAACACAATCCTTAACTATGATTAATGATAAGTTTAAATTCATTGTAAGCTGTTGTCTTGCAACATCACTTACTGCTCAATCTTTTCCTTCCTATGGAAATTCTTACCTAAAGAATAGCAGATGGAGTTATCAGATTGGGCTTAAAACAACTACTTACAATTTAAAAATTGTTCAGCTTTTGGACCGGATTTCCAAAATTGAAGATGTTTATTTTGTCTATTCCGATAAGACTATTGAAGACGTGGTTTTTGAAAGTGTCGATCTGTCGAAAGCCCAATTAAAGAATCTTCCCGAAATTCTTCGTCTAAAAAAATTAAAAATGGTCAAAGTGAATAATAAACAATTTATTATTCAGTCTATCGGATCTCCTAAACCAAGGAATAACAGTTCATCATCGCTATCTGAGGTTCAACAACAACGGACAATAGTAGGTAGAGTGGTCGATTCGCAGGGAAAAAATCTTTCAGGAGTTACCGTTAAAGATATAGAAGGTAATATATCGGTTTCGACAGATGAAAATGGAAAATTTGAGATCAAGAGCACCGTGGGGAATACATTGTCTTTTCATTCAATAGGCTATAAAAACCAGTTAGTTACTGTGTCTTCACTAGAAGTATTAAAGGTTATCCTGGAGGAGAAAAGTAATGATTTGCAAGAAGTGATTGTCGTAGGGTACGGTAGCCAAAAGAAGTCAGACTTAACAGGTTCTTTTGGTGTCGTTGATGTTGCTAAGTCGATGAATTCCCGACCTGTAACCAACGTTCAGGAGTTGCTGGCTGGAACTATTCCGGGTTTGAACGTGAGCAAAGGCAGCGGTGCGGTAGGGAGTGGTGCTTCGGTCAATATCCGGGGAACGTCCACCATTGGCGGTAGTTCTGGAACCTTGGTATTGATCGATGGGATGCCAGGAAACATCAATACGTTAAACCCAAATGATATTGAGAGTATTTCTGTACTAAAAGATGCCGCATCAGCCTCTATTTACGGTTCGCGCGCCGCAAACGGCGTTATCTTGGTGACAACCAAAAGTGGACAGGCCCTAGATAAGCTTGCCGTTAATATTAGTTCCAGTGTGGGGTTTCAATCGCCTCAATTCATGATTGATTTTGTTGGAGCAGAGGATTTTATGAAATTATGGGATCAGGCCCTGATCAATGATGGAAAACCGGCATTGTACGGTCAACAGGGATTGGAAGATCTGCGGAACGGAAAATATGGTGATGTCAAGTGGTATGAAGAGATCTATAAAAAGAATTCAGCGATTACCAATAATTACCTCGCTTTTTCCGGTAATACGGAGAAAATGAAATACCGATTTTCAGCTTCACATGACTATCAGGATGGTACATTACCCAATAATAATTATAATCGGATCATCTTAAAGCCGGATATGACGTTTAAGATTACCGAAAATCTGAGTGCTAGAGCGAATATTCAATATACAGAAACCTATATCGATGCACCGCAGGGTGGTACAGAGATTTGGCAGACTCAGGCTACTCGGGTTGCACCAATCTATAAGGTTCGGAATGCTGTGGGTCAATATGGGCCTGGCTCATCTATGGTTAACAATCCGATAGCTGGAGTTTATGAGTCTGGATTCAACAAGCAAAAGTATAAGGAGCTGATGGGAATTTTTGAAGTAGCTTTTAAACCTATCAAAGGCATGGAGCTAAAAGCAAACTTTTCCCGTTACACATTTGATAACTGGAGCAAAAATAGAGTATTGAGTTATAACCTTTATAATGACGCTGGGGAAGTAGCAACTGTACAAAACCGGGTGACAAATTTAACTGATGCTGTGTCGAATAGCTACCGAAATATGTTACAATTTACAGGTGATTATGGTTTTAATTTTGATAATCATAACTTTAAAGTATTGGTCGGTTACTCGCAGGAGTATTTCAATACGTCCAATTTCTCCGCATTCAGAGATGCCTTACCTTTTGCCAATATTGATGTGTTAAATAGCGGTGGACAAGGTAATATGCAGGCTAAAGGGGATGCAAGTGACGTCGCTATTCAGTCTTACTTTTCTCGTTTAAATTACGATTTCAATGGAAAGTACCTTTTCCAGGCAAATTTAAGAGCAGACGGTTCATCTCGATTCGCCAAAGGTCATCGTTGGGGAGTATTTCCATCCTTTTCAGCTGGATGGAATGTTCATAAGGAAGACCTCTTCCATTCGGATGTCATTACCAACTTAAAAGCGAGGGCCTCCTGGGGAATTTTGGGCGATGCCGAAAAAGTTGGTTATTATGCGACATCGGCAATTCTAACCTATAATCCGGCCATGTATGGTTTAAATGGTGTCGTAGTCCCAGGAGCATGGAATAATGTTTCCATTAACCCCACTATCAGCTGGGAGGAATCCAAACAAACCAATTTTGCAATTGATTTGGGTTTGCTGAACAAGATCAATTTTACCGCAGAATATTTTATTAATAATAGAAACAACATTCTTTATGCACCACCCGTACCCTTGGAATTTGGATTAGGGGGGCCATTAACAAATCTCTTAAGCATGGAGAGTAAAGGGATGGAATTTCAGTTGGGTTATCAGGATCGTAAGAATGACTGGAACTGGTTTTTCAACGCCAATACTTCCTATGCCACAAATAAGGTTAAAGATCTGGCAGGTACAGGACCCTGGATTGGTAATTCGACTTTTACAGACGTAGGACATACCTATAATCTTCCATACGGTTACCGCGCTATTGGCCTTTTCCAATCCGAAGAGGAAATAAAAAGTAGTCCTTCACAGGGAACCAACGTATTTCCCGGTAATATAAAATTTGAAGACATCAATGGGGATGGGCAAATCAATGGCGATGATCGGGTAATTTTAAGAGATAAGCCCGTTATTAGATATGGATTCAATCTTGGTTTTGGCTGGAAAAATATCGATGTATCGATGAACGCCTATGGAGCTTTACAGAACGCCAGATATATTTCGAACTATGAGGGCTGGGCATTTTTTCTTGCGCAGAATGCAAGACCGATGCATTTGGATAACTGGACGACTGAAAACCCAAATGCAAGTTACCCGAGACTCTCCTTGCAATATACGTCCAATGATACGCAGTACTCCGATTTTTGGCTGCGAAGCGCGAATTATCTGAAAATTCAGAATGTACAGATCGGCTACAATTTTACTGGCGGGTTTCTTGAACGTCTGAAAATCTCTAATCTTCGGGCTTTCATATCCGGTCAGAATTTAGCAACAATTACCAATTATCCTGGATTTGATCCTGAAGGATCTTACTATCCATTATCCAGAACTTATTCTTTTGGCGTAAATCTTAAATTTTAAACACAATGAACTATCGAAATATAAGCAAGATTGCATTTGCGATCACCTTTATCATAAGTACAAGCGCATGCTCGGGCTTTCTTGACCGAGAACCATTATCTCAGGCATCAGAAAATACTTTTTGGCAAACAGAAAATGATGCAATGGTGGGACTTAATGCGGTATACACCGCACTTCCAGATTCAAGAGATTTCTGGCGAGACTGTCAAAGTGATAATTCTGTCATGACCAATGCCTGGGGAGAGGCTGGCTTGGGCTATATCAGTATGGGGAATCATAATGCCGCCACGGGCTACCTGAAAGAAGAATGGAAGTATGATCAAATTAGAAAAGGTCTCTATTTCTTGGAACGTCTACGTGGGATGAGTTTTGATGAAAATAAGAAAAAGAGATTTGAAGCTGAGGCAAGGGTTGTGATTGGTATGAGATACCTTCGAATGGTTCAGCTTTTTGGCGATATTCCGTTAATTAAGGAGAGTCCAGTTGCGCTGGATGAGAGTAGTCTTCCTCGAACAAAAAAAGAGGAAGTGCTAAAATACGCATTGGAAAACGCAGATTTTGCTATTAACAATTTACCAGACAAATACACTGGCGCCGATGCCGGCAGAATTACAAAAGGGGCAGCCTTGATGCTCAAGGCTAATGTTTTGTTATATCAGGCTAGCATCAAGCAGTTCCATGAAGGGACTAGTGATGCCACTTTATGGAAAGGAGCAGCTGATGCAGCAGCCCAAGTATTGAATTTAGGTTATAAATTGATTGATAATTATGCCGATATCTTTAAACAGGATAACAACCGTAATATGGATGAAACGATCTTGGCTTACCAATATGTTCAAGATAAAATAACTCACATGTTACCGGTATTGGCTTCACCCTCAGGTACCGGGATTACAGGAAATGGCTGGGCATCTTTTTGTCCGACAAGAGATTTGGTAGATTCCTATCTGTGTACAGACGGTAAGACAATTACAGCGTCGCCTTTGTATAATAAGCAAGATCCCTGGGCAAACCGTGACAAACGACTTACGCAAACCTTTATGTTACCAGGTGTTCCCGTTTTAAGGCCTAATGGTCAATACACACCGTACCAACCCCATCCAGCGTATAATCAAAGTGAAAAGATCAACAGTGAAGGTGGTGGATTAACAGGTTATATGTATTTGAAGTTTAATGAACCAAACTACAGTAAACCGAGCGAAGGATTTGCCAACTGGCCAATTTATAGATATGCTGAAACACTTTTGATCGTTGCAGAAGCGTTAAACGAGTACAAACCGGGAGATATACAAATAAAAACAGTCTTGGATCAGGTAAGGAAACGGGCTGGACTTCCCGCGATAACAACGGCCCAGCTGAGCGACAAAAACGAAATGCGCCAGATTATCCGTGAAGAAAGAAGACATGAGTTTGTCGCTGAACATAAGCGGTACTTCGATATCCTACGATGGAAAATTGCTGAGGATGTCTTAAGCAAGCCCGCGTATGGTATCAATAGTGATAAAAATGACCCAATTGGAGACTGGACCAAACCTAAATTTTTGGCACAAAATCGGGTGTTCGACAAAAGTAAACATTACCTTTGGCCAATACCACAAGAAGCCATAGACAAAAACCAAAAATTGTTGCCTCAAAATGCAGGCTGGTAAAATGAATATAAACGGAAAAATGGACAGAAGAAACTTTTTAAAGAAATCGGGTCTACTTGGACTGGGTGTATTAGCTGCTAATTACCCCGTCTGGTCAACCACTATGTTTGCCTGGGATCAACCTATGCACAATATTCCATTGGACAAAGGATATCCTGCGGAATGGATAAAGTCACTCTACCAAAAGGGAGATAAAATACAATATAGAAAAAGTAAAAACGAACTGAAATATATCGGTATGCCTGTTGGAGGACTCCATACTGGTACTGTTTATATTGGTGGTGATGGCAGATTGTGGTTGTGGCAGATCTTCAATGATGCCTACGATGGTCTGAAAGAGGGGATAGAAACCAAAATTTTACAGTGGGACAATGGAAAGGAAATGGTCAAGGTGAGACCGAGAGATGGGTCGGCCTATATTGAGCCTGCTATTGCAGATAACCTGCGGAAATTCGAACAGGGTTTTAAGGTCGTTGTAAGAAAATCGGGAGAGCTCTTTCAGAAAGACCTGAATGAAAACGATTGGGACGAAATAATCTTTGAACCTTCTTATCCAAGCTGTAAAGTTACCTATAGCAGTGAAACGTTCCCGGTGGATGTTGAGTTGACCGCATTTTCTCCATTTATTCCCCTGGATGAAGATAATTCATCTTTACCATTGACCACATTTCAGATTGAGGTAAGAAATAAATCCAATGCGGATCTGGACGTGGAGTTGATCGGATGGATGGAAAATGGGGTGCACAAAGGTAGAAAAGATTTCAAAAGCGTAAATAAAGTAGCTGAGCTAGACAGATCATATACGACACATAAGATAATTCAATTCTCATGCGATCAGGTAGCTTCACAGGATCTCACAGCAGGTGACTATGGTAACATGGCATTTATGTGCCATGATCCAGCGATTAAGCTGGTGACAAGTATTCAGGAATGGCCAATTAATCCGAATAATTTTGTCGATACTGAAGAAAAACGCGTAGAAGATTTTGACAAAATGCAAGTTGCGGCAATAAGTTCCCGCCAAAAAGTTTCGGGTTCAGATTCAAAGAAGTTCAATTATGCTGTTGCCTGGTATTTTAACAATCCACATCCGCAATTGATAAAACGTCTGTCCGATGCCAAGGAAGGATACTGGTTTGGTAAGAAGTTTAAAGACGCAGTTGATGTACTGAAATATTATTCAGCAAACAAGTCGCAATTAGACAATGATACCATGACTTGGGTAAAGACCTGGAATGATACAACTTTACCATACTGGTTCATTGATCGAACTTTTGTTAACATTGGAACCTTGGCAACAGCAAATACGATGCGTTTTGCAACCGGTCGATTCTGGGGATGGGAAGGCGTGGGCGCCTGCGCCGGCACTTGCACCCACGTCTGGCAGTACGGTCAGGCTATGGGCAGAATTTTCCCTGGTTTAGAGAGAAATCTGCGCGAAACTACTGATTATGGAGTGGGATTTGTGAAAGATTCTGGAGCAATAATATTCAGGGCAGAATATGAGACTAGACCTGCGATTGATGGTCAGGCTGGAGTGATCTTAAGGACCTACCGTGATCATCAGACGAGCAAAGACAGTCAATTCTTAAAAACAAACTGGTCCGCGATTAAAAAAGTGACTCAGTTTATCCTGGATCAGGACAAGAACGGTGATGGCATGACAGATACACCAATGGAAAATACACTGGATGCCGTTTGGGAAGGAGAGATTGCCTGGATTGTCGGCCTCTGTTTGGCAGCAGTAAAAGCAGGCGAACTAATGGCTGAAGAAGTCGGTGACAAAAACTTTCAAAGGGTTTGTGCCGAATATTTCAGTAAAGGGAGCAAAAATATGGATGAGCAGCTGTTTAATGGCGAGTATTATATCCATAGGCCTAACAAAGAATTTGGTAGAAAGAAATTGGGTTCTTACAATACCTGCCACATTGATCAAGTATATGGACAAGCGTGGACTTTCCAGGTTGGACTTCCACGGGTAAATTCTAAAGAAAAAACCATGTCTGCTCTTCGTGCCCTGTGGAATTACAATTTTACACCGGACGTAGGACCTTATATAAAAACACATCTTCAGGGTAGGCCATATGCACTTGCAGGGGATGGAGGAATGGTGATGAACACCAATCCCAAGAACGAGAAAAATGCTTATGGAGAGAATGAAACCTGGCAGTTGGGATATTTTCATGAATGTATGAGTGGATTTGAACATCAGGTAGCGGCCCATATGCTTGCAGAGGGAATGGTGGATGAAGGTTTAATTCTTACCCGTAAGATTCACGATCGATATCATGCATTGAAGCGAAACCCATTTAATGAAATCGAATGCAGTGACCATTATGCCAGAGCCATGGCAAGTTATGGTACATTTATTAGTGCTTGTGGATTTACCTACCATGGTCCAAAGAAGCAGATCGGCTTTGACCCTAAAATTAATCCTCAAGATTTTAAAGCTGCATTTACAGCTGCGGAGGGCTGGGGAAGCTTTTCACAGCGGTCATCTGTTACTGAATTTAACGCTTCCCTGAAGCTTGAAAAAGGACAGTTAGAACTTGGTGAAATTTCGCTGAACGTCTACGTAAAAAAACAGCTATCAAAGAAAAATATCACAATTAGGTTGGACCAAAAGACTTGCCAAGTTCAAGATGCTCTGATTGCAGATGGAAAGATCAACATTGTTTTAAAAAATCCTACTTTAATTAAAAAAGGGGAAGAACTTTCAATCCAGATCATATGAAGAAAAGAATAAGTTATTTATTGCTTGTGTTTTCGGTTTTATTTATAAGCTGTCAGCCAAATAAAACCCCGGTTCCCGATGGACAGAAATCAACAAGTTGGAAGAAGCAACTTCAGACCGAATTACCTCAATTGGGACATCGAAACTGGTTGTTGGTGGTAGACAAAGCATTTCCGCTACTTGCAGATGAAAATATTCAAATTATTGAGACAAATGAACAACTGGTGGATGTATTGAATGAAGTAAAGAACCAAGTAGGGGAGCAGGCACATGTTAAACCAATCCTATACAAGGATCTTGAGCTTGATTATTTGAATGAAGAGCTCGTTCCGGGAATAGAAAAGTTTAAAAAAGACTTATACAGGATTTATCCCAAAGAGTCGTATTCGGTGATCTCGCACAACGAGATCTTTTCTAAAATGGACGCTGCATCAAAACTGTTTAAGGTATTGGTTCTCAAAACAAATGCTGTCATGCCATACTCTTCTGTTTTCATGGAGCTGGATTGTAAGTATTGGAATGTTGACAAAGAAATTTTACTGCGGGACAAAATAAAGAAAGGAGACTCCGGTAATTAGCTATCCGAACTTTTTATCATAATAATTTAGGTTTAGTTGGAGGCATTCAATGATTTCTTTGAATGCTTCTCAATTTGAAGGTTGTCTATAATTTTTATTCCTTAATTTTGTACTTTTCTCCGATCTTATACTTAAGCCAAAATTTGAAAAAAGAGAGAATAAAATAATTTTTCATTTTTGAACATACCTATCAAAACCGACCTTTCCATAACCATACCCTAAAAAAATGAAAAGTAATAATAAGTACAACACTTGTGGAAGGTAAAGAAAATAACTTAGCCATGTAAATGGATCCATCGGGTATATTTTTCCTGCATCCAAACTTGGCAGCAGCTCTTTTGGAATCGAATTTAAATCATGGCTTATAAGGGCAACTAGGATAATGATAATTAAACCTGCTGAACTTATACGGGTAAATAGTCCAATCAACAAAAATAGACCGAATATGCATTCAAAAGTCGCAGTAAAGTTTGCCGTAAACTGAGGATAAGGGAATCCAATTTTACTGATCGTATTTAACATACGTTCCTGAAAAATAGGATGAAATAATTTGTTAAAGCCTGTAATGGTAAAAAACAGTCCGATAAGAACCCTAGCGACAACATATGTGCTCATTCCAAATTTATTTTGAAAATTGTTAACTGATTCCATATTCTTTAGATTTTTTTGTGAAGTATTTTTTTGCTATTAAATGGTTATAACGATTTATTGATCTGCGAATCTTTTTTATATTTTTAGTTTTCCTGCCATAAATACCTGCTGAATTTCAAATTCACTGTTGAATAAAACTAAATCAGCATCATAGCCGGCTTTAATTTCGCCTTTGTTTAATTGAACTAAACGAGCAGGATATTTTGTAGCCATATTTACGGCTTCTGGAAGCCCAATGTTCAAATGTACAAAACCATTCTCAACACATTTCAACATGGTAAGATTCGAACCCGATATTGTTCCGTCTGGCAGTTCAAAGTGATCACCTTTATCTATATGAATAAATTGACCGATATTAGTTCTTATAACAGCATCTGTGATAAAAAATAGCTTGGAACCCAATTCTCTCTTTGCTATTCTTGCCATTGCGAAATCCACATGGATGCCGTCTGGAATTATACTTGTGTAGGGTCGTTCTTCAAAAACAGCAGGTATATATCCCGGATGGCGATGATGCATCTGTGGCATCGCATTAAATAGATGAGTAACAGCTTTGACAGGATTATTTAAGAATCTTTTCGCTTCCTGATATGTTGCATTACTATGTCCACAGGACAGAATGATACCTTCATTTGTTAAAAATCGTAGTACTTGATCATCTTGAAGTTCCGGAGCCAGTGTCATCATCTTAATTACTCCTTCTCCCATACGCACCCATTTTTTTACGAGATCAAAAGAAGATTTTCTGATTAAATTAACAGGATGTGCACCCTTCTGTTCAGGGTTTAGAAAAGGCCCCTCTAAATGTAAACCTAAAAAGTTCCCTTGGCAAACTTTATAATACTCACGTGCAACATGTATAACTTCTTCGGTATCATTTAGGGAACTGGTTGCAATGGTAGCTAAGAATCCTGTTGTTCCTTGCGAAATCAAATCGTGCTCCATTTGGGCCAAGGTATCAACATCTCTTTTCGCACTCAATAGATTGCCACTACTTCCATAAACCTGAAGGTCTATGAATCCTGGTGTAACGTAAAAACCATTACAATCAATTTTTTCAAAATTCGTTGAAAGTACCGAGCGGTCAGTTATTCCCAATATTTTGTCATTAGAAATAATAATCGCTTTGTTTTTAATAATCTCACCGTCTGAAATTATCTGTAGATTATGGAGTACTTTTATCATATGAATATTTAAAATTTAATATTTAAGCGCAAAGACTTATTAGGAGTCACATTAAATATAGCTTGAAAATATTTAGTAACTAAAGCACTGTTATAAATCAAAAAATAGAATAGATAGATTTGTAAACGATTGCCTCGAGATTGGAATTTATTCGCTGAAATTTCGCTGTCAAAATGATTTTGGAAAATACTTTGGCTAGTTTTGAAGGAGTTTAATGGATCAAGCAGACTTCTTGG
>NZ_DIJR01000012.1:0-269606 GCF_002421245.1 Sphingobacterium sp. UBA5639
CCCCAAACTTTCGGTATGATCCAGTTTAATGCAGAATGATCTGATTGATTTTTGTTATTAATACAAAAAAAGCCAATCTTGCGATTAGCTTTTCTCAGTGATCCCGCTGGGATTCGAACCCAGGACCCATACATTAAAAGTGTATTGCTCTACCAGCTGAGCTACGGAATCTTACTTCTTTATTTTGAACTGTCGTTCCTTGTTTGAAGTGATGCAAAAGTATGGCTTTAATCCTGTTCCTGCAAATAATTTTGGCTTAAAATCATGCTTTGAGGTTTAATAAGCTGATTTTAAGCCAAAAAAATTAACCATTTTCCAATTCCATGATTTCTTCCGCCAGCTGTTCCCAACTCTCCTGAAATTGCGTCAATAATGCCTTCGCTGAGTTGTAAGAGCGTGTAGTTTCCTGTAACTTAGTCGCATCCGAATACACTGCTTCGTCGGCAAGTTTTGATTCTAAATTTTTAACTAAAATTTCTTGCTCTTCAATTTTTTGTTCAAAAGACGTTAGCTCCTTATTTTTTTTACTCAACAAACGTGTTTTATCTTCAGTAAGTGGTTGCTTTTCTTTCTTTACTTTGGGTTCTTCCTTGATTTTTTTCTCCGTTTTTACGTCCGCCTTTACGACGCGTTTTGCAGCCCATTCTTCATACTCCTGATAGGTACCTGGGTATTCCTTGATCTGTTTGTCTTCAATGTACCAGATTTTGTTTGCTACATTGTCTAAGAAATAACGATCGTGGGAGACAACGATAAATGTACCTTCGTATTGCTGCAAGGCCTGGATCAGAATGTTGACAGACTGCATATCCAAGTGGTTGGTAGGCTCATCGAGCGCTAAGAAGTTCGCGTCCGCGGTTAATGCTTTTGCAAGGGCCACACGCGATTTCTCACCTCCGGAGAGTACTTTGATCTTTTTGAATGCATCATCACCAGTGAATAGAAAACATCCAAGGATCGAGCGCAATTCAGTCTCTGTATGCTTCGGCGCAAAAGTTTGTAACTCGGCAAGGATGGAATTTTCCAGATGTAAGGCCTCCAGCTGGTGTTGCGCAAAAAATGTCTGCGAAACATTGTGTCCCTGTTCTGCTTTTCCTTCAAACTGGTGATCCGCATTGGCCACGATACGTAAGAGGGTAGATTTACCTTTACCATTGGCACCAATTAGGGCTATTTTATCACCCTTTTCTATAATGGCTGAAGTATTTTTTAAGATCTCCAGGTTAGGGTATGACTTGGAAATATTTTCCAATGTCACGACGTGGCGCCCCGAAGGTTTTGAAAATTTAAAGCTGAAGTTTACCGTAGGATTGTCATCGTCCACATCGTCAATTCTCTCCAAGCGATCTAATGCTTTGATGCGCGACTGCGCCATTTTGGCTTTGGAAGCCTTGGCGCGGAAACGCTCGATAAGGCGTTCTTCCTGTTTTATCTTGGCTTGCTGGTTTTTGAATTGATTGGCCTGCAATTCATTCCGTAGTTCCTTCTCTTCAAGATAAAAACTGTAGTTACCTGCATAAAGTGTTAATTTTCCTTTACGTGATTCTACCGTTTTCTTGATGATGCGGTCAAGAAAATATCGATCGTGGGAAACAATCACAATGGCGCCATCAAATGCTTGCAGATAGTTCTCCAGCCATTTGATGGAAGGTAAGTCCATGTGGTTGGTCGGTTCATCCAATAACAGAATATCTGGAGTTTGCAATAAGATACGGGCAAGCATAACCCGCATACGCCAACCTCCGGAGAAAGTGGCCAATGGTCTTTTCTGTTCTTCTTCGGAAAAACCTAAACCGGCAAGGATTTCATGGGCCTTAAATTCGATGTTATAACCATCTAAAGCCTCAAATTCTACTTGTTTATCACTTAGTTTATTCAGGATTTCATCCGAATAATCTGTTTCTAGTTTGTGGAGTAAGTCCTCGATTTCGGCATGTAATTGATTTTGGCGCTCAAAAGCTTCCATGGCAACATGCAAAATGCTTTTGTCAGAATGGTACGACAATAAGTCCTGGTTTAAATAACCAATCTTAAGGTCCTTCGCCATGGAAATCGTTCCTGATGTGGGCGTATATTGACCGACAATAAGGCGAAGTAAAGTCGATTTACCTGTACCATTGGCACCGATCAAGCCAACTTTATCTCCTGGTTTGATATGCCAGTTTGCTTCGTCATATAAAGCGCGAGATCCTATTTCAAATGTTAAATTATTTATTGATATCATTTCAACTGCAAAAGTACAAAAGTAATGAATATTTCTTCTTCTTTGAGTAACTTTGCGATTATGTATAAATTAGTCAAACCTATATTCTTTACAATGAATCCGGAGACGGCTCACCATAAAGTGACCGGTGGATTGAATGTTTTCTCAAAAATTTGGGGCGCCAAACAATTATTGAATGCTTTTTTTACCGTGGAAGATCCACGTTTGGAACGCGAAGTCTTTGGATTGAAATTTAAAAATCCGGTGGGCCTTGCTGCTGGCTTTGATAAAAATGCGGAATATATTGCGGATATGACTAATTTGGGATTTGGTTTTATCGAAATTGGAACGGTAACTCCTAATCCGCAACCGGGCAACGATAAACCCAGGATGTTCCGCCTTGTTCCCGATGAAGCGTTGATCAATAGAATGGGATTTAATAATCAGGGGGCAGATGTTGCCGCTACAAGATTGAAAAATCTAAAGGATCGAAAAGGATTGTTAATAGGGGGAAATATCGGTAAGAATAAGGTGACACCCAATGAAGAAGCTGTCAATGATTATATTTATTGCTTCAATGCATTGTTTGACTACGTGGATTATTTTGTTGTCAATGTGAGTTCTCCGAATACACCGGGCTTACGGGATTTACAGGAAAAGGAGCCTTTAAAACATATATTGAATACTTTACAAAGCCTCAATATCGCAAAATCGGCTCCGAAGCCCATCTTGCTTAAAATAGCGCCCGATTTGACGGATAGTCAATTGGATGATATTGTCGAGATCGTTTTGGAAACTCAAATTGCAGGTGTTATCGCAACGAATACGACGATTTCAAGAGAAGGCTTACAGAGCCAACAGGAGCTGATCAATGAAGCGGGTGGTGTAAGTGGACGTCCTTTGACAAAACGTTCAACGGAAGTGATTCGCTACTTAAGTGAAAAATCCAACAAGGCATTTCCGATCATCGGTGTAGGGGGGATTCATTCGGCGAAAGATGCCATTGAGAAGTTAGATGCTGGAGCCAGTCTCATTCAAGTTTATACCGGTTTTATCTACGAAGGCCCAGGCTTGATCGCAAAGATTTGTAAAGGTATTCTTCAAACTGGAAGATAAGGATTAGTATGGACGTTGATTTTGATCTGAAAGATTTCTTGGATAAGAAAGTTGATGAATATAATCAACCTGGTTTTATTCCAAATGATCCCATATCGATTCCCCATCAATTTTCCCGGAAGCAGGATATTGAGATCATGGGATTTTTGGCTTCCATCATGGCTTGGGGACAAAGAAAGACGATTATCAATAAATGTAATGAACTGGTGGCTCGTATGGATGGTTCGCCATACGATTATATTGTAAATCACCAAGAACAGGATTTAAAGACCTTGCTGGGTTTTAAGCACCGTACCTTCAATGATACCGACATTCTTTATTTTGTTTCTTTTTTTAAGCATCACTATACGCATTTCGAATCTTTGGAGGATGCTTTTCTCGTAGGACAGGAGAACAGGGAAGAGGTCGACCTAGAAATGGCATTGAATGCCTTTAAAACCTATTTCTTTTCCTTACCTGATTATCCTGTTCGCACGCGGAAGCACATTAGTAGTCCAGCACAGAAGTCAACTGTTAAGCGGATCAATATGTTTTTACGCTGGATGGTCAGAAAAGATACAAAAGGTGTAGATTTTGGTATTTGGCACCGCCTGTCCCCAAAAGATCTCATCTGTCCATGCGACGTCCATGTCGAGCGTGTTGCCCGCAAATTTGGTCTAATTACGCTGGATAAAGTGAATTGGAAAACAGCCCAGGAATTAACAGCCAATCTGCGCTTACTGGATCCGCTGGATCCGGTCAAATATGATTTTGCGTTATTTGGATTAGGCGTTGAAGGGGAAATGTAAAATTAATGCATGAAGAAAAAAAAGCGTCCTTGCCAATTATAATTGGCAAGGACGCTTTTTTTATGCCGCCACCTATCCTAAGATGATGATGAGGTAGCAAACTTATGCGAGCCTATCGATCTTGATCAGAAGGTCAACCAAACGATTGGAATAACCAAATTCATTGTCATACCAGCCCACAACTTTGACCAGACCGCCCACTACCGAGGTTAATTGCGCATCAAATACACATGAATAGGGGTTATTGATGATATCTACCGAAACGATGGGGTCTTCTGTATAAAATAATACGTTTTTTAATTCGTCTTCTGCTGCAGCTTTGAATGCTTTATTGATTTCCTCTACAGTGGTTTCTTTCTCGAGCGTACAGGTAAAGTCCGTCAATGAACCGTTGAGTACGGGGACACGTATCCCGGCTCCGCCAAGTTTATTCTGCAGATGCGGAAAAACATTGGTAATCGCTTTAGCGGCACCAGTAGTTGTTGGAATGATCGCCGACGATGCTGCCCGTGCTCTCCTTAAATCTTTATGTGGTGCGTCGTGAAGATTCTGGTCTCCCGTCATGGAATGAACCGTGGTAATATAGCCATCTCTGATGCCCCAATTTTCATCCAATATTTTAACGAGGGGAGCAACATTGTTTGTTGTACAGGAGGCATTGGATAAAATCGAAGCAGATAGATCAATGACACTGTCATTAATGCCCAATACCACTGTTGGAATGTCTTTATCTTGTGCCGGGGCGGAGATAATCACTTTTTTTGCACCAGCTTCCAGGTGGAGAGCCGCTTTGTCACGACTGGTGAAATACCCTGTAGATTCGACGACAACATCAATTTGAAGCTCCTGCCAAGGCAGTGCTGCAGGATCTTTTTCATTGGTAACCAAGATGGAAAGACCATTGACAATAATATGTTTTTCATCGTGTGTCACGGTGCCAGGAAAAGGACCATGTACAGAATCGTATTTAAATAGGTGGGCTAAGGTCTTCGTATCTGTCAGGTCATTGATGGCAATGACCTGCAGTTCATCGAAAGCCTCCCGTAAAAAGATATTACGTAGTGTATTCCGACCGATGCGTCCGAATCCATTGATTGCTATGTTTAGCATTTCAGATTATTTATGAAATTGGCTTATTGCTTCGTTAATATTTTTTTCACCTTCCCAATGTGCTTTTAGTTTTCCGTCCGCACCATAGACGTAATTTGCGGGAAATTGTGAAGGTACGTGGATGGTCTGTATAAACGTTTGGTCTTTATCAATCAATACCTCTACGTTGGATGCTTTGGATAGTTTAGGTGCAAAGGTGTCAAAAAAACCTAGTACTAAGGCCGGATCATTCATGGAAATATAATAAATATTGACGTCTTTTATACGATCAATATTCTTTTCAAGCTCCGTAGCTTCATGTTGGCAATGACTACACCCGGGATCAAATAGAATAAAAACGGTATTCTTGTCTTTAGCAACGTTTTCCTGCGTAACACGGATGCCCGAACGAAGCTGATAAAATGTGAAATTAGGAAGAATGGCTGCAGGGTCGGAAGATTGCTTTGGCGCAGCTTGAATAGGATCGTGGTCTGCATGATCATGACCTGCATGATCATGGCTGTCAGCACTGGCTTCCTGCGTAGTATTTGCAGTTTGATCTGTTTTCGGTTTGTTGTTGTTGCATGAGGAAAGAATGCCGGCGGCCAATAACGCTGTCACTCCTAAGATTATCTTTTTATTCATAGAATACGTTTGCTTTTAAATCAGTTTTCGTGATTTTATCGTTTTAATGTTTATGCTTAATACATCGTCAATTTTTACGTAGAAAGTATTGAAGAATGTATTATACTAATGATCAAAACTATGAAAAAAAAGGGATTCTTAATCGTAGAAATTAATTTATGACAGTATACTGGATATTAATGCATGTTGTGATCAAAACAATTTAACCTGTTGCAGTTCCTTTATTCTATGATGTCAGGACCGTCATGCGTAGACTTTGAGTCTGTCAATGAGGTAGATTGAATAATTTCTGGCGTACTTCTTCCAAATTCAATGCTATACACTTTCAATAATACACCCACACAAGATAGGATTAGTGGACCGAAGATCAATCCCAGCATACCAAATAGGTTTAATCCCAACAAAACACCGAATACCGTTATTAAGGGATGAACGTCACCCAACTTTTTCAATATGGTAAATCGAAGTACATTATCAATACTACCAATAATAATGATACCATATAAGGCAAGACCTATTGCATTTCCGGACTGTCCATTCGCCAGTAGAAAAAGCGCTGCCGGTAGATACACCACCATGGTTCCCAAAATTGGGATTATAGTGGAAACTGCGGTAAGAATTCCCAGAAAGATCGGGCTCTCTAAGCCAAAGAACCAATAACCAAGCCCCGCTACAATACCTTGGCATATAGCCAAAATCGGGATGCCGATTGCATTGGATTTTACCATCATATCAAACTCTTTCCACAACTCGGCTTTACTGGTTTGGGTGAAAGGGATCGCTTGATAAATGGTTTGTTCTAGTTTTTTGCTGCTAACCAACATAAAATACAACACAAATAGCGCTACTAGTATATTGACACCAACTTCCGCAACGGAATTCAGAATATTGGGTATAAATTTAGCTGCTTTTTGAAGCGTTCCCATTAAGGCGGTATCAGAAAGATCGATATTGCTTAAATAGGGGCTATCTTTAAAGTACGTTTTGATCGAGTCAAACTTGTGCATCAGATCGTCTTTGTTGCTAATGACTTCTGTTACCTGAGGTACCATGTAGTTGATTAACAGATAGAGTGGCCCTACCAAGAATATGATAGTCAATAATATCAATAAAATACTGGCGAAAGATTTATTCCATTTCTTTTCTTCAGTCAACTTAAAATTGATTTTTCTAAAAAGAATATATAAGGTAACTGCTCCCAGAAAACCGGGGAGGTAGTAGAATAAGCTTGTAAAGATCAATATACATATCGCCAATATGATGACGATTAGCATGATTTGATTGATGGAATTATTGTTGATTTGTTTGTACTTCATATAGCTGACAAATATACTGTCTATCGATTGTTATTTATCGTATGACAATATTTTTTTGGAAAAAGTTTTGTCTGGTTAAAATAAACTTTCTTTTTTATAATTTCAATGTTTTATTGTATTTCTTTTTTCTGCCCTAAAGCCAATTGTGAAGTTCTGGTTCCCAGTGATTAGCAATCATGTTGTTTTGCTAAATTTTGATAGCTTTATACGCTATGCTGTACCTAGACTTTCTTTAACCTAGGCACTAATCGTGCGTAGTAAACATAGTCTGTTTACGTTTACATGTAGGGCCAACATCATTCACGTTAGTATGGAAGATGGAAATCTGCTTAATTTTAGTTTTGATTCTGCGGCATTAAAACCTCCCTTAAGATCGTTAGTATATCGTATTGTTTGACAAAAAGCATGGATTGTACCGTCCTTGTTTGACTGGTTTCTTTAGCTGAAAAGGCCGTGCCGCTTACTGTTTTGGTCGCCTTATGAAAAAAAGGATGAGACCCTTTTCCTTTTTTATTGTTTGAAAATAAGCCCATAATCTTTTGTTTTTGTTGGTTATAGCGATCAGGCTCGTTCAGCGGAACCGCTATAACTAATATACAAAATAAAACGGAATTAATTGATAAAAATTTGACTGCCACGCTCTTCATCCTTTTCTATTGAAAGGGATACTGGAATACGTTCTTTGAGCTCTTCAACATGTGAAATAATACCGACGATGCGGTTTTCCTTGTGTAAATCTAATAGGGTTTCGAAAACAATATTAACAGAAGTGATATCTTGTGTTCCAAAGCCTTCATCGATAAAAAAGAAGTTTCTGGCCGCACGCGAATTAGACTGTACACTTTCTGCTAAGGCCAAAGCCAGACTTAGGGATACCTGAAATGCCTGTCCACCGGATAGTGTTTTTACACTGCGATTTTTTCCCTCATTCAAATAATCGATAATTTCAAATTCATTGTTGTCATTCAGCTGCAGGCTAAGTTGATTGCGGGTCATGCGATGGAAACGAATGTTCGCATGATCACACAGCTGCCGTAAATAAATCGAAGAAACATATTGCACAAAGCCCGCACCTTTAAATAGATTAAAAAGTTGTTTCAAATTATCGTGGCGTAAACTTAGTTTGATCTGTTGTTGCTGGAGATTTTCCTTTTTAGCATAGGCGATTCTTAGCTGATCGCGCTCTTGTTGAAGTCGGGCAACATTTTCTGTGCTTGCTTTCAATTCTTGGGCGCTCTCATCCAGGATTTTTTCCTGCGCGAGAAATTGGTTTTCGTCATATACCTGGTCGACGAGTTTCTTTTCCAACTGACTGATCTGTGCCTTCACCGTTTCAAATTGAATCTGAAATTGCTCCAGCTCTTGTCGGATCTGTATGACAGACAAATTCTCCGCGAGTATTTGCCGAATCTCTTCCAACGTTTCAAAGGGTGACGCCTCAAGTAGCTGTTGGAGCGTGACATCGGCCTCTTGACTTTCACGTTCGATATGTCCGAGCTGTTCAACAATGGTCTGTACCAAGCTGTTTTGGGCTGCAAATTGACTGTTTAACTCATTTAATCGTTCGCTTAAAGCAATGTAGTCGCGCTCAATCTCAAGATTCGATCTTTTCAGTGCAGTATATTCCTGTTCGACTGCTTCGGACTCCCGCATTTTATAGTCGGACCAGCGCAGCGTTTTTAGATTCCCCATATTTTGATTAATCTGGGCCTGTTTGCTTGCTTCATCACGTTCAAACTGATGCAGTGCTTTATTGTATTTCTCCAGCTTTTCCTCAACGGAGGCGAGTGTAGCCTGGTGTTCGCCAAGTTGTTGCTCCACTTTTGCTAGTTGCGTTTCGATCCGGGCAAGCTCCTGCTTATTTGATGTGTAGCTGGATTCATCCGAAGGACTATAACCGGCCCATGTAAATTGTTGGGCATGCGCAATTTTGTTACGGGCATTCAGCTGTATTTTCGTATGTAGATCTTGTTGCTGATCATTTAGTGACTGCAAACGTAGCTGAAGTTTCTCGACCTGAAATTGCTGATCCTGTTGGTGCTTAAGGTTCTCATTTGTCTCAGTAATCAATTTCTCATTAGCGGCAACCTGGTGAGAAATATCCTGTCCTTGATTGATGGCGGGATGTTCCAAAGCTCCACATAGTGGGCACGGGGAGCCTGCTTTAAGGTTTTCTGCATATTGGGTCAGCCTTTGCTGCAGGAGAAGATGAGATTTTTCATCTTGGAGTGCTTGAAGTTTTTGCTCGAGGGCATTGACGACAAGAGGATGATTGGATCGAAATTCTTCGAGATCAGGATGGAAGGTATGGAGTTCATTCTTCAGTATGGCTATGCTTTTTTCTAAATCAATGGCCTGTTTGTTCAGGTCGTCTTCCTGCTGCTGGATGCTCTGCTGCTTGGTATACCACTGACCCAGCTCCATGAGTTCTTGAGATGAGGGTTTTGCTCGCTTTAGGCTGACGATTTGAATTTCTGTCTCCTGAATTCTGGCTTTATAATGTCGTTGTTGATCTTTCGTTTCCTGCACAAAATTGCGTCCCTTCTGCGCCCGATCCTGTAAACTCTTGATTTCATTTGAAAACGTAATCAATTGGCTTATCAATTCCAGGTCCAATTCCTGAATACGACGCTGTGGTAGCAGCTCATATTGTGATTTCAACAGATTTAGACTTGAGGAATGCTCCTGGATTAGCTGTTGAATTTCGGCCTGTCTCTGCTTTTCGGTTTCTACTCTTTTCTGTGTAATTAGGCCTTCCGCCGCTAATTTTTCCTTAGTTTTAAGAATATGTAGAAAGTTGGTTTGCGCTTCCTCAAAGCGATTTAACTTTAACCGTAAAGTTTCTTTTTCATCTTTTTGTTCTAGCAATTGCTGAAAGAGTGCTTTCACTGTTCGGAGTTCTAAGAAATCCTCTTTGAGTTTTTTGAGGTTTAAGAACCTTTCATGATGCGCCTTGTACGACGACTCAAGGACGACAAAGGACTCGACTGCCAGTTGGAGATTTGTTTCGGTCGTTTCTATCAGTTCGGTTGTGACCTCATCAAATCCGATTAATTGACCGTTGAGGTGATCCAGTTCGGACTGATTTTTTTTATAGAGGTTGGAAACTTTATCCTGCAGGTCGAATCGATGCAGCTGAAAAATTTCTTTCATCATATCCGTGCGTTCCTTGGCTCCGAGTTCTATAAACTCTTTAAACTGTCCTTGAGGAATGATGATTGTCCGCTTGAAGTTCTCATAGCTTAATCCGATGATATGCTGCGTATTGCTGCTTTCTAGTGGAACCCATGCTTCATTGATTTTTTCGTAGAGTACAACCGTGGGCGATTTCACATCATCGAAATTTTTGGAATTGCGTTTAAATTCGCGGGTAATTCTAAATGTACGGTCTTCAAAGTTGACGAAATCAAGCTCAATATAAGATCGGTTAGACTTTAGATTCATCATGTTATAAGCGCGCTTATCCCGTGCATTCAGGCGTTCTGTTTCCCCAAATAAGGCGTAGGTAATTGCTTCCAATATCGATGATTTGCCGGAACCCACAGCACCGAAGATACCAAAAAGACCTGCTTGAGAAAGCGCAGTGAAATCGATCGTCTGACGTTCTTGATAAGAGTATATCCCTTCTAGAGTTAACTTTAATGGAATCATGGATTATGAGTTTAGGATTTCGTGAAAAAGATCGAGGATGTCATCATTGGGTGCCTGGTTGCCGTTCTTGGATTTAAAATAATCGTTGAATAAGGTCGACATGTCTTGTGTAAGATTAATTTCTTTGGCTTCAAGCAGCTCTTGCTCATCCTGCTTAACGAGCGGAATGAGGTAGATTATTCCCGAATGGCTCTGATAGATTCGCTTGCGGTCCTCGGCTTTTAAGAAGGTCTCCGATTTCAGCGTGAGCTCCACCAATGCATTGGGGTTTTCAGACAACCAAGATATACACTGCTCAATATCGTCGAATGATTTTCGGACCAGCGGTTTGCCCTGAGTCAATGGAATGCGCTCGACAATTGCTTGTTCTCCGGCCGATACATTCACCAGCGCAACGTATTTAGTTTGCCCAGCCTCCGAAAAGCTATAACATAGGGGCGAAGATGCATAAATTACCGGTTTCTCAGCCGAACCGATATTTTTATAACCATGGATATGCCCTAATGCCGTGTATTGGACCTGCGGCGGGATGGCCTCTGAATAGATTAAGTCTGCATTACCAATTTTGACCGGTTTTTCGCCATCTGGCTCCTCTAAAAGTGGACTGCCCAATTTATTCATGTAAAGATGTGCCGTCAATATATTGACGCCTTTATCATCGCAATAGGTATTGGCTATTTTTTGCCAATTTGCCGCTAACACTTCATTCAATTTACTTTCTTTCTCTTCGCCTAGATACTGTTTTAAGCGTATTTCATTGGCATATGCTGTGTGAAGAATACGAATCGGGTAGTCAAATTGCGGCAAGCTTAATTCGATGAAGCCTGTATCTGACTGTAACACGGTGAAACCCTCTGTTGCGAAAGGAGTGACCACAGCATGAGGATGCCCGATTAAGATGATCCCTGACGTTCTTGCCAAAGGATCGGGTGCATCAATCAAATGAGGTGAATCGTGATTGCCTGCGATTGCTATTACAGGGCGCATGCCATTCTTTGTAAGACGCTTGATGGTTCGGTAAAATAACTCAATGGCTTCCACACCTGGATTGAAGGCATCGAACAGATCTCCTGCGACGATCACCAGATCCACGTTTTCCCGATCTGCGATATGAACGATTTCGTCCATGACCAGTACTTGTTCATCTATCCGGGAAAAACTGTCCAATCTTTTTCCTAAATGCCAATCGGAGGTATGCAATATTTTCATGTGAGAGCTTGGATATTTTGCGACAATGTTACAAACTAAGATAATTTTGGCATGAAATGCAATTATAATTGGATGGAATCTTTCAAATGATCAATTTGTGCTAATAAGGAATGAGGCCTTTCTTTTCTTTGAATGGCTATGTTCCCGAATCGAAGTGTTAAAACATGTTAAATGCATACCATAAAAGTCATTTAATTGTATTTTTAGTGCTCCAAAATTAAGCTAGATAGTCATAGACAAGAAGTATGCGAAAAATTTACCTGTATATCTGTTTTTTCTTTATGCTGTTGATGCGCGTAAATGCGCAGGAGATACACGCTATAAAAGGGGAGACTGCTTATCCCTTTCTATTGAAAGATGCTGCACCGGATTCATTGGAATCTGAAAAGCAGCCTGTGTTTGTGTTTTTGCACGGAAGAAGTTTGTCCGGGACAAATTTAGACCGTGTAAAGCGTTACGGTGTATTGTATGCCATCAATAAAGGGCAGGATGTACCTGGGATAATTGTTGCACCACAGTCCCGGGGAGGATGGGATCCAGACAAAGTGATCGAAATTGTTGACTATGTTATTGAACATTACAATGCCGACCCCGATCGTATTTACGTTTGCGGCATGAGTATGGGAGGCTATGGCACAATGGATGTGGCTGGCAAATATCCTGAAAGGGTGGCTGCTGCCGTTGCAATATGTGGTGGTGGATCGAGTCAGTATGCATCTAACCTGACGCAGGTGCCGATATGGCTTCATCATGGTACTGCTGATCGTGCTGTGCCAATTTCGGAATCCCAAAAAATTATGAATGCGATAAAAAGAGAGGATCCGGAAGCAAATGTGAGCTTAAATGTAATAAAAGGGGGCACACACGGAAGCGTGGAACGACTGTTTCATGACGATGCAATTTACAATTGGATGTTGAAATTTAAGAAAAAGCATAAATCTTAGCTTAACGTGAATGCGAAGGTGCTCTGTCGGACAGTGATTTACAACATAAAAAAGCCTGATGAAATATTTCTATCAGGCTTTTTTGTTGTTAGCCTTCGTGATCAAAGGCGGACTGTCTTTTTTGAAATTGAGCCATTAATATATTAGGTTGATGGATCAAACGTGTTTTTGCGAGGTATTCGGAGTTGTCAGCGTAAATAAACAACAACGTTCCATCTTTGATTGTGTTAATGATTGGACCTGCAAACTCTCTTGGAACCGCGGGGCAGCCGTAGCTTTTGCCAAGTCTGCCTAAACTTGCTATTGTTCCTGTGCTACAGTAGTCGGCGCCATGCATCACAACATATCGTGCTTTTGCATTGTCATTTATCCCCTCTTCAAGACCATTTAAAACCAAAGAGTAGCCGTTCTCGCCATTGTAGGTGTTTTCTGTTGTAAAGAATCCTAAAGAACTTTTCAGTGATTCCTGTTGATTTGAAAAATTGACGGCATAGTTTTCACCGCTATTTTTTCCATGTGCGACCAGCGTGTTGAATAGTACTTTTTTGTGCGCAAGATCGAGTACCACAAGCCTCTTTTCCGTTGATGCCAATGAAAAATCGATGACGGTCATGATGTCCTTGTTGTGGATCGGAAGTTCTTTTCTGCCTTCCATTGCTTGACGAAACGCTTCGTATTTTAATACTTTGCCTAGATTCATTTCATCATACAATGAGTCAACTTCGGTATGTTGACGTTCGACATTGATACGATGAGTGCTGGTGGTTTGTTGATCTGTTGTTTTTAATTCTTCTTGTGAGGACAGTGCTGTATTAAGTGCCATCAAAAGAAACATAAACGTATTTCCCATTCTTCTCCCTTTTCTGTGTAGATGTTTACAAAATTAATGATTAAAGATAATAATATTTGATTTACAGAATGTTAAATATTGTTAATCAATAACAACAACCAGCGAAGCGAGGTCTTTTGACCGTTTATAGACAAATTGAGCGTGAGATGACGCATTTCTGACGCACATATGGGACTTGGGTATTGTGCCCAGACTCTCACTATATTCAATGATGCTGCCGTTGGGATTGTTAACTGGAACCCCATGTATATAGGCCCCGGCGGTAAATCGGGTAGCATAGGGGGCGAATCCGGCATAAGTTTTGGTACCGTCTTCATAGTAAAACATCTTGGATTTGTGTTCCTGGACCACAAAGAGGCCTGTCGGTGTTTCCTGGGCATGGGGAGGTTTGTGCCGGCCACTCGTCACGGGGTTCATGCTTCGGACAAGCCATTCGTTACCGACCTTCTCCAAGGTGCAGATATTTTGGTTCTTCACATCGACAACATTGATAATGTTGAACTGTACGGTATCGCTAATGATGCGAAGATATCTTTTGGGTACGGTATATTTCCCTTCGAATGAAATACCCTCAATCGGAATCCGTGCGATGCTGTCGGGGCCTTGTACGCGAACGAGCCAGCCGTCCCGACCGTAACGAACGGCCTTCGCGCTGTTAAGATCGTAGAGGGGTGCCGCTTGATAGCGTTCGACATTGAAACTGTCGGACACGCGTTTATAAGAGTCCCGCTTATAATTCTGGATTGTTGGCGCTTCGCCCTTTTCATTTTGATAATTTTGTAGAACGCCGTACAGCGATGGAGACTGTTGAAAATTTTCGATAAAGGCCAGGCGTTCCTTGATTTTATCCCATTGAAAACCTCGCGTGGTATCTTTATAGGGATAACTGTCCTCCAGGGTGTATTTGTTGTAAAGCAGCTCTTTTTTTAGGATAATATCCTCAGCCGTAAATACTTTTTTCTTCTCAACCTGCTCTTTAGGAGGTGTAGGTTTTCGCTGTTCAGTTTGCTGATTGGTCTTTGTTGTGTTTTTCTTATCTTGACGGCATCCCGGCAATAGGAACAACATGCTTAGTATGAAACAGGTTAATCTTCGATTCATATATGGATGTATAGATTATCGTTTTATACCTTAAACTTAGATAATTAGTTTATTATTTGCAATTTTATTGCAGTTGAAAGAAAAAGAAATAACGTTAAACCTTTAATATTCGTTTTGTGAACCCTAACAGATTTTCGAGGTTATGACGTTCACTTGGTGTGAAATTTGGTTGTAAAGAGCTGTCTTGAATGCGGGGGATATATTTCTTTGATGATGGATAAAAAGTTAGTTTTGTGGTCTAAAATAATCAGTGTGAAATAAGTGATATGGACAAAATTGTTATTTGCTCGGGGGTGATGCTTGCCCCGGAAGGAGATTTGCTGATGGTTCGTAAAAAAGGTTCTAGCTATTTTCAGCTGCCCGGCGGGAAGGTAGCTCCGGAAGAAAGCCGTGAGGAGACCTTAATTCGCGAACTCAAGGAGGAGCTTCAGTATGACGTGGGCGGGATGGAAATACGGTTTATCGGAAGCCACAGTACGCAAGCCGTAAATGAGCTTAATACGGTTGTCGTGGGCTATATCTATTTAATTAAACTGGCAGAGCGTCATGCATTTGAGGCTTACGAAGAACTGGACGAAGTGCTGTGGATCAGTAAAGCTAATTGGCAGAACTACCGATGGGCTCATTTGGCATCCGAGTTTGTCCTTCCGAAATGGCTTTCGGGTAATTTTGATCAGTAAATCGTATTGAGTAAACAAATTAAACCTTTGTTTGTTAGAGTTTTATAAAAACTAAAAATAAACGAAGATTATGGAAAATCAGCTTTTAAAAGGGGCGAAGGACTTTTTTGACGAAGAAGCGGTCGCTCAGATAGGGCAAGTTTTAAACCAGGATAAAGAGGGGGGTGAAGCAGGGGTTGAATGCAACAATTCCCGCCTTGTTTTTAGGTTTAAGCCAACATTCCGATTCCGGTGGAATTTCGGCAATACTTGAAAAGGCCAAGCAGCATTTCGCGGATTTTGATCTCAAAGGACTTCTCGGCGGTGTGACAAACGCGGATGAGTCTGCAGGGGATCGTGCGGTGGAAGGTGAGAATTCGGCTGGGCTACTGGGATCAATATTTGGTGGTGGCCTGGATACCGTTTTGAGTACCGTTTCCGGTTATTTGGGCTATGATGGTAGTTCCATTGGGAAATTAATGAATTTTTCTCTGCCAGCGATATTCTCCAGTTTAACAAATAAGGGACAAAATTGGGATTTTGAACGTATCGGTCATGTTTTGCAGGAAAATAAAACAGCTTTTGCTGCTGCTGTGCCAGCGGGTTTAGGTTTAGGTGCCTTTGGAAAGCTTTTCGATGGGGCGCATTTTTCTCCACCTGTGGAGTCGGTGACTGAACCTGCAGTTCCTGCCGATGTTGTCAAGGAAGTTGATAGTCATAAGTCAAGCTCCATTAATCCGGCAAATGAGTTGGAAGCACATAAAGAGCCTTTGTCATTGCCGAGAACAGGAGAGTCGCGGGCAGCGATAGCTGAAAACAGTTCCAGAAGCGGGTCCGGTGGCGGTTGGTGGAAGATTTTAATCGCCTTGGTTATATTGGCTCTACTCTGGTTTTTATTTGGAAAAGGCTGCAGCGGCAGTAAGCAAGACGGTGCTACCGACACCAGTGTGAACAGTGCAATGGTGGATTCAAGTACCATGAAAACAGGTTCCAGTTTAGTGGAGCGCGAGCAGACGGAGGTCATCTTGCCAGATGGTGTCAAACTTGCTGCATTTAAAGGCGGGATAGAAGATCAGTTGGTCCAATTTCTAAAATCCGATTATAAGTCGATCGGTGAGGATTCCCTGAAAAATACCTGGTTTGATTTCGATAACCTGAATTTCAAAACAGGTACAGCCGAGGTGTTGCCTGAAAGCCAGGTGCAACTGCGTAATCTTGCGGCGATATTAAAGGCTTTTCCTGCAGCCAATATTAAGATCGGTGGTTATACCGACAAAACAGGTAATGAGGATTTTAATAAAAAGTTATCGCTTGAGCGCGCAACAGCTGTAAAGGATTACCTGGGTAAAGAGCAGCTTTCCAAACAGGTAATCGGTGCAGAGGGGTACGGTTCACAGTTTGCCAAGTATAAGGCAGATGCGCCCGAATCCGATCGTATTATGGATCGGCATGTTTCGATAAGTGTACGGTAAGTGTTTTTTGCTGAACAATAGCCTTGAACGATCCGATCGACAAGACTAAGTTTGAATTCCAAACTATGTTTTTTCTCATAAAAATGCCCCCAGAAAGTGTCTCGCTTTTGGGGGCATTGCAGTGTAACCTGCCCTTTTCTTTGGTGTAATGGAATGCTCTTTAGAAACTGTATACACAGGCCAATAGAAATTGTCCTGCAGATTTAGTTGGGCTTAAGTCGTTCTTGATGAATCGTTCGGTATTTCCTTTGTCAATTCTGATTTCGGGAATAAATTTGAATCCATGGTAATTGTATTCTGCTGTTAAGGTGGTTGCGAGGATATTGGAACTAGGGATTCCATTTTCTTCCTCTTTATGCGTTTGGAAAAACTCTTCGCGTAATCCTAGGCCAAAATTTTCTGAAAAATGAATTCTTGGATAAAGTGCTATTCCAGAGTAACCGCCACCATCTCTCTTTTTATAATTTGTAGCATTTAATCCAAGGAAAAATTTTGAGGTGAAGTCATAATTAGCAACGAGATCGACCAAGGTCCCGGAACTGTAATTGTTTTTACCGCCAGCGGACGATCCTGTCAGAAAATTGAGATAGAAGCTGCTTTTGTCATTGGGGGTATAGGCCAGTTGTGATCCGACATGGGAAACTCCGTTCATATCTTGATAGACGTTCCAGTCGTTAAATAGTCCGACCATTAAGGCTACTTTGTCTGAGAAACTATAGGTAGCTTTTAAACCTGCGTCTTGAAATGGGCCGGCGCCAAATAAATAGGAAGTTGAATAATGAAAGTTGTATGTGGGCGATATTACTTCAAAACCCACAAATGTTCCCATGAATCCTGCAGTAAGATTGAGCTTCTCGGTTAGATCATAGCCTACATATAAATTTTGGATGTGGAAACTGTTTTTGTCATCGCCGGCCTGGCCATCACCGTTCATAATGGATCGATACTGTCCTCTGGGCCCAAAAGATAATTCTCCGACAAATGATGCTTTTTTAAACTTCTTTTTTACAGCCAAATCCACCATGCCAATAGACACAGAATTGTTGTCTTCCGTAAAATAGGTGTTGATGTTGGGTTTGTTTTGAAAATCATATTTCCAATAGGTGTCTACTGATCCGGATATTTCTATTCCTTTTTCTTTTGTTTCTTCTTGGCACGTGGCTGTTTTTATTAGAAATGTCGATAAAATAATGGTTGTTAGAAGTCTTTTCATGTTTTTTTTGGGGTTTAAGTTTGGTTTGTTTGATGTTTTTAGGTGAAATTATCTTTGTTTTGCTTGTTTTGTTTGGTTTTTGGTTTAAAAATAAAGTGATTATTGTGGTTTTTGTATTTGTTTTTGTGAAATTATGTAAAAAAAATCATAAAAAATAAAATAACATGGTATTTTTTTAATAAAAAGACTTTATATTTGAAAAAATTATAAGCGAAAGTAGGTTTTTGTTTTGTTCTTGTATTTTTTTAACAATTTTATTAATGTATTGAAAACACTAATCAGTTTAAACAAATGAAAAAAATTATTCCACTCATTGTTCTAGTTCTTTTGGGAGTATTAGGACTTGTATTTCCCTCGATTGACTTGTCTGACTTAAACAAGACAGAATTTGATACGGGAGATACGGCCTGGTTGTTGACTTCTTCTGCATTGGTGTTGATTATGACACCTGGACTTGCCTTTTTTTACGGCGGTATGGTTAGCAAGAAGAATGTAATTTCAACGATGATGCAAAGCTTTATATGTATGTGTTTAATGACAATCCTTTGGGTCACTGTTGGCTTTAGTTTAGCTTTCGGCGATGATATCGGTGGTATTGTGGGTGATCCGCGTACATTTTTTATGATGAAAGGTACATTAGGGAATGTTGCTTGGGGAGCGCTTCCCACTATACCTTTGGTTTTGTTTGCCATGTTTCAATTGAAGTTTGCGATTATTACACCGGCATTAATTACTGGGGCTTTTGCAGAACGTATCCGTTTTAATTCATTTATGTTATTCATAATCCTGTTCAGTATTTTTATTTATATGCCATTGGCACATGCTACTTGGCACCCAGAAGGTATATTGGCAAAATTTGGTGTTCTTGATTTTGCCGGTGGTACAGTTGTACACATGTCGGCTGGTTGGGCGGCGTTGGCAGCTGCTATTTATTTAAAAGGACGTAAGACACAAAGTCATAATCCAGCACGTATAAGCTACGTGATCTTGGGTACAGCACTTTTATGGTTTGGCTGGTTTGGATTTAATGCCGGTTCTGCCGGTGGAGCAAATTCGTTGGCAGCATATGCTTTTGCGACCACAACTACAGCATCGGCTATGGCCGCGATGGCATGGATATTTGTTGATATCATACGTGGAAAAAAACCTTCAGCAATGGGGGCATGTATCGGTGCTGTTGTTGGTTTGGTTGCAATTACTCCAGCAGCTGGTTTTGTCAGTATTCCACATGCGATGATCATTGGTTTGGTTGGTGCTTTGGTTAGTAATCTGGTTGTATATTTGAGAAGCAAAACAAGTATAGACGATACGTTGGATGTGTTCCCTTGTCACGGGGTAGGCGGTATGGTTGGTATGGTACTTACCGGTGTGTTTGCTCACCATAATGTTAATCCACTTGTTGTGGACAATGGCCTATTTTTTGGCGAGACGAAATTGTTTTTTGTCCATATGGTCGCGTTATTTGCGGTGTCATTTTTTGCCTTCGTGGGTTCATTGGTACTATTGAAGATCACCGATCTTATCGCTCCATTGCGCGTCGAAGAAACAGATGAAGAGCTTGGCTTGGATGTTTCTCAACATGCAGAAGCATTGTAAACCATTCGTGGCATAACGCTCCATTTATCCCAAACAATCTACTGCTTCGCGGTACATTGTTTGGGATATTTTTTGCATTTTTGTCCTGCCAGGAGAAGAGTGTATGTTGTTATACACTATTTTCGGCAACTATGCCTCTAAAAAGATGTTCAATGACTACTGAGATTAAAGATACTTTGCGTTCTGATTTTGAAAAAATGATGCGTTATTGCCTCCAGAAAAATGGTGATTTCGGTTTTAACCTGTTTGGCGAATATGCTGTATCTGTATTAAATTTCTATGTCGGGAGTTCAATTTTGCCGCTTAACGAAAAACGTGAAGCTGCATTTTTCCTTACGAACCTTTACAATGCAGGTATCAGAAATGCAATTACTCCTGAGGACATTGAAGAAATAGCCGATGTGCTCTCGCAGGACAAGACGTTAAACTATCAGCTATTGGCCCCTATCTTTAACTAAGGTTTGATCTATTATACAGGTTTAGTGCTTGGTCCACACCAGATCGCCTGTTTTATATCCACATTGGAGGGCATAGGTTAAAAATTCATTTCTTATTTTATCTGGAATTTCCCTCTCACGGCCCAAAATCCACATATAGTCGAGGTTGTCTCCAAAAATAAGTGCATATTTATAATCCGACGTTATTTTTACGATATTATAGCCACTGTAAAACGGTCCAAAGAACGACACTTTAAGTGCACCTTCATTGGGGCTGTTGACAAATTTAGCTTTTCCGATAGACTGTTTCCAGCGTTCTTTGTCTTCGGAGTACCCTTGGTTATTGACACGTATTGTACCATTTTTATTTTTGCTGTATTCTGCCGAAACTTGACTTAAGCCTTTTTCCCAATAAAAGTCGAGTCTAGCTATTTCATACCATTTTCCAAGGTATTTATCCAAGTCAAAAGGATCGACGACGTCAGGTCGCGAGATGACGGGCTTAAAGGCATTATAGGCCACAGCGCTAAGTGCGACGCCAGCTAACAGTAACAGTGATTTTTTCTTATCCATGTTCATCTTTTGAATATATATTGTTAAAACAACAATTTTGATACCAATAAGGTTTAGACATACCGCGCTATTTTGCTAATTTTGTTGACTAAAATTTGTATCGGTGTATTCAAGGGAAGAGATAAAACAATTAAAACAGTTATTCTGGACGAAGTTTGGCCAATTTATGGCTTTACATACTTCTGCAGATGGGGATAAGGTAAATTGGATCAACTACAAGACAGGCATTAAGCATTTATACTTCAAAATGGATGCGGATAACAAAGTGGCAACTGTTGCGATACAGTGGTCACAACCTGATGCTGGACTGAGGGCATTGATGGCAGAACAATTTTTTCAGTTTAAAGCGTTGTTGCAGGATCTTCTTGAAGAGGAGTGGATTTGGGACATGGACGGAACGGACGAATATGGGAAACCGATTTGTCGGATCTACACAAGCTTAACAGGTTACAGCGTTTTTAAAGAGACAGACTGGGCTGAGCTCATTTCTTTTTTTAAGCCTCGAATAATTGCGCTGGATGAGTTTTGGTCCTCAGCAAAGTATACCTTCGATATTTTCAAATAATTAACATTTAGTATAGTAAGATGAGTTATTACAGGTTTGATTCCGCTTTTCAACTCCAGTTTGTGGAGAGAACAGCGTTTTTTACAGGTAAGAACTTCGTCATCATTTAAAACAACAATCTAATGAAAAAAATGATTAAGGGTTTGCTGGCAATGGCAATGTGTTTTCAGCTTTCTTCGGTATTTGCGTGGGGTACAACGGGACATCGTGTCGTGGCCGAAATTGCGGAACGCCATTTGACAAAAAAAGCCAAAAAAAATATAGGGAAAATTATTGGAAAACAGAAACTGGCTTATTGGGCCAACTGGGGCGATTTTATTAAATCAGATCCCAATCCTAAATTTAAAAAACTGGGAAATTCCCATTTTATCAATTTAAACTCGAATTTACCCTGGGCTGATTTTCAATTGGGTTTGGAAAGTTCAGCCGACGAGAATCTTTATAAGACAGCGCTACGTATTGAGAAGTCGTTTGCAGATAAAACTCTTCCAATGGATCAGCAAAAGCAAAACCTCTATTTCTTGATCCATATTTTGGGCGATGCGCATCAACCCATGCACGTTAGCCGTGCTGAGGATCAAGGAGGCAATAAGATTGAAGTAAGCTGGTTTGGAAAAAAATCGAATATTCATCGTGTATGGGATAGCGATTTGGTTGATAATGAGAAGTATAGTTACACCGAGTTTGCAACTGTTTTAGATGTGAACAATAAAAAAGAGAATGCGCAGTTAGCGGCTGGAGAACTCTCGAATTGGTTGTATGAATCAAATCAAGTAGCTGAAAAGATTTATGCTGACGTAGCTAATAACGCCATTTTATCGTACACTTATGTCTATCAAAACAAGGATATTATGGAGCAATGTATGCTCAAAGGTGGTTTACGCCTTGCCAAAGTGTTAAATCGGATTTTTGGTTAATGTAGCGGGGCTATCACTTCACACAAACAGGGCTATCCATTTTGGATAGCCCTGTTTGTGTCATGCCAGACATATTCCTGACAGTACCGTTTAATTTATTCGATTATCAAAGAAGCTGGCCTCACGGTTTGGATATCTTCCTAATTTAGGTCAGCCCGACGTTGCGATCAAATTGATTGTATGCTTTCAGTTAAACAATGTCCGTAGATTAATTGTTTCCTGTGTATTAAATCGATTTCAATGACTATCCCACAATTATTTAAGAAAATTGTTCCCTTTGCCAAACCTTATCGTCAGTTGATTATTTATACGTTGCTATTAACGGTAGTGGGGTCTTTCGCGGCGCAAATAAACGCTTTTATTTTACGTTATACCGTAGATGAAATTAATGAGCTGATGGTCGCCAAGGAGCCTTTATCGAAAGGCATGTATCTTGTTGGTATAATTAGTATTATTTTACTAATTAAAGAAATAGTCTACGCTTTTGTGCAATTTGGTCAGAAATTTTACGGGGAGAAACTTCGCATTTATATCGCACGTGACTTTTCTCAATCCATTGTAAACCGCATTTTAACCTATAAGTTAGCCTTCTATACCTCAAGCGACAATGAAAGTGGAAAATTGGCTACCCGGATAGATGCCGGGATCAGTTCGTTGACACGTCTGGTCCAAAATTTCTTTATTGATATTCTGCCTTTGTTTGCCAATGCAATCATTGCATTAATCTGTATGTTCTACGCTAATGTATACGTAGGTCTAGTGGGATTGGCTGTTATTCCCTTGTATCTTTATATTAGTCAGACCCAAGCCTCCAGATTGACGGGCTTTAGGAGGCAGATGCGCAAATACCGGGAGTCGAAAAATAATAGGATCATTAGTTTGATCGATTCAATTTTGGTAATTAAATCTTTCGTTCGAGAGCCAGAAGAAGCGAAACGTAATGAAAAGATTCAATATGAAATGACTGAGAATCAAATGGAAACTTGAAAAACAAGTTTTTTTTACGATAGCATTAAAAATTTCGTAGAACAGATTGCCGTTGTGATAATTATTGTTTTAACGGCCTATCTTGTTCTCTCCGGCCAAATTACCATTGGTGCGATTATGTTTCATATTATGTTATTTAATAACGTTTCGGCGCCGATTCGTCAGCTGCACCGGATTTATGATGAGGTAAACGATGCCCTGGTCTATTCGGAATCTTTCTTTGAAATTTTGGAATCTGACGAGTATATAGAATCAAAGGGAGATTATAAGCCGGCACAGATAAAAGGACATTTGGCATTACGGAATGTATTTTTTGAATATCCGAATGGGACGGTTGCTTTAAAGGATGTAAATTTTGAGATCAAGCCAAATGAAATTACGGCATTAGTGGGGCTGAGTGGAGCCGGTAAAAGTACGATTATCAACTTATTGGATAAATTTTATGAACCCACCAGTGGGCAAATTTTTTTGGATGGGGTAGACTTGGCAAAATACGATACAGCGTTTCTCCGTCGACATATCGGTATGGTATTGCAACGGAATCATATTTTTAAAGGAACTATCTTTGAAAATATTGAATATGGTAAAATGGGAAGTTCCAGGGGAGAGATCATTGAAGCGGCCAAAAAGGCCTATATCCATGAGCAGATTATGGATTTGCCCAAAGGTTACGATTCAGATGCGCAATCGCTGTCAGGGGGGCAGCAGCAGCGGATCGCTATAGCTCGTTTGTTTTTAAGAAATCCACCGATTATTTTTCTCGACGAGCCTACGGCTAATTTGGACGCCATTGCGACCGAACAGATTAAAAATAGTTTGGATGCCATAAAGAAAGACCGTACAGTGATTATCGTTTCTCACAGTATCTCCCAGATCATCGATTCCAATGCTATTGTGGTCATGGAAAAGGGGATGGTGGTGGAGAAAGGACAACATGAAGATCTTTACGCACATAAAGGAACCTATTATGATATTTTCTCGGCAATGGCCAACAGCTTAAACCTGAGTAAAATAAGCAGAACATTACAAGCAGATAAAAGATAGGGGATTATTAACTTGTGCGACTATGGAGTATCATGCCAATGACCACCAATACAATACCCATACAGGAATATACATTTGGAAGTGCCGCCTGCAAGATGAGAATTTCGCCTAGCAGCGTAAAAATAACTTCCATGGCCTGTGTTGCCTCTACAGCTGCTAAGGCTTTATGATCGTGATAAACGAAATCAGTAGCTGAGAAAAATAAAAGTGTTGCAATCACCCCCGAACAAATGGCCACTAAAAAGGTTTGGAAGAGCTGGCTATCAGTTGGTAAACCATGATCAGAATAGCCAAATAGACTCAGGATAATCCAAAATGGCATACTACAGAGCGTCATCCCGAGCGTGCGTTGAAAAGCATCTAACCTATTATTTGATATTTTCATCATTTTACGGTTACCTAAGGGATAGGCAATGGCACCGATCAATACAGGGATGGTTCCCAATAACATGCTGTTTAAGGAGGTTGACTGGGCTTCTGAAATTTGCATCAAAAGAATACCTAAAAAAATTAGAATGGAGAAGAGGAGTGAAGCTTTTGATATGCTTTTTCGCTGACCTTTCGTTTCGAGCAACGGACCAATAAACATGCCGGCTATAATGGTGAATTCGAAAGTGCTGGCTACGAGCCAAGATGGGCCATAATTTGCGCCATAGGTAAGCGCCGCATAGAACAGTCCGAATCCGATGGTACTCCAAAGAAGCCATTGCCAAAGGTTGGATCTGATTTCTTTAAGTAAATCGATGAGGTTTCCTCTTATGGCAACAATGATAAGTAAGACTGGGAGCATCCAAATAAACCGTAAGGAGGCTGTCCATTGCCAGCTTCCACCGGACGCGGCCATAATGCGGTTTAGAACGAAGGTACTGGCAAAAAATAAGGCGGCTAGCGTTCCTAAAAAAAGTGCATTTTTTTTATTCTTTTTTATTGTAAATTGGATTGGCATAAATAAGTGGAATGCGATGTATACTTAACTTTGTGAAAGTAAGCAAATGTCCGTTTAAATGAAAATGAAACAAAAACTAATTGATTTTTATCGCGATTTTCTCATTTAAAATTCCTTATTTTGCCTAATCAATAAAACAAGTAGTAAGAAAATTAATCAAGATGATTATACAACCAAGAACTAGAGGTTTTATTTGTTTAACCTCGCATCCACAAGGGGCTGCGCAAAACATTAAAAATCAAATTGAATACGTGAAATCCAAAGGTGAGATCGCGAATGGTCCAAAGAAAGTATTGGTAATCGGTGCTTCTACTGGATTTGGTATTGCATCTCGGATTTCTGCAGCATTTGGTTCTGGAGCTGCTACAATCGGTGTATTTTTTGAAAAACCTGCGGCAGAAGGCAAGCCCGGGACTGCCGGATGGTACAATTCCGCAGCTTTTGAGAAAGAAGCCCATGAGGCGGGATTATATGCCAAAAGTATCAATGGTGACGCTTTTTCGGACGAAGTGAAAAAACAAACTATTGAACTTATTAAAAAGGATCTGGGACAGGTTGATTTAGTGGTTTACAGTTTGGCATCACCACGCCGTACGCATCCAAAAACGGGGGTAGCACATGCTTCTGTTTTGAAACCGATACAAGAACCATTTACCAACAAAACGGTAGATTTCCATACGGGTGTAATTTCAGATATTACCATTCAGCCTGTTGAAAATGAAGAAGATATTGCGAATACTGTAGCTGTTATGGGTGGAGAAGACTGGAAGTTTTGGATCGAAGATCTTAAAGCTGCTGGTGTGTTAGCTGATGGAGCGAAAACAGTTGCCTATTCTTACATAGGTCCTGAACTTACTTATCCAATTTACCGTAATGGTACGATTGGTCGTGCGAAGGATGATTTAGAAGGAACAGTGCCTGCCATAAACGCGATTTTGAGCGATATTAATGGTGTATCTTATGTATCGGTGAATAAAGCTTTGGTTACGCAATCAAGCTCAGCTATTCCTGTTGTTCCTTTATACATTTCTTTATTGTACAAAGTCATGAAAGAAAAAGGAATTCACGAGGGTACAATTGAACAAATGCAACGTTTGTTTGCCGAGCGACTTTATACTGCTGACGGTAAAGTATTGCTTGATGAAAAAGGTCGTATCCGTGTTGATGACTTAGAAATGCGTGAAGATGTTCAGGCTGAAGTTGCAGCATTGTGGGAGAAAGCAACAACTGAAAATTTAGCGGAAATTTCAGATATTGAAGGTTATCGTAACGAGTTTTTCAATTTGTTCGGTTTCAATTTTGAGGGTATCGATTACAATGCTGATACCAATGAAGTTGTTGGCGTACCTAGTATTGAGGGTTAAATTTAACGAATATACCTACAAAAAGAGCGATGAATGTTTAAACATTCACCGCTTTTTTTGTAGGTATATCTTTGATACAATATAGATGTTTAGTGGAGACTATGGTGTCAGCTCCCGCTGTTTTTGATAGAGTAGGTTTCCAACAACGGCAAAACCAATGCAGACCATCATGGTACTAAATGGGTATATCGCTGTCATCCCCCTATTATTGGCCACAAAGCCAATTAATGGACCTGTGATGCCAAGTGAAATATCAATAAATAGCCCATAAGCAGCCAGAGCAGAGCCTTGTTGACTTTGGTCTACCCGTTTAATGGCTTCGACACCAAGCGCAGGAAATACCAGTGAGAAGCCAAAACCCGTTAACGCAGCGCCCAATAGGGTCCATAAGGGATCAATTGCCACGGCGATAACCGTGAGGCCTACTGTTTCAACGAAAAGACTAACTAAGGCAACCTTGAGCCCACCATATTGGTCAATGACCTTATTGAAAATTAGTCGTGTTAAAATAAAAAATACGCCAAATAAAGTTAAGCATGCTGCCCCATTTTCCCAATTGAAATGTTCATAGTAAAGCGTCATAAAAGTGGAGATACTGCCAAACCCCAGACCACCTAAGGCAAGACAAATTCCAAAGGGAGCTACTAAAAGCAATACGCGTCTAAAACTCACTTTTTCAGCCTTTTTACCTGCCACTTGATAGGGTGTTTTTGCGCGGCAATAAAAATAGCCGAGCAGACCAATAGCACTGGTCAATAGAGCCAAAGCTTCATAATTGATATGATCCACCAGCAACACACCCAAGGGCGCACCAATAGCCAATGCACCATAGCTGGCTATTCCGTTGAAAGAGATCGCTTTTGCGGCATGTTCGTCGCCGAGCTCCATTAATGCCCAATTTATAGGGCTCGCACCCACTAGACCCTCTCCAATTCCAGTAAACAAGCGGGTAATAAGTAGGAGACCCAAACTGAGCAGAGGCTGAGACCGGAATAAAAAAACAAGCAGTAAAAGGAGTCCCGATAATGCAAAAAATAACATGCTGCGCAGAACGGAAATCTTGGGGCCCTTGGTGTCCACAATTTTTCCTGCATAACCGCGTAGTAGGAAAGTAGCGATATATTGAACGCTAATAACCAGTCCCGCAATAATTGTATTAAATCCTAAAGTTTGATGAATAAAGATGGGGAGGGTAGCAAGCGATAGGCCGATTGTGAGGTAACCAAGGAAAGTTAAAGAGACGTAGCCTAAAATCTTTTGATTGACCTCCCGAAGAGAAACTGTCATTATAAAAATTTTAGGCGAAATTACGTCTTTATGCTTGTTTTAAGAAATAAAATCAATAAACAACTGTCTCTTTAATATCACAATTTTTCTCGAGCCATTCTTGGTCAAATTGTTTTGGTGAAATTCTTTTGCCTTGATAGATATAGTAAACTTTTTCAGATTCACCCTTTACTGGGGGACCAGGTATTTTATTGACAATCTTCTCTTCAGGACAGTCCTGTATCAAAGCCTGTTCTTTGACTTGACGAGTTTTACATGAATTGAAGGCGATAACAAGGATGAAAAGGTACAATAATTTATTCATGAGTTTAGTTTTAATACAATTGTTAACGTAAGCGCTGTTCAAAATGCGACATCAATTATTCAATAGTGTACAACTTTTTGATCGACTGTTTGTTCTATAAAAGATACCTGAAAGGCTAGAATCGCGACAGGAGAAATTAACGTTAGAAAAATTAAATAATTAGCATAGAAAACATGAGAAGAAAAGCAACAGCCCAATGGAATGGCAATCTGAAAGAAGGAAAAGGTAGCCTGACTACAGACAGTACAGCGTTGGATCATACGCAATACTCATTTTCGACACGGTTTGAAAATGGTGTGGGAACAAACCCCGAAGAATTATTGGCAGCAGCACATGCAGGATGCTTCACCATGCAATTGAGCGCTTTTCTTTCTGAAGCCGGTTTTGTCCCGGAAGAATTAATCACCGTGTCGACAATCGTGTTCGAGAATGGTTCAATTGTGCGATCTGAACTTGAACTGCAAGGAAAGGTGCCAACGATAAGCGAAACTGAGTTTCAAACAATAGCGCATAAAGCGAAGGAAAACTGTCCGGTGAGTAAGGCATTCAGTTTCGAGAAAACCTTAGATGCAAAGTTACTTTGATAAAGGCGTTCTATCGAACAAAAACTTGGTCTTTTTTCGTTAAAAGGAGAAAAAGCTGTTATTTTTGAGGCTAACATAAATAATTAGCAATATTGAATTTTAATCCATTGAGTTTTGGTTCAGAGAAAGAAAAATAAGTTAAGTTCAGTAGCGCTTGCGGAAAAGAATCTGGAAGCTGGAAAGGTATTTTTGGAAAAGTATGCCCAGCAAGAAGGAGTAGTCGTATGCGCATCGGGTTTGCATTATAAGGTATTAACAAAGGGGGCGGGGCAAATTCCCAAGAAGTCGGCTAAAGTTATCTGCCATTATAAAGGCGAGCTTCTAGACGGAACTGTATTCGATAGTTCGTATAAGCGGAAGCACCCCGAAACGTTTTATATTAATGAACTCATCGTGGGTTGGCAAGAAGCGATTTCAATGATGCCGGTTGGATCAATCTGGGAGGTGTGCCTTCCACCAAAACTGGCTTATGGAAAGGAAGAGTTGTTACCTCGAAAAGGAGGAGAATGTACGTTGATATTTCAGATTGAGTTAATTGCGATTTTAGCTTAACCCTAAAAAACTTCCATAAAAAAGCCCGCGTCATCAGATGCGGGCTTTTTTATGGAAGTTTATTTTTTACTCTACTTCTTTGATCTTAGCATTGATTTCGGCCGTTTTAGCTTCGTCTTGCATAAAAATATAGTAGTTCTTTAAATTCGTTAAAGCATCTACATTTTTTGGTTGCAAAGAAACTGCTTTCTCTAAGTAAGGAAGCACTGGCTTTAATTCTGCTTTAATCTTATTTAATTCTGCATCATATTGCGCTTGCGTCAATTTTCTGTTATTATTAACAACATTTAATTTTTCACGTGTTTTGTTCATTAACGTGATTGCTAAATTTGTATTTGCCTCAAAAAAGTTAGGATCAATCTCCAATGCTTTTTTGTATGCTGCAACTGCTGCGTCTTCGTTTTTCGCTGAAGATTGGGCTATGCCTAGGTAATAATTTAAGCTTTTATTGTTTGGATCTTTTGCTAATTGTGCAGTGATAGCATCAATTGTTTCTTTTTCGTGGCCTGTAATCAGATTCAATTCGATGTTTTGAGTCATCGCCGCATTGTCATCTGGATAAGCTTCAGCCGCTTTTTTTGCATATTCAAGTGCTGAAGTTGTATCTTGCATAGAGAGGTACAATTTCGGTAGATCGACCATAATCGTTTTATGCGAAGAGAAATCTTTTCTTGGAATTAGTTCTTTATAACGTTCCACAGCATTCTTATAATCCTTATTTGATAGCGCTGCAACACCGCTGTAATAAGTAACTAATGTATCTCCAGGAAGATAGGTCAACGCTTTTGTAAAAGAGCTGTACGATTCAGCATATTTTTGTGCTTGATATGCTTCTGCTCCCAAATTGAAATTATATTGTCCCAGAATTTGTTCTGCAACAGTAATATTCGCTTTATTCGCACCGTCTGTATCCAGCTGTTTTGCTTTCGCAATTCCGTCCTCAGCCAATTTCGCTAATTCAGATGACTTATCTATTGTTGATAGGTTTGCATTTACCAATGCATATACCGTCCACGCTTCCGCATTATCTTTTGTTTTGTCATTGACAACAGCTGCGTCAATAGCTTCTTTCGCCGATTTCAAATTAGGAATACCCAATTGAACCGTACCAGCGTCTTTCAATTCTTGGAATTTCGCTAGGGCAGATTTTGCCTTTTTAACATTGCCCGTCTGCGCAAAAGAAACTGAGGTAGATACAGTACCTATTGCTGCTAATAATAATAGAGATTTTAAATTCATATCTATTTAACTGTTAATTGATTCAATAATAAATTCACTCTGTCTAATTGAGATGCGTCATCAATAAGCTTATAATATTTAGCCAAAGCTTTAAGCGCATTGACATCATAAGGCTTAATCTCATTTGCCTTCAACAGATACTCGATGGTCAACTCTTGTATATCCTGGTTGGAAGGTTCCTTTAATAAAGTCTCCAGATTGATTAACCCTAATGCAAGATTAGATTCATAATTATTCGGATCCAATCGCAATACATTATTATAATATTCTTTCGCCCGTTTTATATCATTGGCATTTTCGTAAGAATAGCCTGCAATATAGTTCAGTTCGACATTTTCAGGTTCTAGACGGATAGCATCAGCAATGACATTTAAGATAGCGTCATAAGAATTATTGGCCGAATACACATCAATTAATCTAAAAAGTATCTGTTTATTTTCAGAAAATATAGCATGTCCTTTTTCAAGAACGTTCAAGACATCCTGTTTAGTACCTCCGAGCGAATAAATCTGCGCTAATTCAAGAAAGTAATTAGGCTTTGGATGTTCACTTTTAATGAGTTCATCATAATATTTGATTGAATTCATATAATCTTTATTCTTGCCGGAGAGTACCGCCAGATTATATTTGAGATCATTATTTTTGAAACCAAGTGAATCTATTCGAAGGTAAGCTTTATAAGCTTTGTCAAATTTGCCATCTTTTAAAGCCAACGCTCCCTGATAGGATATGGCTCCAGCAAGATTTTGACGAATGTAGTCCATTTCCGCAGGAAAGTTTCGACGTGCTTTTTTTTGATCCAGAAGCTTAAGTGATTTGATGGATACGTCGATAGGATCCATTTTATAGGGCTGCTTCCTTGTTGAATCTGCAACTGCCAAGGAGCTATATACCAATGCTCTTAAAAGATTATTGTTGACAGAAGCTGAATCTTTCTTCGATTGGAAGGCGGCGTCTGCAAACTTTCGCGCATTTTCAAGATTTTTAAATTCGCCAGTTTTGGTATATAAAGCAAAACTGTTGCTGCCCTCTTTCAGATTGGATTGGGCAACAACAGTTAAACTACTTGCAGATATTAACAATGATATCAGTAAGTTTTTCATTAGACTATTTATTCTTCGTTTAAGTCCGTGTTTTCTTCAGAAGTTGAATCGCCATTTTCCGTTGACTCTTCGGTCAGTTCAGACTCTTCTTCAGATTCTTCTTCACGATCGACTTTCGTAATAGAAGCGATCTCGTCGTTATCTTTTAAATTAATGAGTCTTACACCTTGTGTTGCACGTCCCATTACTCTTAATTCTTCCACAGCAATACGGATAACAATACCAGACTTGTTGATGATCATTAAATCTTCGTTGTCTGTAACGCCTTTTATCGCAACGAGTTCGCCTGTTTTATCGGTGACGTTGATTGTTTTCACACCTTTACCACCACGATTCGTTACGCGATAATCCTCGATATCTGTCCGTTTTCCGTATCCTTTTTCAGAAACGACCAACACGGTAGTTTCCGAATCATTCACACTAATCATGCCAATCACTTCATCACTTTCGGCTCCCAAGGTGATACCACGTACACCTGTTGCCGTTCTGCCCATTGGACGAACTGTAGATTCATTGAAACGAATTGCTCGACCAGAACGGAGAGCCATGACAATTTCACTGCTTCCAGTAGTCAAACAAGCTTCAATTAATTGATCGCCTTCATTAATATTGATGGCATTGATACCGTTTGCTCTTGGGCGAGAATAGGCTTCCAAAGACGTCTTCTTAATCGTACCTTTTTTGGTACACATAATAATGAAGTTGTTTTCCAAATATTCTTGGTCTTTCAAGTTCTTCACCAGGATGAAGGCCTTGATTTTTTCTTCTTTTGGAACATTGATGATATTTTGAAGTGCTCGACCTCTAGAAGTACGGCTTCCTTCAGGAATCTCAAATGCACGCAACCAGAAACAGCGACCTGCCTCTGTAAATAGCAGCATATAATTATGTGCTGAGGCTGTGATGATATGCTCGGTAAAATCTTCTTCACGTGTGTTTGTGCCAATTGATCCACGACCACCGCGTCCCTGACGTTTGTATTCGGATAATGGAGTACGTTTTACGTAACTATTGTGGGAGATTGTGATAACGATTTCTTCATCATCAATAAAATCTTCCATACGCATATCTTCAGCAGAGTGTACAATCTGAGATCGACGTTCGTCACCGTATTTTTCCTTGATTTCAATTAACTCGTCTTTGATAATTTTCATACGAAGCTCTTCGTCTTCCAATATCGATTTCAAATAGTCAATTGTTTTCATCAATTCAGCATATTCCTCTTTAATCTTATCACGTTCCAGTCCTGTTAGACGACGTAAGGTCATATCGAGGATCGCGCGAGCCTGAAGGTCGGACAGGCCAAATTTTTCCATTAATCCAACGCGTGCATCTTCTGGTGTATCCGAGTTACGGATCAATTTGATGACTTCATCCAAATGATCTAAGGCAATTAAATACCCTTCTAGAATATGAGCACGTTTTTCAGCTTCTGCCAGTTCATAGCGTGTACGTCTAACGATTACATCATGTCTATGCTCCACAAACTCATGAATCATATCTTTCAGATTCAATAGCATTGGCCTTCCTTTAACTAAAGCAATGTTGTTTACTGAAAATGAAGTTTGTAGCGCTGTATATTTAAACAAATTGTTTAAAACAACATTTGCATTTGCATCACGTTTGATGTCGTACACAATACGCATACCCGTACGGTCAGATTCATCACGGATGGCAGAGATACCTTCTAGTTTCTTCTCATTAACCAGTTCGGCTGTACGCTCGATCATATTCGCCTTGTTCACCTGATAGGGAATTTCGGTAACAATAATCTGCTCTCTTCCAGACTTGGTTGCTTCTATTTCAGCTTTTGCACGCATGACAATACGGCCACGTCCCGTATTACAAGCATCTTGAACCCCGGCATAGCCGTAGATCAATGCACCTGTAGGGAAGTCTGGGCCTTTGATGTGCTGCATCAATTCTGGAACCTCAATATCACGATTATCAATAAAAGCGATTGTACCATCGATAACCTCAGATAGGTTATGTGGAGCCATATTTGTAGCCATACCTACAGCAATACCCGAAGCTCCATTTACCAGGAGGTTTGGAATACGCGTAGGAAGGACTGTTGGTTCTTGTAAGGAATCGTCAAAGTTATTTTGGAAATCAACAGTGTCTTTGTTGATATCGGATAGCATTTCCTCGGCAATTTTCTTTAATCTTGCCTCAGTGTAACGCATCGCCGCAGGTGGATCGCCATCAATGGAACCGTAGTTACCTTGACCATCTACCAAAGGGTAGCGTAAACTCCAATCTTGAGCCATACGAACCATGGTGTCATAAACGGACGAATCACCATGTGGGTGATACTTACCTAATACGTCACCGACGATACGGGCAGACTTTTTGTAAGGCTTGCCACTGGTAACCCCTAAGTCCAGCATGCCATAAAGAACACGTCTGTGTACTGGTTTCATGCCATCACGGGCATCAGGAAGTGCTCTTGATACAATGACAGACATGGAATAGTCAATGTAGGCAGACTTCATCTGATCCTCGATGTTGATTGGGATAATCCGGTCGTTTGCCGGAACAAGATTGTTGTCGTTTTCTGTTTCTTCAGCCATATGAATTTGGTTTCAATAAAACTAGTAAGCAAGCCCTGTAAACTGGCTTGCTACGCATGCGAAGTTACAAAAATTTAACCTCAAAAGCGAATGATTTAAGCCCTAATATACACAAAAAAGACAATCTTTTATGGATTGTCTTGGTACTTATGGGGTATCGTTTTTATTTGATTTTTTTAAAGCGGAGTCGAATCGAATTGCCTATGACAATTAAGTCTGAAAAGGCCATGCTTAAGGCTGCAAGCATAGGTCCGAGAAAGCCCACAGCGGCAAGCGGTATGGCCACAATATTGTACGCGAAGGCCCAAAATAGATTTTGTTTTATTGTCAATAGGGTATGGTGACCAATCTTTAGCAGCTTTTCAATGGATTTAAGATCATTGTTTAATAAAACCACCTTGGCCGATTGAATAGCAATATGTGTCGAATCACCGAGCGAGATGCCAACATCGGCAGCAGCTAATGCCGGAGCGTCATTGATACCGTCACCAACCATTGCGGTAGGGCCATTCTTTTTGAGCTTGAACAATATTTCTAGTTTTTCTTCTGGCGACTTATCCCAGTATACATCAGCAATACCAAGCTTTTGCGCTGTGCGTTCACATTTACTTTGTCGATCCCCACTCAAAAGAATAGGGCGTATCCCTTTATCTTTGAGGTATTGGATGAGTTCCTTTGCATAGGGCTTAATCTGATCTTCCAATACAATGCCAGCAATTACAACGCCATTGATTGTTAAGGCAAGATCATAGCGATTGGAGTAATCCTTTTCACCAAGTTTTGCATTGCAAATGGAATAGTTATTACCATTTGTGTCTGTAGCAAATATCCCTTTCCCTTTTATTTCATTGACTTCCTTAAAGATAATGCGGTAAGATTTTATCTCCTTGAGTTGTTTTCGGATCGACTTGGCAATCGGATGACTCGAATAACTCTCCAATTGTGCTATGATCGATTCGACTTGCGATTGTTCAATACCAAAGGTCTGAATTGCTTTGATATTAAAATCACCAGTTGTTAAGGTGCCCGTTTTGTCAAATACCATCTGTTTGAGATCGGACATCTCCTCAATGGTGCTTCCGCCTTTGATCAGTATTCCTTTTTTTGCGGCTCTTCCCAGACCAACCATGACAGCTGTAGGTGTGGCTAGCCCCATGGCGCATGGGCAAGATACAACAAGTGTAGCTATCGCATTCATGAGGGATTGTTGGAGCGGTAATTGTGCAATAAAGTAAGTAATAAAAAAAGTGAAAAATGATATCGTAACGACGATTGGGACGAAATAAGCGGCTACTTTATCACCGAATTTTTGAATAGGTGGCTTTTTACTTTGTGCATCTTTAATTAATTGAATAATTTGATACAGTACACTTTTAGACCCAACTTTGGTCGCCACGATTCTGATATTTCCTTCAGTTAGTAACGTACCACCAATGACAGCATCATATTTGAGTTTTTCAATAGGTAGACTTTCTCCGGTTAGCATAGATTCGTCCACCCAAGCCTGTCCTTCCAAAATATCGCCATCAACAGGTATCTGATTTCCTGAATTTACCTTTAAAATATCACCTGATTTAATATCTCGGGCTAATATCTCTACTTCTTGGTCGTCTTCAATTTTAATAGCAGGTATATCCTGATATTTAACCAATTCTTTGATTGCTGATGTGGTTTTGGTAACGGCTCTTTTTTCGAGGACATTCCCCAAAAATACCAATGTTATAATTGTTGCGCATGTTTCGTAGAACTGGTAATCATGCCCTAGATTATAATATGTTCCAATGAGGCTATAGCTAAACGCAGCTGTAGATCCAACAAAGATGAGTACATCCATATTGGGCATTTTGTTCCAGATGGAACGGAATGCGCTGATTCCAAAATAGGAAAAACCAATGATATAAACTGGGACACATAGCGCAAGTTGGATATAGGGATCATGCAGAATGGGTAAGTCTGTAAACATGTGGCTCCACAGGGGGATGGTGAAGATGAGGCAGCAAAGGAACTTAAAATCAATAGATTTCCAAAAGCTAGGCTTCTTATCCTTACCCGAAATAACTTTGTAACCCAAAGACTCGATACCTTTGACCAGCACAGGTATTTGTTCCAGGGGGATCTCCGAAAATTTCACTTCATCTGAGGCGAAATCGACGTAGATATCCTTAGCGCCGTTGTTTTCTAGGTATTTGTGGATTGAAATAGCACAATTTGCACAATGCATTCCGCTTACGTTAAGTTCAGTCTGCACGTTCGATTCCTTCATTTAATAGCATGTAATGTCTTTAGGCAAAGATAGCTATTTCCTGATAATGCTTTTTACGTAAAGTAAAATTGTTTAGTTTAGCAAGCCTGTTTGTGGCCGTTTTACATGAACTATCGTGCATAGCGAATGGGAGAACATTAAAATTTGACTAGACAGACAACTTAAGCTTGTGTAAAAAATGACAAAACCAATTTCAATTTCTTTTATTGTACGAATTATACTGCTGATTGCGTTAACGGCATCATTTGTTCAATTTGAAACCTTTTATATGCAGCGGGAGGTCATCCGGAATATGGCTTACGGCTTAAATACTTTTCTAACAGCTAGTGTCCTGATCTCAATCGGTCATTTTATCCTTGTAAAACTATACAACAGTCGAAATGAACAGCAGGTTGTCCGGGGTAATTTTGTGCTCGGAATTACACGTGTAGCTACAGTAGGCAATGTTTTTTTTATTATAGTCAGCCTAATGATAGCGGTTGGTATTAATCCAAAAGATTTTATCACCAGCATGACAATTGTCGCAATGGCGATTGCGGTAATTTTTAGAGAATATATCACGAATATGATATCCGGTTTGATTATTATGTTTTCGGATCAATTTTCCGTTGGAGATCGCATAAAAATAGGTGAATATCAGGGGAAAATTGTTGATATCACATTGGCCAATCTGGTTGTGCGCGATGAAGATGATGATGCTGTGATGATTCCCAATAATTTGGTGTTTACCGCGACTTTGGTCAATAAGACTTCTCAAAAGTCAAATAAAATTGTTGTAAAGTTTGAACTACCGATTGATCGCTCATTTGCAGTGGCGGAATTGGAACAGTATTTAAGTCCATTATTTCAGAAAAACCCAAATTTAGCTCATTCCCAGGGCTTTACAATCAAGGTCGCCGATATGACTAAAGACTATATCAAGTATAAAGTTGAGGTAAGTACAATCTCGTCCAGCAACAAAATACATCAGCAGGTCCAGAGCAACATATTAAATGAAATCCTCCAGTTCACAAGAATGCAGGGTTAAATCTTTCTTACTTTGACATTTTTAACAAAGTGGTGGCTTCCTTTTTCTAAAATGAGATCCGCGCGATATCTAGTCGGCAAAATGTTTTTAAGTAGATTGGGCTTATTAATTTCGTTCCAGATATTTACAGCCATGGCATGGCTTTCATCAGCTGTCATATTTGCATATTTATGGAAAAATGAAGCCGGATTTTGAAATGCCGTAGCACGCAGTGATTCAAATCGATTGGTATACCATTCAATAAGATTTTTCTCGCTGGCATGTACATAGATTGAATAATCAAAAAAGTCGGAAACGAATACGCTATGTCCCTTTCGTGGTCGTTGGGAATTGACTTGTAATACATTTATCCCTTCTACAATGAGGATGTCGGGTTGTTCAATCACTTGTTGTTGTTCGTCTGGTAAGACGTCATAGACCAAGTGGCTGTATACTGGTACCGCAATTTTTGGAGCCCCTGATTTCACTGCTGAAAGGAAATGAATCAATCTTTTGGCATCATAGCTTTCAGGAAAGCCTTTTCGGTTTAGAATACCACGTTCGATAAGTTGTTGGTTGGGGTATAAAAAACCGTCTGTGGTCACCAAATCGACCTTCGGCTTGGACGGAAGCAAAGTTAGGACACGCTGCAAAACCCGGGCAGTAGTACTTTTTCCGACAGCGACCGACCCAGCTATACCAATGATATAAGGCAGTTTGCTCTCTTCTTTGCCAAAGAACCGGTTTGTACGCTGGTGAAGGCTCTGGAAACGATCAATATGAATCTCAAGTAGATGACTTAAGGGAAAGTAGACTTCTTCTATTTCCTGATTTGTCAAAGGTTCATTCAGTGCATGTAGATTTTCCAGGTCTTCGACACTGAAATTGTGCAATACCTTCCCGTTTAAATTTTTCCAATCTTCCCGTTTGATCGATCTAAAAGGCGAGTCTATTGCTATTTGCGGATCCAATTGCATCGTTTGCTTTATTTTTATTACAAATATCTATATTGCAGGACAAGTAAACCTTTACTATTCGATTCTATCGACTATTAAAGGTCTTTTTTGCGCGGACAAATATAAATAGTGTTATCCGTTATCCCAAGAAACATTATAAATGATTTGAAGTTATTACAATAGGATTTGATAATATTTTATGAACAGGACACTTTTCAGCTATTTTAAACAAACGCTGCTTTTGAACCTCATCTAAATCTCCTTTAAAGCTAATAAAACATTGTATATAGGTCGTTTGTTGCTGTTCACTTGTTTGCACCTCATAAGATAAACGCACCAGCACCTCCTCCAGGGGCCAGTTTTTGCGGTCAGCATACATTTTGACGGTAATGGCTTTGCAGCTCCCTAAAGAGGATAGTAATAGTGGAGTAGGGTTTATGCCCTGATCTTCACCACCTACATCTTCGGGTTCATCAACCGTTATTTGATGTTTGCCGTATTGTACTGTAGTTGTATAGGGTGTTTTCCCTATTGAAACGATTACTTCATTGTCCATAAGCGATTAAAATTAGGATTCCACGTCTTCTAATAGTCCTTCAATGATGAGGCTTCCTGTTGCAGGGTTTGTTGCCAAAGGGACATTATAAAGATCACATACACGCATGAGCATTTGAATATCTGGTTCATGTGCGTGTTTCCCTAGTGGATCGCGAAAGAAAATAATACCATCAACTTTTCTTTCGGCCGCCAAAGCTGCGATTTGTGCATCACCACCCATGGGGCCACTCAATTTCAATTCCACAGGCAAGCCTGTCTGTCTGACGTAAGAGCCCGTAGTACCTGTGGCAATGATATTGGCGCGCTCCAATAATTCCTGGTGGTCTTTGACAAATGCGACCATTTCAGGTTTTTTGCCATCGTGGGCTATTAGTGCAATTGTTTTTTTCATCAGTATATAATTATATGTAAAAGAATCGGCTCAAATCTAAAAACAGAACCTTTCTCGATCCGTTTTGTATACTATTTAAAAAATATATAGGATATAATAATTGCGGCTATCACACCAGCCAATTCAGCTAGCAGAGCGCAGGGTAATGCATGCCGTGTACGCTTTATTCCCACTGCACCAAAATATACCGCGAGGACATAAAAAGTAGTTTCTGTTGATCCCTGAATAACACAAGCAACCCTGGCAGCGAAGTCCATTGGCCCCTTGGCATTCATCAAATCGACCATAAGTCCACGTGCACCGGATCCACTGAGCGGCTTCATAAAGGCTACAGGTAAAGCGTCTACAAACGATGTATCTAGACCACATAATGCGATAGCCTTGGAAATTCCAGCGACCATATAGTCCATGGTTCCTGATGCTCTAAATACAGCGATACCAACAAGCATCGCGACGAGATAGGGTATTATTTTTACAGAGACTTCGAAGCCCTCTTTGGCACCCTCTATAAATGAATCGTATACATTCACTTTACGGAAAAGAGCCAAACCTATAAAAGAGGTAAATAAGCTAAATAAAATAAGATTGCCGAATACCTTGCTGAATATTTCAATTTCTGTTTGTTGCAGTCCCGAAAAGTAATAAAGTAGTCCACCGATAAATAGTCCCATTGCTCCCAGGTATCCTAGAATTACACGGTTAAATAAATTGATTTTTTGGTAGATGGAAACGAGAATTAATGCCACCAATGTGGAAAAGAAGGTTGCGATCAGAATTGGCAGAAATACATCTGAAGGATCTGGTGCACCAGCTTCTTTCCGATAAGCCATAATTGAAATAGGCAAGAGGGTTAAGCTAGATGCATTGAGCACAATAAACATGATTTGTGCATTGGTAGCTGTTTCCTTATTTGGATTGAGCTCCTGGAGTTCTTTCATGGCTTTAAGCCCCAATGGCGTTGCCGCATTATCTAATCCTAGTGCATTAGCCGAGAAATTCATAAGAATAGAACCAAGCGCAGGGTGATTTTTGGGTATCTCTGGGAATAGTTTATGGAAAAAAGGGCCCACGATTTTTGCGAAGATATTGATCATACCGCCTTTTTCACCAATTTTCATAATCCCAAGTGCAAAACTCATCATGCCGATCAGTCCTAAAGAGATTTCTGCTCCTGTTTTTGCACTGTCAAAGATTGAATTTACAATTTGCTGAAAGATTTCCGTATCTCCGAAAAAGATTAGTTTTACAAGGGCTACGGCAAATGTGATTAAGAAAAATGCAACCCAAACGTAGTTTAATGCCATATAGATTTAAAATATGCGTAAAAGTAATCTTTTAGAACTTATCCATCAACTGGCTCCATGGATTTTTCTTCTTATTTTGACTCTTTTCTTTAATGAGATGCGCAACGATATAATCCAATGTATCCTCATGCTCACTGATCATTTTATCGGATAAGGAGATCAACTTCTGTATATTATTGGGCGAGGCTGCATCCAATGAGGCATTGATGCTCGATAGATTGGCTGGTTCTATGCGGAGATAATTTTGTTGCTTACCGTTACTTTGAAATAGTTGCCGAATAAAAAACTCGGTACTCTCGGAAGATGCACTTGTCATAATGTCAACTAAAGCAGGACCGATTTGTATAGCAAGTTTCTTCTTAAAATGTTCGTAATTATAAGCTGTTTTTGACATTCCCGTACCTAAGGATACCATAAACATGTCGTTTATCTGCGTGCTGTTAAAAGCCTTTAAAACTTCAAGTAAACCACATATGGAGGGGTTTTGAGCAAACACACCGCCATCAATCAAAGGGTATCTTGTTTTTGAAAGCGAATAGATCTCTGCAACAGGAAAAAATGTGGGTGCAGCAGATGTAGCCTTGCAGACATCTTTAAGGTAGAAATCCCGTGCTTCCCCGTGCGTAATTGCCTTTTGTTGTCTAAAAAAATGATTCTTCCGCAATTCAATGTTATACGCAGTGATGATACAGGGTTTGATAAGATGGCTCAATCGTGCATTTTGAAAGTACTCATCCAAAACGTCTGATAATGTGTTGGACGAGTAGAGTTCGCTGACAAGACCAAATCCACCTAAAAAGCGTCGCCATTTGGAAGCGTTGAAAATTTCAGTACCATGATTAACAAATAAATTTAATGCATCTCGCGCGGAAAACTTAGGATGGGTGGGATTGCCTTCTTCTGGATACAAAAGAATACTTGTCAGAATTCCACCGCTGCTTGTGCCCGCAATAAAGTCAAAGTAGGAGGCAATCCGCGCATTGGGATCCATGGTCTGCTTTTGTAACTTCTCTTCCAGAGCGACGAGAACCATTGCAGGAATGATACCCCGGATACCACCACCATCAAGCGCGAGAATATTCTTCATATGGCAAAAACTGATTTAGTTAACGATATGTAAATATAATAAATGTCTTCAATTGACAGGAGTCATATATTGGTGACAATTGTGTCCTACATCCTGTGCTTAAATGCATAGCGCATTTTTTTAGCAGCCTTACTTTGTATTGCATTGTGCTATGCTCTAAACAGCTTCTGAATTAATGGGGATTTACCATATAGTTTGTAGGGATATAACAGGGGGTTAACAAGGGTTTACCCCTGTTATACCCCTGCTAACCCCCTGTTAACCCCCTGTAATCTCCCTGTTAGTGTAGGGGCTGATGAGAAGATTATAGGAGTTTGGTATTAGCTGATACGCTACATAAAAACAAAAAAAAGCTGCCTCAAATTTTATTGAGGCAGCTTTTTTAGCTAGTATAGATACCGATTTAATTGAACCAAGCAAATACTTCGTCTTTCGTTGGCATATTGATATCTAGTTTCAGTTTTTTACGCATACCACCAAGATCATTAAACACCTTGTTCGGATTCGCTTCTTTTAAAGCTTCAATGGTTGTAAAGCCCATTTTTTGTAAGGCAGGAACCCAGGCCGCAGGAATGCCTTGTTCCTCATAATCTTTTACTTCTGCTACTTTGGCGACTTTTTCAGGTCTCATTTGTGGGAAGAAAAGAACTTCTTGGATTGACGCATTATCGGTCAAGAACATGATTAAACGGTCCATACCGATTCCAAGTCCAGAGGTCGGCGGCATTCCATATTCCAATGAACGTAGGAAATCCTGATCAATAAACATGGCTTCATCATCACCTTTTTCAGAAAGACGTAATTGATCTTCAAATCGTTCACGTTGATCAATTGGATCATTAAGCTCTGAATAAGCATTGGCAATCTCTTTTCCACAAACCATCAGCTCAAAACGCTCGGTCAAATCGGGATTATCTCTGTGCTTCTTCGTTAAAGGAGACATTTCTTTTGGATAATCTGTAATGAATGTTGGCTGGATGTAGTTTCCTTCACATTTTGCGCCGAAAATTTCATCGATCAATTTGCCTTTGCCCATGGTTTCGTTTACGTCGATGCCCATTCCTTTGGCGGCAATACGGATTTCGTCTTCAGATTTTCCAGTAATATCAAATCCAGTAAATTCCTTGATGGAATCTGTCATCGAAATACGTTTAAACGGTGCTCTAAAGTCAATTTTATGTTCGCCGAATGTCGCTTCTGTTGTTCCATTTACGGCCAAGGCGCAGTGCTCCAATAGACGTTCTGTAAAATCCATCATCCAGTTGTAGTCTTTATAAGCTACATAAATCTCCATTACGGTGAATTCTGGGTTATGGGTACGGTCCATTCCTTCGTTGCGGAAGTTTTTAGAAAATTCGTATACACCATCAAATCCACCAACGATTAGTCTTTTTAAATAAAGCTCGTTGGCGATACGAAGATATAATGGAATATCTAAAGCATTATGGTGTGTAATAAACGGACGTGCTGCAGCACCGCCTGGAATGGATTGCAGGACAGGTGTTTCTACTTCCATATACCCCGCGTCGTTAAAGAACTGACGCATCGCATTAAAGAGCTTCGTACGCTTGATAAATCTATCTTTGTTACCTGGATTTACGATCAAATCCACGTAACGCATTCTATAGCGTTGCTCTGGGTCTGTAAAGGCATCAAAAGTTTTACCTTCCGCAGATTTAACGACAGGTAGGGGACGTAACGATTTGGATAAAACGGTAAGTTCTTCTACGTGTACTGCAATAGCCTCGGTTTGTGTTGTGAAGACATAGCCTTTGATACCAACGATATCTCCGATATCCAATAGCTTTTTGAAAACGACATTGTATAGGTCTTTATTCTCATCAGGACATACATCGTCACGCTTAATATAAGCTTGAATACGTCCGGTAGAGTCTTGAATTTCAAAGAATGAAGCACTACCCATCACACGACGACTCATGATACGTCCAGCAATGGTAATGTTCTTATAATTCAATTTATCTCTATCGTAATTTTCTAAAATATCAGCAGCATGTGCATTGACGACAAATTCGTTTGCTGGAAATGGATCAATTCCCATATCCAACAACGATTGCATCGCTTGTCTTCTAAGTTGTTCCTGTTCGGATAATACAGTACTCATTCGGTATGAATAATATTTAAAATGTGAAAATCACGCAAAAATAGCCATTTTTTTCAATTCTTTTTATGGATTTTTTTTGAAAACGCTGTAGCGAAAGGAAATGGCATTCCGTTATATGGCATAAAAATAGTTAAATAGTGATATTATTACAAGGGGACATTCGACTATTTGATTTTGAGTTTTATAATTTTAATTTCGTTATCTCCTCGAAAAAAACGTTCATAATGAAGGGGAGAATTCGATAGATTGTTTACATAGCATGTGTTATTGATTGCATATGAAAGGCAATTTGTCTAAGTTTGAAACTTAATAATTAAATGGTTTAAGTGGGTATAATTCGGTCATATTTTTATAACAAGAAGCTATCATCTTTACATGATGCTTTAGAGCGTTGCTTGCGCGATCGTGAAGACGGCAAGGCTTTCGTTTATAAGATGTATTATGGTTATCTCATGGCTATTATTATTCGTTATGTAAAACAGGATGTGGACGCGGAAGAGCTCGTGAATGAAAGCTTTGTTCGGGTATTTCGAAAATTGGAATCATTTAATAGGAATATTGAGGATGAAAATCTCGAAAAATCGTTTAGAGCCTGGATAGGACGAATTGCTGCCAATATTTCGATTGATTTTTTACGAAGTAAAAAGCAGTTTTATTCGGTTGAAGATTTGGGAGAAGGGGATATGCATACACCGGCAGTACAATTGGACAGTCGACTGGAGGTCAATGAGATTATGCGTCTGCTCGATCAGCTCCCTGAAATTCAAAAAACTATTTTTAATCTCTATGAAATTGAGGGGTATTCACATGATGAAATTGCCCAGATGCTTAACATACCAGATAGTACGTCAAGGACTTATCTGACTAGAGCGAAACAAAAACTTAGAAAATTATACTTGGATTATACAGGCGTAGTTCAAGAAATAAGATAAATATTGTTGTTACGATGAAAGACAATAAGAAAAAGGAATTGATAGAAGAGATCATTGGACAATTAAAAGACCATGAACTACCTTATAAAGAAGGTTCCTGGGAGAAATTTGCCTCAAATTATGGCGTTTCAGCACATCGTTCCTCTAATTGGAAGTATTGGAGTGCTGCTGCGGCTGTGTTATTGTGTTTTGGTGTAGGATATTGGGGGCTAAAGACGAATGTGGAGACTGATATACCTGCTGTCGTTTTAACACATCTGCCGGAACGCGAAGATGTTTTAGGTGATCATAAGGATTTAAAGGAATCGATACAGCGTTCGTTATCGGATGTTACGGGCGATAGGATTGTGAGTGCAGAGGTATTATCGGCGAAGAAGCCCTATACCTATTCTGTGCCAACGGACCATTCAACTGAAAATTTAGACAATCACCACTTGGTATTGAGTACTAGGCAATTAATGCGGGGCCACGATGTGGCTGTATCAGCCGATTTAAGAAGGCTGCAGTCCATGCAATTGAAAAATAATTCACTTTCAGCGCAGGTTGGTTTAACGAAAAGTGAAGTGGAACGAGTAAGCGCGTCAAAAAATACCACTGTGACGAATAGTAGTGCCGTTATTGCTTCGGCCAATTCAGGGTTTATGTCGCCTGTTAATCAAACACAACGCGATGCTGCAAAACTATCACAATTGTATGCTGCGCAACAAGGGGGGGCAAGGAATAGTGTTGTACACACGAACGTTAACCAAGATAAGAAATGGGAAATGGGCGCTTTTGTATCACCTGCCTCTACGTCAGAAAGTATAACGCTGGGGGGCGGGGTCGCACTAGCTTATAATATTTCGAGTAAGGTAAGTCTTCGTTCAGGAGCTTCCATTCAACATTATGGAGCTGTTTCGGGTAATTCACCCATTACTCCTGCAATGGGATCAAATTCTCTTAATGCAGATGCGCCAAATTATATTTCTCAATCGAATTTGAATAATTCCTTTGCGATGCGGGCAGCAGATGCAAAAGATGCAAAGAGTAATGAACGGGTTTCAGGTAAAATCCTAACAGTTGATATCCCATTGGATGTTAGATACGCGATCAACAAGAATTTCTATACCTCAGTCGGTGTATCCTATGTTGGTGTATTGGATCAGGAACGGGCAACGATCTATGAAACAAATAATACGGAGTACAGACAAAAATCCCAAGACAAAAATGTTGATGATAAAGGTGTGAACGGCTTTATTAATTTTTCAGTTGGTCGGAAACAAAAAGTTGGAAAATTATCCATTTCTGTAGAGCCTTATTATAAAGCTCCAATCGGAAATTTGAAATCATCCGATTTGAACTATAGCAACGGGGGAGTGAAAATAATTACTAGTTTTTAAAAAGCATAATGTTATAAAAAAAGCCGCAGTAAGCTTGAAGTTTACTGCGGCTTTTTTTATAGTCTGCAAATTGGGGTTTATTAAATTTCATCAACGCGAACCCAACCCATTCCTGCGGCTTTCGCACCTTCAACTCCAGGGGTCCCGTCTTCGTAGACCAGGCATCTTTCCGGAGCAATATTCAATTGAGCAGCTGCCAAAAGAAAGGGTTGTGGTGAAGGTTTTCCCTCAGCTGTATCTCCAGCACAAACCAGTGTTTCCAAATCATCCCATACACCAATGGTGGTTAATGTCATGGATAAGGTTGTTCTGGTTCCTCCTGAAACGGCAGCGATGTGTTTTTTACCTTTCTGATATTTTAGATGTTCAACAACGTAATCTACAGGCTTAGTCTTGAAAACATACTCGTCTCGAAAAATAGTAGACTTTAGTGTGGAAAATTCTTGATAATCGAAATCTACCTCATAGCGTTTGCTGATTTCCTCTGCAACAGCCACAGTGGGCCATCCGGCAGTTTCATCAATCAAATTGACATCCAACTCGACTCCGTATTGTTTGGCTGCAGCTTTATAGGCTTGTTTATGTGCGTCCATATTATCTGCCAGGGTACCATCGACATCAAATAATAGTGCGTCGTAGGATTCGGCAAGAAGGTTTAGTAATTCAAATTTTCGTTGTGATTCAGGTGACATATACTTTTAATAGTGAGCAGTAAAAATAAAAAAATATAATTGGACGAGCAAAAAAGAAGCCTTTCCCTTGTTACAAGGAAAGGCTTCTTGCTGTTAGCTCCGTGGGGATTCTTCACAGAGGCAGCGTATAATTAGTGTGAACTTAAATTTTTCGCTTTCTCTTCATCGAAATTCGCTTCTAATTCAGCCAATTTTTTCTTACCGTATGCCATACGTGTAATCACAACGAATAGTACCGGAACGATAAAGATCGCTAGGAGTGTGGCTGCAGTCATACCACCAAATACCGTCCAACCGATTGTTTGGCGAGAAATTGCTCCAGCTCCATGAGATAGCATTAATGGAATAATCCCCAAGATGAAGGCAAAGGACGTCATGATAATTGGGCGTAGACGCAATTTTACAGCATCTAATGTCGCTTCATAAAGGTTCATCCCGATATCAACCCGTTCCTTAGCAAACTCCACAATTAGAATCGCATTCTTGGCAGCAAGTCCAATGATGGTGACCAGACCAATCTGTGCATAGATGTTATTATCCAATGTAGGGATTAATGTTAGGGTTAATATGGCCCCAAATACACCTAAAGGAACAGATAATAAAATAGAGAATGGTACAGACCAACTTTCGTATAATGCGGCTAAAAGCAAGAACACAAACAGGATACACAACGCAAAAATTTGGACAGTTTTTGATCCCGATTGCATCTCTTGCAGCGACAGACCGGAGAACTGATAGTCAAAACCTTCTGGTAATGTTTGTGCAGCTACTTCTTGTAAGGCTTTCAAAGCATCTCCTGATGAGTAACCAGGGGCCGAACTACCATTGATCTCGATACTTCTAAAGATATTGTAGTGATTGATGATCGAAGGCATAGTCATCAATTCATACTTAACCAGCGTACCCATAGGTACAGGGTTTCCCGACACATTATTGACATACAATTTGTTGATGTCTTCAATATTCATACGGTACGGGATATCAGCTTGTGTGACGACACGGTAACTACGACCATACTTTGTAAAATCATTCACATAGCTACTACCCAAATAGGATGATATCGTCGAATAAATACTGGAGATAGGCACGCCCATGCGTTTTGCCTGTTCGCGGTTCACTTCCAATTTGTAGTTGGGAGAGTTGGTATTAAATAGGGTATAAGCCATTCCAATTTCTGGACGTTGGTTGGCAGCCATCAAGAATTTGCCGACTGTCGCTTCGAAATCTTTGATATTTACCGTCTGTAAATCCTGTACCTGCATAGAGAAACCTCCAGATGTACCTAGACCCGGAATTGCTGGTGGCGTTACCGCCAACACCCTTGCTTTGGTATAGCCCTGGTATTTACCCATAATCATACCAGCGATATCGTTTGCCGTGCGTGTACGGGTTTCCCAAGGTTTAAGCGAAACGAACACTGTTGCACCATTGGATTTAAACGCGCGGTTCAAAATATTGATACCGGAAATTGCAGTAACATACTTGATTTCTGGAAATGTCTTGTGTAGATCGGCTTCAATCTCTTTAAGAACTTCATTTGTACGCGCAGAAGAAGAACCTTCTGGCAATGTAATACCGGCGAAAAATGCACCACCATCCTCTGAAGGAATAAATCCAGTTGGTTTGGTTGTAAACATCCAGCCTGTTCCGATAAAAATACATAACAGAATAATCAATACCAGTGGTGCTTTTTTGATAGCCTGTTTTACACCATTTGAGTACCTGATGGTCACTTTTTCAAACCAAATATTAAATTTGTAGAAAAATTTATTCAAACCTTTAGCGCCTTCATGTACTGCTGTCGGCTTTAATAAAATTGAACATAATGCTGGGGTTAACGAAAGTGCGATAAATGCAGACAGCATAACGGATACTGCAATGGTGATTGCAAACTGTTGATATAATTTACCAACCATTCCAGGGATAAAACCAACCGGAACGAATACCGCAGCCAAAATTAATGCAATTGCAATAACCGGAGCAGTGATATCGCCCATGGCACGACGTGTCGCTTCTTTTGCATCCAGTTTATAATGGTCAATATAGTGCTGGACGGCTTCCACCACAACGATGGCATCATCCACCACAATACCGATGGCCAATACAAAGGCAAGCATGGTCAGGTTGTTGACCGAAAAGCCAAACATTAGGAAGAAGATGAAAGTACCGATGATGGATACGGGGATTGCCAGTACGGGAATTAATGTTGCTCTCCAGCTTTGAAGGAAGAAAAATACCACGACCGTTACCAGAATCAATGCTTCAACCAAGGTGTGGATAACCGAAGAAATAGAGGCATTCACAACCGACACCGTCTCATAACTGATCGTATAATCTACATCCGTTGGAAAAGATTTCTTTAATTTTTCCAAAGCATCGACAATACCTTTTGCGGATTCTACGGCATTTCCTCCTGGGGTTTGATTGATCATCATCGCAGATGAAGTCATACCATTTACGGTAGATGATGTACCATAATTAAATTGACCCAATTCAACACGCGCAACATCCTTTAAGAGTACGATAGATCCATCTTTATTGGTTTTTACAACGATGTTTTCAAAGTCCTCGGGATTTGAAAGATCACTATCGGTAATGATCGGATATTCAAATACCGTCGAAGACTCTTGTGGACGTCCACCAACGCTACCTCCAGGTATACGGGAGTTTTGTTCGGCAATTGCTGTGGATACATCAGCAGGAGTCATGCTCAGGTTGGCTAATTTATTTGCGTCAAGCCACACGCGCATCGAGAATGGTTGCCCGAAAGCCGTTACATCACCGACGCCTTTCACACGCAAAAGTGCATCTTTAACGTATAAGTTGTTGTAATTGGCCAAGAAATTTTCACTTCTAGTTCCTTTTGGTGAAGTTAAAGCAACCAACATCAAGATATCGTTATTGGCTTTACGGGTTGTAATCCCCAAACGTCTTACCGCTTCCGGAAGGGCTGGTTCAGCGATTCCCACACGGTTTTGTACGTCTAAGGTCGCAATATCGATATCCGTACCTACTTCAAATGTCACCGTAATTGTTGCTTGACCATTTGACGTACTATTGGACGACATATAAATCATGCCAGGTGTACCATTGATCTGACTCTCGATAAGAGTTGTCACGGTTTGTTCAACCGTCTGTGCATCAGCTCCGGTGTAATTGGCCGTAACCGTTACTGTTGGAGGTGCAATAGAAGGATACTGGCTAATTGGCAACGTGGATACTGCAATGATCCCGATAATTGAAATCAATATCGAAATAACGATTGCGGTAACTGGCCTCTTAATAAATACTTCTGAAATCATTCTATATCTTTTAGATTCTCTTTAAAAAATTAATGGTGTTATTTTCCTTGAGGTGCGCCTTTTGCAGCCTGTTGGGCAGCGACAGCAGCGTCAACTACTTTAACTCCATTTTGGACATTCATGGCACCATCGACAACGATTTTCTCACCATCTTTAACACCTTCTTTGATCACAATTTTGTCACCGGCTTTAATACCTAATTTTACTTGGCGAATTTCAGCTTTACTGCTATCATTTACGGTATAGAGGTTAAATACGCCAAGCTGTTCGAAAACGGCTTTGTAAGGAACCACAACTTCTTCCGTAGCTGAGGTTGTCGATACATTCATCGTAATATTCATACCGGCCCGCAATTCGTTGGCATTGTTGGGGAAAGTAGCGCGCACTTTGATCGTCCCGGTTGCAGGGTCAACTGCGCGGTCGATGGTTGTGATTGTTCCTTTACCTTCATACGTACTTCCATTTGGCAATACAAGAGAAAGATCCGATGATGAATGGCTACTTTGCAGTTGGGTAAATTTGGTAATATCCTTTTCATTTACCTGAAATTCAACAGCTATTGGGCTAGTTGAAGACAAGGTATTCAATAGGGTCGTACCTGGATTGACCAAGGCGCCCAAACGTACCTGTGATATTCCTACGGTACCACTAAAAGGAGCCCGAATGGTCGAACGCGATAAGTTTGTATTCGCGGTGACCAAAGCTGCACGAGCAGACTCTACCTGTGCCTGCGAAGCGGCTACATTCGAAACTGCATTGTCAAATACCTGCTTCGCAATCGCATCTTTATCGGCTAATGTTTGGTAGCGCGCTAGATCTCTTTTTTGGCGGTCCAAATCCGTTTGTGCTACCTGTAAGCTTGCTTTAGCTTGTTGGACAGCCGCATTGTAGCGTGTTCCATCAATTTCATAAAGCGCTTGTCCTGCGGAAACTACTGCGCCGTCAGAAACATATATTTTGGTGATATAGCCGCTTACTTCCGCATATAGATCTGCTTCGTTCAACGGTTTGACTGTTGCTGGATAGCTGATTGTACCTGTAACAATCTCATGTGATGCTACGCCAAAGCTGACAGGAACAACTTTTTCAGCCTGAGCCTGTGCTGCACCTTGCTTTTTTGCATCCTTATTTCCACAAGAGGTCCATACTAATGCCGTCCCAAGGAAGAAAGCGAATAATAATTGTCTTTTATTCATGATTTGTATTAGTTTCCGTTTATTAATTAATTTGTGTGGATTGCCCCAACTGCTTTCTGAACATCTAATTTACTTGATAATAGTGCATAGAGGGAGTTCAAATAATTAAGTTGCGTTGTTTTGAGATCAGTTTCTGCTGTCATTAGATCGAGGTAAGTTTTGATACCTTCGTCATATTGAAGTTTGATGGTCTCGTATACTTCTTTGGAGAGTTCCACATTTTCTTTAGCTGTTTTCCAATCATTTAAGTTAGCATTATAGGTTGCTCTTGCCAGCGAATACTCTGTGTTAATGCTATTTTCTAAATTTTTGATGTCCCAGTCAATTCTTTCTTCCTGCAATCTGGACTTATTGATTTGTTTTTTACGTTTAAATCCGTCGAAAATTGAAAAAGAAACATTTAGGCCGGCAACTGAACCCGGGAAATTATCGGAGTAAAGTTTACTAAATTTATCATTTCGATAGTTGAAAGCGTAATTATAAAAAGCACTTACACTTGGTAAATATGTCCATTTATAGTATTGCGTGCTCAACTGCTGGATTTTTTTGGATGTTTCCAATTGTTGGAATTCAATTCGATTAGAGACATTTATTCCAGCAGTTGTGTCTAACAAAATTTCTGATTCCATATTGCTATTGTCAAAGGATAGCGTCAAATTTTTGCTTTTATCCAAAGCTAGCAATTGTTTGAGGTATTCGTATTTATATTTGCGAAGCTCAACCGTTCTTTTCTCGTCTGCATTCGAATTTGCCAAAGCAATTTGTGCTCGCTTATAGTCGGTCTTATCGACTAAGCCCACATCGTATTGAGATTTTGCATCTTTCAATTGTTTTTGGAGGCGAGCGATATTTTCTCGTACAATCTTGATCTGCTCTTCCGAAGTTAGGATATCATAATAGGCTTTGCTGACCTCTACAACAGCGGTGATCTTTTTGTTCTCCGTATTTTGTTTATTGCCAAGACGTACCAATTCTGCCGCTTTCTTCGCCTGCATTAGCTCTGGATTTAGGATCTGTTGATCCGCTTGAAGCGTTAATGCACTTGCATTGTTCTGCCCCATTTTGATATTATTTCCGCCAATATTTGCTAATGGAACAATGACATTATAATTATAACTTCCTTTTAGACCCAATTGTGGATACCAACCTGAAAGAGAGATGTCAATATCCTTTTCACCGATGGTCTCGTCCAATTGCGCTTGTTTTACAGCGATTTGATTACGTAAGGCGTAATCAATCAGCTGCTGAAGTGTTGCATTTGCCGGCAAGTTTTCAGATTGCTGTTGTGCAAATCCTGTATTACTCAAAAGCGATAGGGCCGCTAAGGAATAAACGATTTTATTAAACTTCATATATGTAATTAATTATTTTTTTCTCTATTAATAGCCCCATCCCAAATAATCCCCATTAAGTCCTCCACATTTTGTTCGGAAAACTTGAGATCTTTAAATTTGATGCTGTGAACAGTTGATAGTGCCACGCCAATGTAACTTGCCACCAAAAGATGGACATCTACCTGCTTCAAAATTTTTCGATCAATGCCTTCCTGTAAAAAATCAACAACTTTGTTTTGCCCCCCCACAGGTTCTTGTATCTCAGCTTTGTTCTTCTCGTAATAAGGGGAGGAAAAAAACTGCTCAAAAAAACTAAAGATGTGCCCGTTCTCTAGATAGAACTTGACAAAGTTGCGCCAAATATGAAAAAATGAGTCTTTATAGTCGAAATCATCTTTTATACCATCAAAAATATACTCATTGAGTAGTGTTCTACAATGTTTGAACAAACCAAAAATTAGATCGTCTTTTGACGGGAAATAATGGTAGATAGTCCCAATTGCTACATCAGACTCTTGTGCGATTTTGCTCATCGGCGTTCCATGGAAGCCGTTTGTTTGTATAAGTTTTAGTGTGCTGGCAAATACTGCCGCAATTTTTTCATTGGAATTCATCAATCGAACGTTCATTCGGTTGCAAAATTAACGATTAATTTGGATCCAAAATGTCAGAATATTGTTATAAATCAATAAATATAAAACGATTTGAATCAATAATACAATAAGGAAAAAGAGATGAAATTGTTTTCGTATTTTTATTTTTTTTGATCGGTGGAGGGGAGGTAAAGGTGAAGGATCGCAAATAGAAAAGCGGTGATTTGATTAAATCACCGCTTTTCTATTTGCAACCTTTTAAACTTTTCTCAACATCTTCCAAAGGATATAAATTTTTTCCTTTGTTGATCTTGGTATTGATATAGGTTAATACATAAGCGATATCAATTGCGGAAAGATTTGAAGCTGGCATGGTATTATTGAACTTTTTACCCGCAACTTCAAGTTCACCAGAAGTTCCGTGCTTGATGATGCAAGCAAGATCTTGACGATGAGTTTGCAGAAAGGTGGTATCGGTTAGGGGCGGATAGAGATTGCCCAATCCTTCACCTTTCTCTCCATGACAATTTTGACAATGTGTTCGGTATACCTTTTGACCGTTGACCGCATATTGCGCAGTTTTGATATCAACTTCATGCTGACAGCTTATCAAGACCGCTAAAATAGCACCAATTGTTATACCTGTTTTTAAGAGAATGTGCATGTTATTTTTTATCCTTGCTCAAGAGTAAAGGTAAGTCGTTCATCAGTTTTTTTACTTGCTCATCATTTGTACCGTCGTAGGCGCCCCGAATTCGCTTATCTTTGTCTATTAAGACAAGGTACCCCTGATGATCGTAACCTCCAGGCGCATTTTTATCTTCAGCGGTATAAACCAGATATTGATTGGCTAGACCATATATTTCTGCTTTAGTCCCCGAAACAAATTGCCAGTGATTATTGGTTACACCCAATTTATTGGCATAATCTTTCAGTACGTAGGGTTGATCGTATTTAAAGTCTATACTATGGGAAAGGAAACGAACTTCTTCATTATCCTTGTATTGCTGGTATATCTTTAATAGGTTGCGATTCATCGTCGGACAGATACTTGGACAATGGGTAAAGAAGAAGTTGGCAATATATACTTTACCCTCAAAATCTTTGTCTGAAATCATTGTACTATCCTGATTGAGCAGTTTAAAAGGCGGAATAGTATGATAGACTGTATCTACGATTTGTTTTCCATCAACTGTTTTTTCTACAGCTTCTCTTTCGCCATAGATGGGTAAGCTTGTCTGGCTATTGTTTTTACAGGAAAATAAACCGAGTAAAAGACCAGTTGCGCAGTAAAATTTAGTTATGGATCTCATGTGTTTAATAGTTTTGTTTGTTAAAGCTTGATTCCATCTTTACACGAACAACTTAATGTTAACCTAAAGAGGGGCGGACTGTGTTATTTGAATTTTTGGATTTAAAAATTCTTTAATTTGTCTTGGCTTTCTTTAGCAACATTATCAAATATTTTTTTCATATCACTTACTTTTTGAAGCTCTGTTTCAAAATATTTAACATCTGTTGAATCTGGGTTATATCCTTTCATCCAGTCCATCATATGGTCTGTAGCACTTTCTAAATTAGCTTTCAATGTGCTTAGCTCTTTTCTTGTTAAATTGGTGTCTAAATCAGCCTTAGTTGTTTTTAGGTTTTTTAAATTTGCCAAAATAGAATCTATCTTAACAACATCGCGGTCGAAATGAGCGATTTGAGGCATAATTTCATCATGTATCTTAATAGTTGAATCTTGCAGGGCTTTTACACCTGTTGCACCATTTCCCTGGGTTCCACATGCTGCTATTGCCAAGGATGCGATAGCTACAAACGCGATTTTATTCATGTTTTATGTTTTTTGGTAATTGGACAAATATATTAATTTCTTATGGCTCAATATTTCGATTTCTGGAAGGGAATGTAAAATTCAAGTCACGAATATAGGTTTCACAACGTACCGTGGCACAGAGGTCACCAGACTTATCTTTAATTTCCAGGGTAAAATCCTTAACTACTTTGCCTTTTGTGCGGATAATATGGGCACATTCTTCAAGGATTTCCTCTGAGAGTTGCACAGAATATTCCACGCTGGTTTTGCCGGGTTTCTTAAAGGTGATCTGTGATGATTTTAACCAAGCAACGGTTTTCTTAAAGCCAATTTTTTGAAGGTATTGGTCGATTAGGATAGGGAAGATGGGGTCTGCTGCAGAAAAGATTGTTCCACCAAAGAGTGTTTTGTTGGTATTGATGTTGAATGGTGTTTTATATATTTTTACTTTGGCACCTTGGAAGCCAGGACTAATTTTTTTTACCCAGATTCCTTGAAATAGAAAGGGCGGGTAAATACGTAATAGCCATGTTAAGGCAAGTGGACTATATCTCATGATGCAAAAATAAAACAATGTGTCGGATTATTTTTCGAAATCTTGGTTTTATAGCTTCACTATGGTATTTTTACAGATCAAAAAACCTAAAATGTCAACAATAAAAGAAAAACAACCCAATAAAAAAGTGTGGTTACTGGTTATGATTGCGTCACTGGGCTATTTCGTCGATATCTACGATTTGATTATTTTCTCCATCGTCCGTATTCAGTCCTTCACTGATATTGGCGTCCCTGCGGAAGAGATGCGGGTAAAAGGTGAATTTGTGCTCAATATGCAAATGGGCGGTTTGCTGTTGGGTGGAATTCTTTGGGGGATTATAGGGGATAAATTTGGACGTTTAAAAGTGCTTTTTGGATCGATTCTTTTATACTCTGTAGCGAATATTGCAAATGGTTTTGTACATGATGTGCTTATGTATGGTATTATTCGTTTTATAGCGGGCGTTGGTTTGGCCGGAGAACTGGGGGCGGGAATTACCTTGGTTTCTGAAAGTATGCATAAATCAAAACGCGGTTATGGGACCATGTTGGTTGCCGGTGTCGGTGTTTTAGGAGCTATATTGGCCTATTTTGTCTCGGAAGAATTTGACTGGCGGACGGCCTACTTTGTCGGTGGTGGAATGGGCTTACTGTTGCTATTGCTGCGCATTGGCTCTTTTGAATCAGGATTATTTAAGGAGCAAGATAAATCGGGTGTTGTGAAAGGGGATATCCGTATGCTTTTCACAAATAAAAGCCGGTTAAAACGGTATGTTAACTGTCTCTGTATTGGCCTTCCAATCTGGTTTGTTGTCGGTGTTTTGGTTACACAGGCTCCGGAGATCGGCAAGGCCTTGGGGGCTACAGGTACACTGAGTGCTGGTCAAGGGGTGATGTTTACCTATATCGGTATTTCTATCGGGGATGTACTGGCAGGAATATTCGCACAGATTTTAAAATCCCGCAAAAAAGTGGTGTTTATATGTCAATTAATTATCATTGGAAGTTCACTATGGTATTTATTGAGTGATGGTATTACAGCGACAAAGTTTTTAAGCCTTGCCTTTATAATGGGCTTAGGAGTAGGATATTGGGCAACCTTTGTGACTATCTCAGCGGAACAATTTGGTACAAATCTCAGAGCAACTGTTGCAACGACGGCCCCCAATTTTGTACGGGGTGCACTCATTCCGTCAACAATGCTATATGGACTTCTAGTAAATGCGTTTGGAATTGTGCCAGCAGGAATTACAATGGTTGTCGTTCTTTCGGGTATAGCAATTTATTCGTTGACCCAGTTAGAAGAAAGCTTTGATAAAGATTTAGACTACCTGGAAGAGTAGTCAATAAATAGCTATTTTTTTCGTCCCGGACATTTTTTACAGCGTTTGCCTTCTTTATATTTTTTGCAACACTTTTTAAAGCAGGCACAAGAAAAGTCAGAAAAAGGGTTCATAGCCGTATTCCGAAACTGAAACAACCCAGCTTTATTTTCTGACTCATCGATCTCCAACACAGATTCAATAACTTCGTTCATAATACAAAGTTACAATTTGTTTAAAACAATTCTAAATAATAGAATTGTTTTTACATTTTTTTGATCAGATTTTCAATTATTTTAGGGAAGTACTGATGTTCGAGTTGCTGTCCTTTAAATTTAATAATGTCTAAAGTATCGTTGGGATCCACTTTGAATCGTGCTTGGTATATAATTTCCCCCTCGTCGAAATGTTCATTTGCGAAATGGATCGTAATGCCATGTTCCTCTTCCTTATTGGCCAAAACGGCTTTATGTACATGGTCACCATACATACCTTTGCCACCATATTTTGGTAGGAGAGCAGGATGTATATTTATAATTTGATTTGGAAATGCTTTCAGCAGGTTATTTGGAACGAGCCAAAGAAAACCCGCCAAAACAATCAGATCAATATTTAAGTTTTTAAGAATGTTGACAACGTTGTCGGTTTTGTAAAATTCGTCACGATCAAATATATGTGCAGGTATTTCAAAATTGTCGGCTCGTTGAATAACGTAAGCATCAGGGTTATTGGATAAAATCAAGGCAACCTCAGCTTCATCTGAATACTTGAAATGTTCCATTATTTTTTGAGCATTGGACCCTGAACCTGAAGCAAAAATAGCAATTCGTTTTTTCACGATTAATAAGTATTAATAGATTTGATCGATTTAAAAATTAGCCCAAACTTACGGATTTTTTGTAAAAAAACTAAAATAATAGTTGACTGAAGCGCATTTTTAAGTATTATTGATTAAAATTAATTGAATAGTCACTGTTGGTTTAAATTTCTTTAACATGAGGTTCCTTTGTTCCCTATTTTTTGTAAGTGTATTTTTCTTATTTAAACCTGTTTTTGCACAGGCACCCAAAACACTTCCATCGTTTACTTTTGAGGAGGTCTATCAGGCCAGCAAGTTTAATTCAGACAGGCTTCCAAAATCGGGCTATATTGTGTTGGATTTTTACGACCCGGGTTGTGGCCATTGCCAGAAAATGGGGGCTGGTATCGCACGCAATTTGTCCAAATTCAAGAATGTATCCTTCTATTTTATCTCCATGAATGATAAGCCTTATGTCGATGGATTTATTAATATGCATGCGAAGGCATTGAAAAGTGCCCCAAATGTCAAATTCTTGTTTGATGCTGGAACTCAATTTATTGAAAAATTTAAGCCAAGCAATTACCCATCGCTCTATATCTATGACGCAAAAACCAAAGTATTGGTACAGCATTTGGACGGCGAAGACGATGTAAACAAGTTGTTAAAAGCTTTAGGTATTACAGGTTAAATGTTTAAAAATTAACAATAAAAAAAGAACGTCCGACAGTACTGTCGGACGTTCTTTTTTTATTGTTCTTGTTTATTGATGAACACAAATTTACCGTCGAATACATCCAGACGAATAATCGAATCGCGATTTACTTTTCCGGATAAAATTTCCTTTGATAGTTCATTTAAAATTCGTTTTTGAATAACACGTTTTAGTGGCCTAGCCCCATAAATTGGGTCATAACCAAGCTGTGCCAACCAATCCATTGCTTCATCAGAAGCCGTAATGAATATATTTTGTTCGGCCAGCTGTTTCTGAACATGTGCAAATTGTAAACGAACAATATCTCCAATTTCGTCTCGACTTAATGGCGTAAACATAATCACTTCATCGATACGGTTCAAAAACTCGGGGCGAATCGACTGTTTTAAAAGATCGAAGACCTCATTGCGTGTTTTGGCGATAATTTCATCCCTATTATCATCGGTCAGATGACTGAAATTCTCCTGTATAATGGTTGACCCCGTATTGGAGGTCATGATGATAATGGTGTTTTTGAAGTTTACCGTACGACCTTTGTTGTCTGTAAGATGGCCATCATCCAATACCTGCAATAGGATATTGAATACATCGGGATGAGCTTTTTCAATTTCATCTAACAAAACAACAGAATAGGGTCTTCTTCGGACTGCTTCAGTCAACTGTCCGCCTTCATCATAGCCGACATATCCCGGAGGCGCTCCGATTAAACGAGACACGGCGTGTCGTTCTTGATATTCCGACATATCAATACGAACCATGGATTGTTCGTCGTCAAATAAGAACTCGGCAAGTGCTTTTGCAAGTTCGGTTTTTCCGACTCCGGTAGTCCCCAAAAATATGAACGATCCTATTGGTCGTTTCGCATCATTTAATCCAGCACGTGATCGACGAATGGCATCGGAAATAGCTTCTATTGCTTCATCCTGACCGGCGACACGTTTATGAAGCTCTTCCTCCAGATTCAATAATTTTTCGCGTTCTGATTGAATCATCTTGCTCACAGGTATTCCTGTCCATTTTGCGACAACATCAGCAATGTCTTCTGAAGTAACTTCTTCTTTGAGCATACGCTTGCTTTCTTGTTTTTCAGCGAGTTCAGCCTTTAGTTTGTCCACTTTTTCTTGTGCTTCTTTAATTCGTCCATAACGAAGTTCTGCTACCTTTCCATAGTCTCCGGAACGTTCGGCCTGCTCAGCTTCGAGTTTGTAGTTTTCAATATTCTCAATCTCTTGATTGACATTGTCAACAAGACTCTTTTCTTCTTGCCATGACGCTCTTAAGGTATCTCTTTCCGCAGATAGATTAGCGATACTTTCCGATAATTCTGCAACTTTTTTATCGTCATTTTCACGTTTCAAAGCTTCACGCTCAATTTCCAATTGCATGATACGACGTTCAAGCTCATCGACAGCTTCCGGTACAGAATCCATTTCAAGGCGCAATTTGGATGCTGCCTCATCAATTAAATCAATCGCTTTATCTGGTAGAAAACGATCGGCAATATAGCGCTGTGACAATTCCACGGCAGCAATGATAGACTCATCCAGAATGCGTACTTTATGGTGTGTTTCGTAGCGTTCTTTTAAGCCACGGAGAATGGAAATGGCATCTTGCGTGTCAGGTTCTTCAACCATAACTTTCTGGAATCTGCGCTCCAATGCTTTATCTTTCTCAAAGTATTTTTGGTATTCGTTTAAGGTTGTCGCTCCAATTGCACGCAGTTCACCTCTAGCTAACGCCGGTTTGAGGATATTAGCCGCATCCATTGCGCCTTCACCACCTCCAGCACCTACCAATGTATGGATTTCGTCGATAAAGAGTATAATGTCTCCATTGGAATCGGTAACTTCTTTTACAACCGCTTTTAGACGTTCTTCAAATTCACCTTTATATTTAGCTCCGGCAACCAAAGCGCCCATATCTAAGGAAAATACAATCTTAGATTTTAAGTTTTCAGGTGCGTCGCCTTTTATAATTCTGTAAGCAATACCTTCCGCAATAGCCGTTTTACCAACCCCAGGCTCACCGACAAGTATCGGGTTGTTTTTGGTACGACGGGAGAGTATTTGCATCACACGTCGAATTTCTTCATCACGGCCAATAACGGGATCCAATTTGCCGGACTCGGCATATTCATTTAAATTTCGGGCATATTTCCCCAGTGCATTGTAGGTGGCCTCCGCATTTTGATCAGTTACCCGACTGTTTCCGCGCAATTCTTTTATGGCGGTCTTTAAGTCTTTTTCTGTAACGCCCTGTGACTTAAGTAATGTGGAGGTCTTATCAGAAGTTGCCAGAATACCCAATAATAAATGTTCTACCGAGACAAATTCATCATTGAATTCTTTGAGATAGCCCTGTGCTTTCTGAAGTGCATTGTTGGCATCGCTACTTAAATAAATATTGCTGCCACTGACCTTCGGAAAACCTTCAATTTGTTTATCTAGTTCCGTTCCGAGATAGCTGATGTTGACATTTAACTTTTTTAATAAGTGGCTGACGACATTTTCATCTACTGTGAGTAAAGCTTTTAAAATATGCGCTGTCTCAATCGCCTGTTGTTGATGGCCAGCCGCAATTTCGGAAGCTTTTTGTATAGCCTCTTGGGCTTTAATTGTATAGTTGTTAAAATTCATTTTTATTCTCTTATTTAAAGTTTCGTTGATACATATGGGTTATAACAATTGAAGTGCCATTCGGGTTTTAAGCCATACTTCGGAAAAAATGGCAATAATTTTTATTGAATCATGACAAATTTTCAGTTATTAAAAATAATGCGCTTGATTTTTAAATAATTGGCTTAGCAGGGTATAAAATTCTTGAAATCGACTTGCATTTTTGGTTTAAGCTTTCGATATTTGCAGCATCTTAAAACGGTCAGACGTTATAAGATTGAAAAGAAGTAACGCCTCTTTAGCTCAGCTGGTAGAGCAACTGACTTGTAATCAGTAGGTCATTGGTTCGATTCCGATAAGAGGCTCTTTTAAGCAAAATGCATTAAACTTCTTTAAAAAGCCTCTTTAGCTCAGCTGGTAGAGCAACTGACTTGTAATCAGTAGGTCATTGGTTCGATTCCGATAAGAGGCTCTTTGAGCGACACTCATTAAAATTCATTTGAAAGCCTCTTTAGCTCAGCTGGTAGAGCAACTGACTTGTAATCAGTAGGTCATTGGTTCGATTCCGATAAGAGGCTCATAAAAAAAGATCCCCAAGATTTCTTTGGGATCTTTTTTTGTTTAGTCCAAACTAAGTTTTGCTGCTGTAGCGATTTTCTTTGGTATATCTGTGTTATCCATTTTCTGACTGAATTGCTCGGAGCCAACTCCGATCGCATATACCGGTGCATAGGCGGCCGAATGGTTATTAGAGGCCCAGCTTATTGATCCCATCCGATTTAAGATTGAAATACTCAATGCGGCTATTTTGTCGTCGCTTGCGTAAAGGCTTTTTGCGGTTTCATTTTGATGATCGACAAAGCTTTTTTGATAGGCAGCTTCTAAAGCACTACGATCAGTTTCATGGATTGTAATTTTGGAAAATAAACCAGTTTGAGCAGCAATGAGATTCTTGAGATCGTCCCATGTTGCATTTGGATTATTCTTACGAAGGTTGCCAATTGCGTTCGAAAGTTCTGCATGCGAGGTTTTTTGGTGGGACAAGAATTTTGTTTTCAGCGAAGAACTTCCATTACCGACACCTAATCCTCCTGTTTCATGGTCCGCTGTAACGACTATAAGTGTTTCATTTGGGAATTTTTTATAAAAATCATAGGCGAGTTGTACGGAGGCATTGAAATCCAATACTTCCTGAATCGTCGTAGCTGCATCATTTGCATGGCATGCCCAATCAATTTTTCCACCTTCAATCATTAAAAAGAAACCATTTGTATTGTTTTTATGCAGTGAAGTGATAGCTGCAGATGTGATATCTGCCAATTTTAAATCATTTGGCTTTTGGTCTATGGCATATTTAAGGGCATCTATGGGACTGTCATCTGAATTCATCAATATGATCTTATCTGATTTATTGGGTAGTTGTGCATAAGCATCTTTTCCTTTAAGCACGTTATAGCCGGCTTTTTCTAATATGGGGAAAAGCGATGGCGCCTTTTTATGATCAAATGCTGTTTCGGGTTTGAGAAAATTGGATCCGCCAAAAAAATCAAAATTGGAAGTGACAATTTCTTTACCGATTTCATAATACATATCGCGGTCTGCTTGGTGCGCATAAAATGAAGCCGGGGTAGCGTGGTCTATGCTGACGCTTGTAATAATACCGACTTTCCTTCCTTTTTGCTTAGCGGCATAAGCTATACTCTTATAGGGGACAGTTCCTGTACTGTCCATGCCGATAACGCCATTTTTGGTTTTTTTTCCAACGGCTAATGCGGTACCTCCAGCGCCTGAATCCGTTACGCCATTGGAGAGTGAATGTGTGGAGGCAAATCCAACATGAGGAAATTGGGTAAACACAAGTGAGATGGGATTATCTTTATGCTGTACTTCCGCTTGATGAATTTCGGTGAGATTAACCTGGTTGAGGCCCATGCCATCACCAATTAAGTAAAAGATGTATTTTGCTTCTTGGCCAAAAGAGGGGCAAACATGTAAAAAAACGAGGAGAAACAGAAATAAAACGTGTTTTTTCATTTGAATGGTTGTTATTTTAAAAAAACACAAATTACAGCCTTAGGATTAGCTTACTGTTAATTCAATATTATGAATTGTTTTTTTACTTGTTTCAACTGGTTTCTGCTGCTAATTTCTGGATATCTTTCACGGTTACTGTATGGATACCTGTTGTGTAGTGATTGATCGCCTGTAAAATTGCGGAAGCAACTTGTGCTACCGAAAGTGGCTTATAGGATTTGAATAATCCTATCGAATTAAGGATACGAAGGGTAGTAATGGCTGTCTTTTCACCGAAGCGATCTGTGTTTGGTCGTATTAATCCTCCCGGCTGGAAAATGATAAGCCGATTAAAATTTAGTGCTTTAACATCCTGTTCAAGGGTTCCTTTCATGCGGTTATAAAAAATTTTTGATGCAGGATCCGCAAGAAGAGCCGATAATAAGAGAAACGTAGGAAAACCATTTTTTTTTGCCAATGCCGCAAATTGCAAATTAAGATCATGATCTATTTTCCATTGTGCATCTTTACTGCCAGCGTCCTTTAATGTGGTGCCAAGGCAGGAAATAGCGATGTCGCCTTGGATCTCGCGCTCAAAATCCGTTAGATTTTCAAAATCTATGATAACCTGTTTCAATTTAATGTGCTCATCAAACGACACACGTCTTAAAAGAACAACGATTTCCGTAACTTCCTTAGATTTCAACATCAATTGAATGAGCGCCCTTCCTGTAGCACCAGAACCGCCAATTAAAACTACCTTCATTATTTCCTTACTTATTTTCTTTACTAATTATCTTGAATGAATTGCTTTACTGAGAGTTATTGCCCAGATGATTGAGTATGCAATTAATCTTTATAATTAGGCTTGCCAGGAGTAAAGCGAACAATAGATTGATCCAATCGGAGGGTGTCTGCTACAGTGATTAGATCTTCTTCGACAATAAAATTTTGATCAATAGCGGTTTTTATTGTTGTAAAGTCCTCTTGATCGGCATCTTGGAAATAGAGTAGGGATTGAATTGTAGATACTGCCACCAGTTCGAGTAATTCGTCTTCACCTTCGTATCCAACGTAGAAAAAATCTGCCATAATATTGATATTTGATGTTATACGAATATACTTTTTTATTTTTAAAATTTGCCAAATAGCGTGATAACTTCTTGAAGAGTGATAGGCATTATGTCAAAAAGTTGTTGAAATTTGACTTTCTTTTATCCAGTTGTGGGCAGCAAGTGTAAAATACATTATATTTGATATAGTCATTTTAAAGATAATTAACAATAAGTTTTAATAACGATGGATAAAGAGCAGATACAAAATTGGTTAGATAATGGGTATGATATACTTCATCATGGAAGACCAGTGAAGGTTGAAGGTGATTTGTGGGATTACATCGATGGATTGGGAAGTTATGAAAATGTGTATGTTTTACGAGAATTAATCTATTGGACGGAAGAAGAGTTGGCAAATATTGGTAAATAGCGTTGAGACCCTGAAAATCCGTGTTCAGGATCCCTTCGGTTGTTTCTTGTGCTAGAATATAATATTACGTTTGAAAGCACAGCCTAATTCGATAAGGGAGTCTGTCTTCGCAATTCCTGGAATGCTATCGATTTTTTCATAAAGTAGTTGTCGCATATGTTCGTGATTTTTAGCAATAATTTTCACATATAACGTGTAGTTGCCCGTAATATAGTAGCATTCTGTAACTTCTGGTATTTTTTTGAGCTCTTCAATAATTCTGCTCGAATCATGATCTTTTTCTAAACTTAGCCCTGTAAAAGCACCCCAATCATAGCCTAGCTTCTTTTCATTCAATACGGGCTTTATACCTGTCAGTATCCCTTGTTCCGTCAAACGGTTGATTCGTTGATGGATCATGGTATTGGATACGCCCATGGCTGTTGCTATTGCAGAGTAGGCCATCCGTCCATCTTCGTCTAAATATTTTAAAATCTGTAGATCAAAGTCATCGATATTATTCATTGTAGAAAGCGGTTTAAAAGTTAATTTAAATATTTCTACGCTAATTTAGGGTTAAATTTTATTTTTCAGTCAATAAAAAAGTAAATATTGTATATTTGTTCTTATTAGAAAAAACTGAATTATGAGTACAGTAGCTAAACAAGGTAAGGGCGAGATGTTCATTGCCAAAGAAGAAAAATATGGAGCGCACAATTATCATCCTCTTCCGGTCGTCTTGGAACGAGCTGAAGGAGTTATGGTGTGGGATGTTGATGGAAAGTCTTATTTTGATTTCTTATCTGCATATTCAGCTGTCAATCAAGGACACTGCCATCCACGGATTGTACACGCTTTAAAAGAGCAAGCCGAGAAATTAACATTAACATCCAGGGCATTTTATAATAATAAACTGGGTGATTTTGAAGAAATGCTTTGTCATCTTTTTGGATTTGATAAGGCTTTGGTCATGAATTCGGGCGTTGAAGCTGTGGAAACGGCAATGAAGCTTTGTCGTAAATGGGCCTATCAGGTGAAAGGTGTAGCAGCCAATCAAGCGAAAATTGTCTTTGCCAAGGACAATTTCCATGGTAGGACAATCTCTGTGATATCGGCATCCAATGATCGTACTGCAACACACGAATTTGGGCCCTTTTTAGATGGCATAGTACTCGTTCCCTATAATGATGTTGATGCACTAGAACAGTTATTCAAAGCAGATGAAAATATCGCCGGTTTTATCGTTGAGCCAATTCAGGGCGAAGCGGGTATTGTCGTTCCTGATGAGGATTATCTGATGCGCGTGAGACAATTATGTACAAAATACAATGTATTGTTTATTGCAGACGAAATTCAAACCGGTATTGCTCGGACGGGAAGCATGTTGGCATCCTATGCTATTGATGATGCGCAGAGTCAAAGCAAACCAGATGTTCTGATTTTAGGGAAAGCTTTATCGGGCGGTGTATTGCCGGTATCGGCAGTGTTGGCAAATGATTCCATTATGTTGTGTATTAAACCGGGCGAACATGGTTCGACTTATGGTGGGAACCCATTGGCCTGTGCAGTGGCTATGGAAGCGTTAAATGTTGTGCGGGATGAAAATTTGACGCAACGGGCGTTTCAGATGGGGGCCTTGTTTTTGGATGGATTGCGTCAGATTGCTGCTAAGTGCACGTTAATTACAGAAGTGCGAGGAAAGGGGCTCTTGACTGCCATTGTAATTGATGCGGATGAAGAAAGTGATTTGGCCTGGAATATCTGTCTCAAATTTAAAGAAAATGGACTTTTAGCGAAGCCTACACATGGTAACAAAATTCGATTGGCTCCGCCGCTGGTTATTACAAAAGAGCAAGTCGAGACTTGCTTAGGGATCATTGAGCGATCGTTGACTAATTTGAAATAGTGTATGGAGAAAATGATTGAATTGATCAAAAACAGATCGGATATAGGAGCAGGGACTAGGGGTTCAGATCTGGGCATCGACGCCATCGAGATAGCTGCAATTAATAAAGGAAGTCAATATTTCATTAACTATCCATTTGTTGATGTGCCGACTCGAAATAGCTCCATTTATCAGAATGATAATCATCCTTTTGCGAAACATATTCAGCAGGTTTATGAACAATGCAAACAAGTAGCTTCCACCGTTGAAGATAGCTTATCTTCCGGCAATTTTCCATTGGTGTTTTCAGGGGATCATTCCTCCGCAATGGGGACGATCAGTGGTTTAAAGTCCGCTTATCCTGATAAACAACTCGGTGTGATCTGGGTAGACGCGCATGCCGATATTCATTCTCCGCACACAACACCTTCTGGTAATATGCATGGAATGCCTTTAGCGGCGATGTTGAATGAGGATAATATCCCGTGTAAAATCAATAAAATAGACGAATCGACACAAGAATTTTGGAATAAACTAAAACGAATAGCTGGCCCAGTAGGTAAAATACTATCCAATCATTTGATTTATTTTGGTGTAAGGGATACGGAAGAACCGGAAGATCTGGTCATTGAACGATTTGGCATTAAAAACTATCGTGTGGAAGATACGAGACAGCGCGGAATAACCGATTGTGTGGCTGAAGCATTGAAAATCCTAGAAGCATGTGATATGATTTATATCTCTTTTGATGTGGATAGCATGGATAGTGAATTGATCTCGGATGGCACCGGAACACCAGTACCGAAGGGGTTTTTGCCAAGGGAGATTGTGTCGATTTTAGAAGAGATCATCCGATCGGGTAAGGTGATTTGTTTTGAAATTGTTGAAGTTAATCCACTATTGGACAATAAGGGTAACAAAATGGCAGAGGTGGCATTTGATATATTAGAACGGATCACTCCGCTCATTGAATTGAAATCGAGTAATTAACCGGTTTTGGGATTGTCTATTTTCAAGCCCTTTTATTGATGTGTATCGTCAATAAAAGGGCTTTTTTAATAGTATATCGTTGAACTTGGTGGATAAAAATAAGTCAGCCTTTCTTATGTTAAAACTCGTATTACTCTATGTGATTTAATATTGTGTTAACATGTTTCATGTACATTTGCAATTCGATTATTTACATGAAATATGAGGATTTCTGATAAAATTATTTTGTTTCTACTTTTTTTTATACAGCTTTTTTTGTGGCAGCCAGGTACTGCGCAGGTTGAATCCTTTAAGGATATTAGAGGATTAAGTCAAAACCATCCTGATTCTGCAATTATGCTCGTAAAAAAACGTTATGCAAAAGCTGTTACGGATAAAGACTTATTATTACAAGCCAATTGTTTACAGGCGATTGGATGGTTATGTGTTAATCAGGGGCATTATGGACAGGCGCAGGACTACTATTTTCAAGCCGATCGAATCTATACGCAATTAAATTCAAAACAGCATCTTGCTTCGAATTGGAGTGATATCGGGGAGCTCAATATTTTCAACAAACAACATGATCTAGCGAAAGTTTATTTTAACAAGGCGCTACATTCTTTCCGAACAGAAGGGGATAAAAATGGAGAGGCAGGTACATTAGGGAATATAGGTCATTTATTTGAAAAGGAAGCGAACTACGATTCCGCCTTTGTCTACCAGAATCTTGCTTTGTCCATTTATAGCAGTATTGGTAATAAAAATGGAGAAGCCAAGATCCATGAAAATTTAGGCAGTATTTATGAAGATCTTGCAAGGTATGACAGCGCTTTTTTTCATTTTGAAAAAGCACGTACCCTCTATACGGAAACAAAAGACAATTATGGAAAAATTGTGGTCATAAATAATATGGGCGATATTTTTAGGAAGACCAATAAATATCCAGAAAGTATTAAACTCACGCAATTGGCTTATCAGATGGCGGAAAATTTGGGTGATGTGTATCAAATGGCTGCTACGACAAAAGATTTGAGTAGAACCTACGCCTTGCGTGAGCAGATGGATAGCGCCTATTTTTATGCAGAAAAGAGCCGTAAGTTGGTGCTTGAACTTTATAGTGTGGATGGTGCTCGCCATACTGCTTTTTTTCAGGCACTCTACGATATGAATCAACAAGCCGAAGAGATCGAGAAATTACAAGTAACCAAAAGAATCAACTTAATCATGCTCTGGGGAACAATCGTGGTTTTAATTTTGTTAATTGTGTTATCCTATGTATTGCATAGTCGCCAGAAAATTAAGATCAAAAACCAGATCTCCGATTCCCGAAAACAGGAGGCCGAACGCGAGTTGACCGAAATTGCACTTAAAAACCAGTTGCTTGAAGATAAGCAGCTCAAACAAGAACTGTCGCTCAAGCAAAAGGAATTGACATCCCATACCTTAAATTTAATCCGTAACAATCAATTTTTGGAAGAACTTCGTGATGAATTAAAAGGAATGGTTAAGGACGAACGCCGGGATCAAAAACGACAGATGCAGAAGTTGGTGTTGCAGATCAATGAAAATATCACACAGGGTATTCATTGGAAAGAGTTTATGGGAACTTTCGAAAAGGTACATCACAGCTTTTTTGAAAAACTTATTCGACGATTTCCAGATTTGACGGCCGCGGATATGCGGTTAATCGCATTGCTTAAAATAAATTTGAATAATATCGATATTGCCGTCTTATTGGGCATATCACAAGATAGCCTTCGTGTTGCCAGACATCGATTGCGAAAAAAACTAAGACTGGAACAAGGAGAGGACCTCGCGGGCTATCTTGTTGGGATTTCATAATTTTTTAACACAGGAGTAATAGAATGTTAATGGCGCTTAAATTGCATTTAAACTGCTGTTTATTAGATGTTTAGTAGTGCTTGTTTCCTCGCTGTATAGCCCACTTTCTACCTTGTTTCCTCATTGTAACGCTCGATATTTTGTGTGATTAAAATTGGCTGCCATCTTTGCGACAACAATCAAAGATTCATAATAATCTAAGCAAAATGAAAAACTTTTTAACAGTATTACTTGCCTCCAGTATTTCGGTCAGCGCTGCTTATGCGACCAAAATCAAAGGTAAGGTATTGGATGGTCAGACTGGTGAAGCTATTGCTGGTGCAACAGTTTTCTTGGAACAAAGTGGGCTATCGACCAAAACACAATTGGATGGTTCGTTTGAATTCAAAGGATTATCTGCAGGTGTGGATAAGGTCCATATCAAGCATATGGCTTACGCCGAACTAATTAAAGAAATCGAGATTCAAAAAGAAAATACCCCTCATTTTATTTTTCAGCTGACATCGACCGAACAAACATTAATGGAAGTAACTATAAAAGGACGTCGAAACGGTGGGGATGACGATCCTAGCGCGCGGCGTTTAGAAAAGAATGCGTCACAAATTATGAATGTTGTTTCGGCGCGCGCAATAGAGATTTCTCCCGATATCACCGTCGCAAATGTTATACAGCGTGTTTCGGGTGTATCCATAGAAAGAAATTCGAATGGCGAGGGGCAATACGCAATTCTGAGAGGGATGGATAAACGTTACAACACGACTTTGGTGAATGGCGTAAAAGTTCCGAGTCCAGATAATAAATACCGTTATGTGCCTTTGGATTTATTTCCTTCAGATATGTTGGAACGCTTAGAAGTCTACAAGTCGCTAACACCAAATATGGAAGCCGATGCAGTAGGTGGGGTTGTCAATATGGTTATGAAATCGGCGCCGACAAAGCTATTGCTTCAAGCAAATTTGGCAACAGGTTATAGCCAACGTTATTTTAATCGGGATTTTGGAAGCTTTTCGACAAGCGGAACCTCGGCAAAATCGCCATATGAACAGCATGGGAAGAATTACAATGCAACCGCTGCTGATTTTAATAAGGGTGCATTAGATTATACTTATAAAAAGCCACTTCCAGACCTTGTCGGCAATTTGACAATAGGCAATCGGTATTTGGATGATAAATTGGGCGTTATTTTGGGTGCGAGTTATCAAAATTTACATCGTGGCAGTCGTTCTATTTTCTACAAATCGGCTGTCGTTGGCGTAAATCCCAATGCGGTAATTACTGAGCAGAGTGATCGTCAATATGATGAACAGCAACAACGCTTAGGTTTGCATAACAAGATCGACTATCGATTTAATCTGAATCATCGGATTAGCTTCTATCAAATGTATGTGAATTTAAATAACATGCAATTGCGTGATGCTGTGAATACGATATATAATGGCCAGTATGATCCCAGTATTGGTAAAGCCGAACTGACCTATGTGACAAGAAGTCGAAAAACACAGCAACAGATCTACAATGGTACCCTACAGGGGGATCATCATTTTTTAGATAATCGGCTGAATGTCCGTTGGTCAGGTGTGCTTTCTTCAGCGCGCAATCAATTGCCACAAAATACGATGATCAGTTTGGATGGCGTAGAAGAAAATTTTGAACGTAAAAGAACTTCTCTCGTCAATAAATCTCCTGTAACCTATCGTTGGGAGCGTAATACGGATAATGATCATGCAGGTTATTGGGATGTGGCTTATAAAGTTCCAATGGAAAACAGTAAGCTGGAGCTATCGACCGGAGGTCTGTATCGTGATAAACAGCGTAGTAGTTTTTACAATAACTACAACTTATCACCAGCTTCTGCAGAAGAGGCAAAGTATAAATACGGTGTGGATTTTCAGCGCTATACCGATCTCAATCTGACTGTCACCAATCCTACTGGAGCTGTCGCAAATCCACTAACTTACGACGCTGGTGAGAAGACCACAGCATTGTACGGCATGTTCAATTATGAGAATGACAAATGGCAGATGATCGGTGGAATCCGGATGGAACACAGCAATCAGAATTATAAATTATTGTTTCCTGCAGGAGAAAAAAGACCGGAGGGATCACAGATTTATACAGAATGGCTGCCAAGTTTGACCATGAAATATCATTTGGACGAAAAACAACAGCTTCATGCAGCCTATTATCGCGCGTTAAACCGACCTGGATTTTATGAAATTGTACCCTCAAGTGTGGTTAATGAAGAGTTTTTAGAAAAAGGAAACCCAGATTTAAAACATGCCTTAGCAGATAATTTCGATTTAAGGTATGAATTATTCCCTGAAGCTTCTTCCCAATTTCTTGTCGGTATGTTTTATAAGAAAATCAAAAACCCAATTGAATATACCTTTCAACCGGATGAGGTTCGTAAGCAGGATGTATACTACACTCCAGGTAATTTTGGTAATGCCAACAACTTTGGTGTCGAGGTTGATTACATCAAGTATATCCAGAAATTTGGTGTTAAGGCCAATTATACCTATACACATTCACGTATAACGACCGCTAAGATGTCGCGTCGAATCAATGAAACCACACAGGACCCAGAAGCGATAATCGTGGATCAAACTAGACCATTATATGGGCAAGCTGCACATGTGGCCAATCTATCATTGCTTTACAAAGATGCTAATAATGGCTGGGAAGGACAGTTGGCTGGATCTTATACCGGCTCACGGATCAATACAGTATCGCAATTTTTGAACGATGATTTATGGCAAAAGGGATTTGTTCAGTTAGATGCTTCTATTGAGAAAAAATTTAAAGCAGGTTGGGCCGTTTTTGCCAAAGCCAACAACATCTTGAATACACCCATGGAATTGTATGTGAAAGGAACAAATCCCGAAAATGAGAAGATCGCTGAAAAGCTTATTGAAGACGGAAATACATTGATTAGAAAGGATTTGTATGGACAGAACTATATCCTTGGTTTACGTTATTCGTTTAGTAAATAATAGACCCGCGTAAAACACAACATGTTTTAATCTGAACATGTACGGTGTGAAATAACAACAGTTTGTTTCGGTGAAGCTTTCCCTTTTTTGGAACGATCAAGTTTTGAACAAGTATGATTCGCTTCATCATTAAAATTAAATATATACAGATGAAAAATAAATGTATTTTATCGTTTCTAGCATTTTTTATCGTGGTGTTAAGCGCCTGTGAAAAAGCAAATATTGATGTTGATACTGCTGATGCCGATGGAAGTGCTATCGGCGAGGTCTCCGGTGTGTGGAGTAAGGGGAGTGTGCAGCATATTAAGGGGGATATTATTATTCCCGAAGGTAAGACACTAACGATTGAGGAAGGCGTAACTGTATTGATGGATTCTGTCAATAAGCCTGAAATTGTTGTTTTGGGTAATTTATATGCGTTAGGTACAGCTGAAAATCCTGTCAAGTTTACGGTTGAAGATGGGTATAAGACGAAGACGAATGAATTTGGCAAATTATGGGGAGGAATTTTAGCCGCTCCAAGCTGTCAGGAACTTGTTTTGGACAATACCATCATAGAGTATGGGGGTGCAATTACATCAGACGCGTCGACTTCTGTAAAGATGGGCTTGTATAAAAAAGTGTCTGGTGAAGCTTTACCAGCGCTATGGTTTTCTAATCCAAATGGAAAACTAGTGGTTCAAAATAGTACGGTAAGTCATTTTCACGAAGACTGCACGTATATTGAAGGAGGAAAAATCATTTTTGCTAACAACCGTTTCTTTTCCAATGGGGTGACAGGTGGAGAAGCGATGAATTTCAAATCCGGATGTCTTGCAGATGTTGCTTATAACCTAGTGTATAGTGTAAATACCAATGCATTAAAACTGTCCAATTCAGGAGACCGTACACCCCAGGCTTATATTATTGTTTACAATAATACCATGCTCAACACTGGATGGCGCAGACCGACAGCCAAAGGAGGTTCGATTTGGTTAGAAGCATCTGTCAGAGCCGAGATTTACAATAATCTTTATGCTAATACGCGGTTTGGAGTCAAGCGCGATCCGAAAAAGCCAGAAGATAACCGTTCTGTGTCAAGTAATAACTGGTACTATGGTTACAGCCAATTGAATGTAGATCAGTTTCAGGTCGGCAAAAATGATATTGTAGGCGGTAGTAATGATATTAGAGGTAAAGTGGCAGGAGATAATAATCCTAAATTTATAGCCTATCCTTTGGAAACCTCAGTCGACAACTATCTGTTTGACTCCACCTGGGATTTTCATCTCCAAGGGAATTCACCTGCATTAAAGGCTGGTACCCTTGCTTTTAAACCTCATTTTACGAGTGGCCTAGTGATGTCAAACGGTCTAATCTATAGTTCTCCCCAGCCAGCAGCATATGTTGGGGCATTCGGTTCCAAATTCTAATTTACTTCATATAATGACAAATTTAAAAACAATACTAACACTAACTTTGGGAGCATCAACCCTGCTTCAAATGGCATGCGAAAATGCGCAAACAAATAATATAGAATCAGTTAAGCCCGTTATTGTGACCGATGCTGTACGTTATGATTCGGATGATCCCGCAATTTGGATCAATAAGAGCGATCCGAGCAAGAGTTTGATTATAGCAACGGATAAAGATGCCGATGGAGCTTTATTCGTGTACGATTTACAGGGTAAAACGGTCAAAGAAAAAGTGGTTTCCAATTTAAAACGACCAAACAATGTTGATGTAGCCTACGGTTTGGTATTGGGGGGGAAACCTGTGGATATCGCCGTCACAACAGAGCGTATGACCCATAAATTGCGTGTCTTTTCATTACCCGATATGAAACCGATCGATCAAGGGGGACTGGATATGTTTGTTAGCGAAACTGAACCGGAATTTAGGGATCTGATGGGGATTGCCCTATATACTTCCCCAAAAGGAGAGATCTATGCTATTGTTGGACGGAAAAATGGACCAAAAGAAGGCTATTTGGGTCAATATTTATTGGAGGATAATGGTTCTGGTACGGTAAAAGCTACATTAGTTCGCAAATTTGGTTCATTTAGTGGAAAGAAAGAGATCGAGGCGATAGCGGTGGACAATGAGCTTGGATATATTTACTATTCGGACGAACAAGTTGGCGTAAAACAATACTATGCCGATCCAGCAAAGGGAAACCAACAGTTGGCATTATTTGCTACAACAGGTTTTAAAGAAGATCATGAAGGTATTTCGATTTATAAATTGACCGATAGTACCGGATATATCTTGGTGTCGGACCAGGGTGCAAATCGTTTTCAGGTCTTTAGTCGGGAAGGAACCCAAAGCAATCCTTTCGAACACAAATATCTGAAGACTGTACCGGTTATGGCAACACAAAGTGATGGTTCAGAAACGACCTCCTTTAATTTAAATGAAACCTTTAAACATGGCTTGTTTGTTACTATGAGCGACGATAAAACATTCCATTACTATAGATGGGAAGATATTGCCGGAGCGGATTTGAAAAAGAAATAGGTTATAGAATAAGTGCTAGAGCAACAGTTGTTATTTGATTACAGCTGTTGCTTTTTTTTGCTATTGGTAATATTTGTTTAAAATACCACGCGTTATGCTTTATGCACTGAGCGGAATTTTAAACCAAAAGGTTGATCCTTGACCAATCTGGCTGTTGACACCAATTTCTCCTTGATGTTTTTGAATAATTTCTTTGCAAATAAACAGCCCAATACCAAATCCCGACGCGTAACAATCTGCATCGTCATTTACACGATAGAATTTGTTGAATATTTGTTTCTGATCCTTGTGATTGATGCCTTTTCCTTGGTCTTTGATCTCGACTTCAAAATAACCTGATTGTATTGCCACATGCAGGGTAATTGTTGAATTACTGGGTGAATATTTAATGGCATTGTCCATGAAGTTGATTAGCACTTGTTCGATTTTATCACGATCGGCAATAATCTCCAAATTCGAATCTATTGCTCCTGTATAATGGATGAAGTGCTTTACCGATTTTAAAGAATAGATATTTTGAATATAATCGATTAAAGAGCAAACGTTAAATGTCTTTTTGCGAAGCACTAGCTTACCCTCATTTAATTGAGTAACATTTAAAAAGCCGTCAATTAAACCGCGCATACGCGTTGCTTGCTCATTCGATTGGTGGAGATATTGCATGCGCTTTTCGGTGCTCAGTGTACCTTCTTTGGCCTGAAGTAATTGGATATAGGCAATTAGTGAGGTCAACGGTGTTTTAAGTTCGTGACTTGCGATACTAATAAAGTCTAGTTTTTTCCTTTCTTCTTCCTTGTCATTGGTGCTGTCTATTATAGCGCCGTAGATCATATGTCTTGTTGTATCCGATTCCAATTGACTTCCACCTATTGACCTTAACCATTTTATCTTACCTGTTTTTTTATCTTTTATTTCACATTGACAATCGAAAGGAGATTGTTTATGTGTTACTTCCAGAAAAACATCATGCATGATAGTTCTGTACTGAGGCAGTATTTGGTCGAAAAAGTCAGCTTCTTTGATGTTGTCTTGCTGATCGAAGCCAAATAATTCACGGCAGCGATCATTGAGTTCCATTGTTTTGGTTTCCATGTCAATAGAAAATATACCGATACCGGCGGCTTCTACGATCATTCTAAACTGTTGATCTCTTTTGGCGATAAGTTGATGAATTGTTTCAAGCTTTTCGTGTTCTTGATGCTGGGTGGTAATATCTATAGCGGTACCTGCAAACCATTCGGGTTGTTGGTCTTGGTCAAAGTATACTCTTCCTTTACAGTGCAACCACCGTAACTGAAGATCTTGTGCTCCAATGGTTCTAAACTGTACGTCATAAACACCTTTGTTTTGATAAGTCAGTGATTTTTTGACTTCCTGATCGATTCTATTCCTATCTTCTGGATGAATATATTTAATGACTTCATTGTATGGAACATACTCACCTTTCGCAAACCCAAAGAGTTCCCGAGTCCGTTCATCCCAATTTACTAAGTAATTTTTACAATTTAAGGTCCATGTTCCCATCTCGGCCGACTGTAAAGCAAAATGATAATGTTCTTCACTCTCAATGATTTTCTTGAGTGCCCCCTTAAGTTTTTCATTGAGATCTTCAGTATGTTTAGATGACAAGGTGTAATTATTCGTTGGGCTCTTATAGTGTTTTCCTGCTATAAGATATTTTTGAGTTAATAAATCTTGTAGCAATTTTCGTTCAATGGTATTTTTTTCCTGCGTTTGTGGGTACTTGTCTTCATTTTCAGGTATCAGTCTAATTTGATTAAATATGCCATAAATTTCACCTTTTTCATCGATGAGCGGATGATATTCAAAAGTGTGCGTATAACCTAGTGAAGCCTGATTTTCCGTTTTGAGTTTAATCCTTATCTTTTCAATGACCGCAGTTTTTCCGTTTATCCAGACATTTTTCAGGAGGGGGATATAGGGTGTTAAATCTTCTCGTTGAAGACAATTTTCAAGACACTGCCCAATAATACGCTGATCACAACCCCAAAGTTTTAACATGTTAGTGCTTGCATAAGAAATATGGAGTTCTGCACTATCATAAATTGCGCAGGCATCCAATGAAGAGGTGAGAACGGCTAAAATATCTTTATCTGAACATATCATAACATAGCAAAAATTAAGTATTGATTAAAGCGATATCGCTATAGCTTGATTTAATAGCATACAAATATTGTTCCTTTCTCATGAGTTTTCGCTCTATCCATAAATGACCGGAGTTGTCGTACGGGATGAAATCCACTATTTTATTTGCCAGTTGATCCTGTGGGCTGTTTAATGTGAACTCATCATGTCGACAGTAGACTGGATAGAAAGTTGTATCTTTATTTTGTTTGCAGTCTGTTACTTTTTTATTTCAAATAGCGAATATGATAAATTATCGTTGCAGTATAAGTTTGGAAGAAAATAGAATTGAAAGTTTTTATTTAAATGCCATAGAAGATGAATACGGTTAAGATACTATTGGTTGAAGATCACATGGTCGTACGGAATGGTATTAAACTACTTTTAGAATCCCAGGGTGAATTTACGGTGATAGGCGAGGCATCTGATGGTGCAGAAGCGCTGTCTATATTGGCGAATGGTTTAGCTCCTGATATTGTTTTAACTGATATAAACATGGAGCATATGGACGGGATGGAGCTTTTAAAAATCATCAGTCAAAAATATCCATTGGTCAAAGTTGTGATATTGTCTATGCTAAATCAAATTCATTATGTTGTTGAAGGTTTTGAACATGGTCTTTCGGGCTACCTGTTGAAAAATATAGGTTACAATGAATTACTTTTTGGATTAAAGCATGTCGCTGAAGGCGGACGCTATATGAGCGAAGAAATTAGTATAGCCCTGCTTGAACAAGTTTCTTCCGGTCAAGTTTATAGGGATGCGGGCTCGAATATCATCCTCGATCTGGAAATAAACGATCGCGAGCTAGAAGTATTAGAGTTAATCGCTGACGGTTTTACAAATTTAGAAATTGCAGATAAAATCTTTTTGAGTAAGCGTACTGTTGAAGGATATCGGCAGAGCTTGATAGATAAAACAAGGGTAAAAAATACCGCGGAATTAGTAAAATATGCTTTTCAACATGGCTTATTAAAAAAATCATGATAACCATTTCTGTATTTGGTGAGCATGACGTAGCGGGCTATTATTGGAAGTCCGCGCATTCTATTACGTTATATTCGGTATTCTTTCTCGACAACGATTGAAAATAAATAGGCCAGCTCCAATAAGAATGAAGGGTATACTAAGCAGCTGTCCCATATTGATCAATAAGGAGTCTTCAAAATGCTCTTGATTGATTTTCAAAAACTCATCTAAAAACCTGAACGAAAACAGCAAAACCAACAGCAAGGCGAAATAGTTTCCATTGTTACGTCGAAGCTTGTTTTCTTTCCATAAACGATATAACAATACGAATAATAAGAGACAAAATAAGGCTTCATAAAGCTGTGCTGGATGCCGGGGGATAGTATCGATATGGGTAAACACAAAGGCCCAAGGTAAGCTACTTGCTGTGCCAATCATTTCAGAGTTCATTAAGTTGCCCAATCGAATGCAAACACCAGCTAAAGGGACGACCAAAGCAATCCGATCTGCAAGCCAGAGAAAAGGAAGTTGCTGTTTTTTTGCAAATAAATAGATTGCGATTAGTATGCCTATACCGCCACCGTGGCTTGCCAGCCCACCTTCCCATATGGCTAATATTTTTAAGGGATTATTGAGGTAATAACCGGGATCGTAAAATAATACATGCCCTAGTCTAGCGCCAATGACAGTACCAAAAACAATATAAATGGTTAGTTGATCTAAAAACTCGGGTGGCCGACCTTCTTTCTTAAATAATGATCCTAATATCTTATAACATAATACAATACCCAATAACCAAAATAGTCCGTACCAGCGAATAGGGTGTTCAATAAGTGGAATAACAAAGATATCACTATCTATAGTCCAGTTTATGTAAGTAAAGATTAGGCTATTTACCATATTACGTTTTAGCGTGATGCTTTATGATATAAGTATGTGGTATGGCTATTTCGTTACACGTTTTGATAAAAAAACGAAATTCTCTTTATCGATGCAAATATTGAGTCATATATTGCGATTATTAAATAGTAAGTTTTCATTGTTGACCAATTTGTATGTTTGTAGGAAGTAAAAGAAAATTAACTCTATCTGCGATCAATAATTGCACTCGGTGTTTTTACTGAGGAAGAATATTAACATAAGTATCAGTGGGGTTAAATACTTTTGAAAGTATATATTGGTTTTTTTGATAATATTCCGATATTCGACAATAGATAACATGATATGGATAGTAGTGCCTTGCCTATTTTTTTATAGCTGTTGATATCTTGTGAAAGCTTATTATAGTTAATGAAGGAGGTAATGGAAAAATATAAGACCTTCATGTAAATTTAAACAGATAGTTATATTCTGATGATACGAAATTTGACAAGATTTACTTTTTGTTTTTTATCTCTCGTGCTAATGGCACAGTTACTTTCTTGTTATCAAAGTGACCGTCAGACGTCTAGAAATAATGCGCATACTGAAGATAAGGCACTTGATTTAACCTATCAGGACACATTATTAAAATTTCTCGCTCTACAGGATTTTAGGGATCAATCTATTATAGCAAAGAAGACAACGGAGTTTGCTAAGGATAGATATTTTAATATTTCTGGCTATAATTGGATTTTTTTGGCGTATAACTACTTGTTGGATGATAAAATTGATTCAATAGAAATTGCGCTGAAAAACCTTGATGGGAGAACAATGTCTCCCGATTTGCATGTTCTGAAGGATTACTTTAAAATAAGAGCTAATTTTAGTTTTAATGATGTGACTACTATTGGCATCATGGAACAAATTATCGATGCGAAAGAATATGCATTAGCAAATAAAAGTAGGTTTAGTTTTCTTTTTTTTAATCTATTGGCCAATGCAAATTATCGCCGCGCTGATTATAACCAGGCACTCAAAGATAACGAGTCGTGGTATTATTATCATCCCAACAGATCCGACCCACATGTTGCACAGGCCTATCAGGAGATTAAATTTATACAGTATATTGAATTGCATGATTTTGAGAAATTAAAATTAACACTGGATAGCTGCAGATATTATGCAAATAAAACGGCTGATTCTGCTATTATTATGCGCATGTATAATTTACAGGCGCAGTATTTTTTTAGCATAGGTAATAGTCGAAAAGCAGTAGAGGCATCCCAAAAGTATTTTAATTATTTATCTTCAAGCAAGGCGCTCAATGCCTATGCGTATGCGAATTTGGCAAAAAATTTTTTGAATAATCATCAAGTGGACTCGGCGATCTATTATTTCAATGCTGGATTGCAGTTTATCAAAACACATAAAGGCAAGCAAAATAAATTATTCTATTACCAGAATCTACAAGTAGCACACGCATTAAAAGGAGATTATGAACGGGCTTATTTTACCTTAGATTCAGCCTATCAGGATTATAAAAATAGCACAAAAAGTATTGAAAATGATCGTATCAATGAGATCAATACACGATATGAAACTGAAAAAAAGGACCAGGCTATTCAGCTTTTAAAAACAACAAATGCCTTCAACCATCAGATTATGGTCCAACAGCGTTGGATTTTTGTTATTTTATTTGCGCTGATCTTTAGTATTGCATTCTTCATTTATTATCGGAATAAACAAAAGTTGTTGAAAAATATTAATCAGCGTATAGTTGCCGAAAACAGACAATTAATTTTAGAGCAAAAGACACGACAAAACCAGCTTAATCCGCATTTTATTTATAATGCTATAGCTAATTTGCAAGGTTTGATCAGTAGTGAACAAAAAGCAAAAGCAAATCAATACCTCATCCTGTTGTCCCGTCAAATTCGTGATATACTCGAATTAAATAGGGAGGAGTATATTTCTTTGGATCAAGAAATTAAATCATTAAAGAATTATATACTTTTACAGCAGATGCGCTATCAAGATGTATTTGATTTTGAAATTGAGAGCGGTAATTTGGATGTGGACGATGTCATGATTCCCCCCATGTTGATTCAGCCGTTTGTTGAAAACGCTTTTGAACATGCTTTCAAAAATTTAAATTATCGCGGACAGTTACAAATTCTTTTTAATCAGCAAGCAGATCAATTGCATATTGTTATCAGTGATAATGGTTGGGGAATGCGCACAGATAAAAAAGAGAATGCGCACAAGACATCTCTTTCACAGGTGATTACCAAAGAGCGTCTTGAACTTTTATTTACTGATCCAAAGCAAAAAGCAAGGATTGAAATAAAACCCAATTATAAAGAGGATAAAAGTGGATATCGTGTAGAAATTTATATCCCACTTGTTTTATATTTTAATTAAATACGTGAAATTATGAAAGTTTATATTCTTGAAGACGAGCATAACATCTATCTGTATATTAAGTCTCTGTTAGATGCGATACCCTATGTTCAGATAGTAGGTTATAGTCCCTCTATTGCCCAGGCAGAACGTGAATTGCTTGAATCTAATCCAGATCTTATTTTAGCCGATATTCAATTGAAAGACGGATCCAGTTTATCCTTCCTTTCAGAACTGAAATTGGATATTAATACCATCTTTATAACAGCATTTAACCAGTATGCCATAGAAGCCCTAAATATAGGTGCCATTGCGTATTTATTAAAGCCATTAGTCCCAGAACAATTTATGGAAGCTATTGAAAAATGTTATAAAAAAAATACGGAATTTAAGTTCAATAGCATGCAATTAAGTATGGCCGAAAGCTATCTGAAATCTCCAAGTAGACCTCGTAAGATAGCGCTTCGTACATTTGAATATACCCAGATCGTGAATATTGATGATATTCTTTATTGTCATGGAGATAAAGGGTATACTACATTTTATATCAAAGACAATAAACCGATGATGGTTTCAAAAGTCCTTAAGCATTTTGAAACGATGCTTCCTGAATCTGAATTTATTCGTTGTCATCAATCTTATTTAATCAATGCCAATTATATTAAAAAATATTTCAAGGATGGCCAAATAGAAATGTCTGATGGTAAAATGATTCCTGTTGCGACCAGAAAAAAAGATGTCATCCAACAATTCTTGAATGATATATAAGAATTGAAATAGTAAAGATTCCGTTTTAGCACTGTGTTTATTTGCTAAAAAATATAGCTTTCGTCTTTAATACTAAAATATTTAGTATTACATTTGTATGTACTATTAAATAGGAGGGGTTATGATGTTAGATGATAAACAAGCTTTGATTAGCAAACTTAAAAAAGACTTACTGTCGTGGCAGGGAGTAGCTCAAAGTTTGAATGATGAATGCGCTATAGATTTGGGGCCTTTGGAAAAAGCTTTTCCAAATGGAATCTTTCCCAAAGGTGTTATACATGAATTTGTTAGCTTTAACCGCATGGATAGTGCTGCTTCCTGTGGATTTATTGGTGCTTTGCTTGGAAAACTGATGCAAAATGATGGGATTTGTATTTGGATAGGCTCTATTCAAACGGTATTTCCTGCTGCTATCAAATCATTTGGAGTTGATCCGGCCTCGATTGTTTTTGTCTCCATGAAACGGGAAAGAGATGTTTTATGGGCAATGGAAGAAGCGTTGAAATGCCATGGCATAACAGCCGTATTGGCTGAAATACATCAGCTGGATTTTATTCAGTCAAGGCGCCTTCAACTTGCCGTAGAAAAAAGCCGGGTGACAGGATTTATACTTCAACATAACCCCAAGATCTTGTTGGCGACGAGTTGTGCTGCACGTTGGAAGGTTACTTCTTTACCTAGTCAATCGGATGATGGATTACCTGGTATTGGTTACCCCTGTTGGGAAGTAGAGCTGCTTAAGGTAAGAAATGGTAATCCAGCCAAAGGACAAATTATCTGGTCTCCACAAGGATTTAGAACATTCCTCAAAAAAGATGTGCAGATCACAGATTGGACCTATAATTATCAAAATTTAGGCTAGCCATGAAAAAAAGATTTGCGTCCCTTTGGTTTCGTTACTTAAAAACAGATTGGCTTACTGTCTGTAAGCCACATTTGCAGGATGTTCCTGTTGTTTTGTCTGTCGCTGTGCAAGGAAAATTAATCGTTAGTGCGTGTAACGCATTTGCAGAGCAAGCGGGGATACATGCAGGTATGGCTATAGCAGATGCACGGGCATTTATTCCATCACTTAAAATCATCAAAGAGCAAGCTGGATTGGCTGAAAAATTACTCCATTCCATAGCAGATTGGTGCATAAGGTATACACCATGGGTTTCATTGGATGAGCCGGATGGAATTATGCTCGATATAAGTGGTTGTGCACATCTTTGGGGTGGAGAGGCAACTTACTTAACAAGTATTGTTTCTCAATTTAAACAACATGGTTATACTGTGCGCATGGGCATTGCTGATACCATTGGGGCCGCATGGGCTATCACACATTTTGGTTCTGAAAATACGATTATAAATGAACAGGCGCAGTCAGAGGCACTTTTTCCCTTGCACCCTGCAGCACTACGATTGGAAGAGGTTCAATTGAAAAGGTTGCAATCGCTTGGACTACAGTCAATAGGAAGTTTTGCAAAAATGCCGCGTTCAGTCTTGCGTAGAAGATTTGGTGACAGCCTATTACTTCGACTGGATCAGGCCATGGGGCTGGAAGATGAATTTGTTCTTCCTATAAAAGCTAATTTACCGTATGAAGAGCGATTACCTTGTCTCGAACCCATCTGTACAGCACACGGTATTGAACTGGCGCTGGAAGAGTTATTAAACAAGTTGTGTAAACGTTTGTCGGGAGAGGGGAAAGGATTACGTGCAGCTGAATTGAATTGCCACCGCGTGGATGGGAAATTAGAGACAATCAGCATTGAGACTAATCGTGCTACTGCCCAGGTCAAACATATCCTTCAATTATTTGCCATAAAGATTCCACAGATTGAACCGGCATTGGGGATTGAATTATTTACTTTGGAGGTTTCAAAAGTTGAAATCGCAGATCCTATTCAGGAAAATCTTTGGAACAATAGAATTGGCCTCAAAAACCCGACAGTTACCGAACTGTTAGATCGCTTGAAAAGTAGAGACGCCAATTGTGAGATTTCACGCTATGTTCCGTCTGCACATTACTGGCCCGAGCGATCCATGAAAATAGCGACTACACTAGATGAGGTTGCAACTGTTGACTGGCAAATGGCAAGACCACGTCCGACGCGATTATTGAAGGTTCCGGAACGTATTATTGTTACCGCTCCCATACCCGATTATCCCCCCATCTTGTTCCGTTATAAGGGAGACACCTATACGATCAGAAAAGCAGATGGCCCCGAACGTATTGAGCGTGAATGGTGGATTGATCCAGGCGAACATCGGGATTACTATGCGGTAGAAGATCTGCGAGGCCGGCGTTTTTGGCTGTATCGTTCGGGGCATTATGACGGGCATACGGATCAATGGTTTATACACGGTTTTTTTGCTTAAGCATGGGCTATTGTGAATTACAGATAACAAGTAATTTTAGTTTTCTCGAAGGTGCTTCACACCCTGAGGAACTGATCGAAAGGGCTGCTCAATTAGGGTATCATGCTGTTGCAGTAACCGACCGTAATAGCCTTGCTGGGATCGTTCGTGCGCATATCGAGGCTAAAAAAGTAGGTATACGACTTATTCCTGCCTGTCGTTTAGATTTACAGGATGGCCCAAGTTTATTGGCCTACCCAACAGATAAAGAGGCTTATGGCCGACTCTCAACATTGTTAACGCTTGGAAATTTAAGGACCGAAAAAGGAAAATGCGAGTTATATAAAAACGATGTATTTCAATACGCTGAAGGGATTATATTCATTATTTGTCCACCTGAAAAATTGGTGTTGGGGTTTGAGCTTGAACATTCATTTATTGAGTTTGCTCAGGAATGTCAACAGCATCTCCAGGGCTATCTTAATCTAGGAATAAAAAAACTCTATCGTGGAGATGATGCTAAATTATTGTTTCGGATAAATCAGCTGGGCGAACAATTGGATATCCCGAGGGTGGTACTTGGTGATGTATATTATCATGTCCCTGAAAGGCGTGAATTGCAGGATATTTTAACCTGCATTCGTGAAAAATGTACGATACATACGGCTGGATTTCATTTACATCCTAATGCGGAGCGTTATCTCAAATCAATACCTGAAGTTGAACGTTTGTTTAGGCTGTATCCTGAGGCCGTAGCACAGAGTGTAAAAATAGCCAATGCTTGTCGTTTTGCCCTAGATGATTTGAAGTACATCTATCCAGATGAATTATCATCCCATGGTCGAACGACGCAGGAGGAATTAACTTATTTAACCTGGGAAGGGGCAAAAAAACGATTTGATGGTGATATTCCAGCAACAGTTCGTGAAACGATTCAAATGGAACTTGATTTTATCGAACGCAAAAATTATGCTTCTTATTTTTTAACTGTATACGATTATGTCCGGTTTGCAAAGGAAAAAGGAATTTTATGCCAGGGACGTGGATCGGCAGCAAATTCTACGGTCTGTTACTGTTTGGGCATTACTTCTGTTGACCCATCAAAATACAGGCTTTTATTTGCACGATTTATGTCCGATGCACGCGATGAACCGCCGGACATAGACGTCGACTTTGAACATGAGCGTCGAGAAGAAGTGATCCAGTATATTTATGAGAAATATGGTCGAAATCGTGCTGCTATCGTAGCAACTGTCACACAGGTCCGCTCCAAAGGCGCAATACGTGATGTTGGCAAGGCGATGGGGCTTTCCATGGATGCGGTAGGGCGTTTAGCAGGGGTAGTGAGTAGCCATTGGGACGATGATATCAATTTGGAACGTTTGGTTGAACAGGGCTTTAATCCCGAAGGTCAACATTTGCGAAAAATTCTCGAATTGACGCACCAATATATTGGCTTTCCACGTCAATTGGGGCAGCATACGGGCGGCTTTGTTATTACGCAAGGTAATTTGCATGAGCTTTGTCCCTTAATAAATGCCCGCATGGATAATCGGACAAATCTCGAATGGAATAAAGATGATCTTGAGGCACTGGGTTTTCTAAAGGTTGATGTACTTGCTTTGGGGATGTTGACCTGTATACGCAAAGCTTTTGACCTCGCTAAAAAGCATTATGGAAAAGAGCTTACCCTGGCTGATATTGGGGCAAAAGACGATCCAAAGGTTTACGATATGATCTGTCATGCGGATACCTTAGGTGTATTCCAGATCGAAAGCCGGGCCCAGATGTCGATGTTGCCGCGATTAAAACCGCGCGAATTTTATGATCTGGTTATTGAGGTGGCTATCGTACGGCCTGGACCAATACAAGGCGATATGGTGCATCCTTATTTGCGTCGGCGAAATAAAGAGGAAGATGTCGATTATCCAAGTACAGAGATCCAAACCATTCTTGAAAAAACCTTGGGCGTCCCCCTTTTTCAGGAGCAGGCCATGGAAATTGCCATTGTTGCTGCGGGATTTACTCCTGCAGAGGCCGACGAATTGCGCCGAAGCATGGCTACATTCAAAGCCAAAGGGCAGGTGTCGACTTTTCACAAAAAGATGGTCGATGGTATGGTAAAGAAAAACTATACGGAAGAGTTTGCAAATCGAGTTTTTAAGCAATTGGAAGGTTTTGGCAGTTACGGTTTTCCAGAGAGTCACGCAGCGTCTTTTGCATTACTGGTGTATGTGTCCTCATGGCTTAAGTATTACTATCCGGATATTTTTGCAGCATCCTTACTCAATAGTCAGCCCATGGGGTTCTATCAGCCAGCACAAATTGTTATTGATGCACAGAAACACGGGGTAAAAGTACGTCCTATTGATATCAATCATTCTTTGTGGGACAATACCTTAGAAGGAGAAATTGGAAAACCACATGACCTTCGATTAGGCTTACGTCAGATCAAAGGATTTTCAATGGAAGAGGCTGCTGTGCTGACACAAGGTCGGCAGTCTGCTTATGCATCCATTACTGGTATGATGGATGTTGGACTATCTCTTACTGCGTTGGAGAAGTTAGCTGATGCAGATGCCTTTACATCATTAGGTATTGATCGTCGGCAAGCACTTTGGGAAATTACAGCATTGGCGGATCGTCCGATTGCATTATTTGAAGGTCAACCCTCTGAAAGTATAGTAGAAGGACAGATCGAACTGCCATTGCTCACGAAAAGCCAACATGTAGTGGCCGACTATGCAAGAACCTCGCTATCCATTAAAGCACATCCCGTGAGTTTCTTGCGCGGTAAGCTTGATCTACTCCATGTCGTGCCCACAGCAAAATTAGGTCTGATCAAAAATAATATACTCGTGAAAATATGCGGATTGATTACGGTTAGACAACGACCAGGAACCTCTAAAGGTGTTTTATTTATCACCATTGAAGATGATACCGGTTTTGCAAATATTGTCGTTTGGAGTACTGTATTTGAAAAATATCGAAAAGAAATTCTTCGCGCAAAACTCCTGATGGTCGCGGGTAAAATTCAAGTTGAAGGAGAGGTTATTCATGTAATAGCAGAACGATGCTTTGATATGTCAGGTTTGTTAAAAGATCTGACAACAGATGGCGACAATGCTGCAGGTATTTTTCATAAGGGAAGAAATTTTCATTGATCTTTCATTTATTAATCTGATTTTTGATCTAAAATGGTTCAGTGCTAATCGATAGCGAAGCAATCCATAGAAATTAAACGGTATGACTAAGAATATTCTCGTAAATACAATCGAAATTGATAAAGCAACTATTCGTGAATTAATTAAACAGGGCGATGTTAATGCCGCAATTGATTTGGTTGCTACAGGGGCAAATGTAAAGTATAAAGCTGCCCGGGATATAGTGCAAATGTTTCAAGAAGATCATATTGATCTTTTTGATGGTAAAGACTTATTTTTAGGTGATTATGACCGGGTTGAACATCGTGACGATGCTGACAGAGCAGATCACAAAAGATCTACATTTTTGGAAGTGGAAACAAATGAGCATGGCCGGACCAGTATTTGGAAGGCACTTTTTATTTTTTCTGTCCTTGCACTATTTGCTTTTGTTATCTTAAATTACGTTGTTGGTTTTAATCAAATAGGACATCATATTTCAGAACTTACGCAGTTATTCGATAAAAATGAAAGCTCAGCTGCTGACACATCCAAACAAAATATCGCCTTAAGTGTTGGAGCCACCCAGGTGGACGATGTTGAAGACCTCCATCCCGTAGATACAAATCTCTTACCAATGGATGTGAGGCAGGCCGAAATAGCACGAATATATCAGGCTCAGTTCGGCCGATTGAACCCCGCAAAACATTCGCCAACGGATGAAGATGCACAGCTTGCTTTAATTCACCTTACCAAAGGACGGTTGACGGACCTTATTATTCAACAAAAATTAAGTGTAAAAATAGGGAAGTGTTATGAAAACCTGGCCATGAAAGATAAGGGAACTTGCGTGAGTTGCATGATACTACTTTATAATAGAGCGCAGAAAAAATGGCAAGAAGCACCCGATGGGGAAAATTTCCTGCGTAATGCTTATGACTTTTACTTGTCCCCTGATTCAGATTTGTGGGAAGCTGGTCCCTTGAGTATGCGCATACCCTATGATTATGCTTTAGTGAACAAATATAAGGCAGCAAATTAGGGGCCTTAACCCTTATATAAAATAGGATAAATCAGCTAAACCCCATACAAATTACCTGCTATTTTACCTTTTGTGAAGGTAAATAAGCTATAAAACCTAGGACAAATAAGAGCAATATGACCGATAGTGCGATCGAGTAACCATAAGCTGATGAAATATGCTGCCAAATGAAAAATTTATTTTCTTTTTGATGTAGAAATACACCGACGATAAATGTGATTCCCAGGCATATTGATAATTGTTGTATCGTAAGATAGATGGCAGATCCGACGGAAATTAATTTTTCATTGAGGTCTTTTAAGGCAAGAGTCATTAATGCAGGTAGTACACTACCGCAACCAATGCCGTAAAAAAAGAACAGGGTATGTATCTGGTAGTTATTTAAAAGCATCCTATTAAAAATGAAAAGATGTGCAACAAATCCCAAAATCATGATGCCTAATCCATAAAGCACCACAATTTTTCCATGACGCTGTACCAACTTGCTGACCATAACGCTTGCCAATACATAACCTATACCTTGATAAACAAAGGCAATTCCGGTCATTGTTGCTGTATAATTCTTTTGATTTTGAAGGTAATTGGAATTTATGATAAAATAAGCGTCCTGTACCATATAGTAGGCTAATGCGGCCAGCAGACCCAAATTGAAAACCCGATTATTGAATAAGGTGAAATTGAGTACGCTAGGATAGCCCATCTTTTCTAATTTACGCTGTTTTTTTAGAAATAGCTGGACAAAAACAAGCGTTGTTCCCAGGACCAGCAGTGACCATATTGGCCATTTCAAGTCAGGCCCCATGATTAATGGAAAAATTATTCCCATTAAAAGCGTAAATAATGTTACCATTGGTTTAAAAGAAACAGCGGATTTAACGTAGACTTGATCGTTAGCTGTATAACGATAGACAGCAAAGCAGGCGACCACCCCAATGGGAACATTAATTAAAAAGATAAGACGCCAGCTTTCATGTATCCAGGTCTGGTCGGGAAGTATTCCGCCCAATAATTGACCGATGACAGAAGCGATGCCTGCTATACTCCCATAAATACCCAATGCCATTGATCTCTTCTCGGGATTTTCAAAACGTAAGGTGATCAATGCGATACCCTGTGGAACCATCAATCCAGAACTAATCCCTTGGATCAATCTTCCGGCCAATAAAATGTAAAGATTATCGGCTAAGCCACATAAAAGAGAGGCTACTGTAAAACCAGCCATGCCAATTAAATATAATTTCTTCTTTCCATAATGATTTCCGGCATTCCCTGCATTGATTAGAAGACTTGTGTAACCAATGATATATAGTATTATGATCCATTGCGTATCACTATTGCGTAGATGTAGCGCATGTTGAACCGTGGGAAGAGAAACATTAATGATAAAAAGATCGATGACGAAAAGAAATATACCCGTTGAAAGGAGGAAAATATGAAGTAGATCCTTAATTTGAAAGCGCATATAGAAAGTTTTTAATAATTTTACGATTAAAAATAGTTTGGATATTTTTTGCAATCAAGTAGTTATAAATGATGTACTTGGTATGTTTTTATGAACTAATGGTCAGTATGAGGAGATTATGAAGGAAAAAAAAAGTGAAAATTTTGGAGCCTGGTGTGATGTCAACGGAATTTTTAAGATAATTGGCGGAAAATGGAAAGTTTTGCTCATTAAGGCTGTTGCCAAACAATGCCCCAAAAGATTTGGAGAACTACGGCGGGAAATGGAAGATCTGGCGCAAACGACCTTGACCGTTCAACTCCGTGAGCTCGAACGTGATGGTATTTTATGTAGACAGATTTATGCTGAATCTCCACCACGTGTGGAGTATAAACTTAGCGAATTAGGTAAAACTTTACTGCCGGTCATTGAAAGACTTGATGAGTGGTGGTGTGATTACAAACGCGAAAGGGGATAGGCATTTAGTTTATATTCCCTTTCGCTACTCATTTTTGCTGATGCCTAATGAGACAATTGTACCGATGATACAACAGTTTGCATCCATTCTGTTTCTTTAAAAGGTGCATTTAGCCACAACATTGCTAATAGCGCTACCTCAAAATAAATTTGATGGGAAGTCTTGTTAAAGCATGACCTCGGCGTCAGTGATTCCTTTGGTTGATAGGTCTGAGATGCTCCTTAGTGTTCTTTGCGAAATTTCGGTTAATGCTTCTGTGGTGAAAAAAGCTTGGTGTGCCGTCACTAAGACATTCGGATAACTCATCAATAATTGTATTGTTTCATCTTCAATAATTGTTGTCGATAAGTCTTTAAAAAACAACTTTTCCTCTTGTTCATAGACATCAATACCCAGTAAACCAATTTTTCGTTCTTTGAGTGCTTTAATGACATCTTGGGTGTTGATCAGATTGCCTCTGCTTGTATTAATAATAGTAACGCCGTCTTTCATTTTCCCCAATGACTCGCTATTGATGAGGTAGTGGTTCTCGGAGGTTAGGGGACAATGAAGTGAAATGATATCTGATTCTTTAAAGAGCTCATCCAATGATTTGTAATTGACACCCTGTGTTGTAAGCTGCTGATCGGGATATAAGTCATAGGCAATTATTTGTGCCCCAAATCCCAATGCAATTTTGATAAAGGCCTTTCCAATTTTCCCCGTTCCAATAACGCCAATTTTTTTCTGGTGAAGATTAAATCCTAAAAGGCCATTCAATGCAAAATTTTGCTCCCTTACGCGGTTATAGGCTTTATGGGTTTTACGATTCAATGTCAATAACATTGCTATTGTATGCTCTGCAACTGCTTCTGGGGAATAAGCCGGGACCCGACATACCTGAATGCCAAACTCCTTTGCCGCCTCCAGGTCAACATTGTTAAAACCAGCACAGCGTAATGCAATCAGTTCGACACCTTTTTGAGCAAGTACTTCAATCACTTGTCGGTTTAGTTTATCATTGACAAATGCGCAGACCACTTTCTCATCTTCAATAGCATTGACAATATGTGGACCTAAATGCGTTTCAAAAAAATTAAACTGAAATCCATAAGCGCTGTTTTCCTGTCCAAAGAATAATTTGTCGTATGGTTTAGTCGAAAAGAAGGCGATTTTCATAAAATTGTTTGTTACGTAATAGAATACCATAAATATACAGTATAAATAGCTTATTTGGAACTTCCGTTGTAGGATGTTTCCCAATAGTTATCACATCATTTAATAAAAAATAAGCTAAATTAGACGCATTACATCGATCGTTATACAAATTTTAAGACTATTAAATTGTCCCGATATGCAGTGGTCAAATCAACTCACAAGATCAATAGGTATTGAATATCCGATTATCCAAGCTCCAATGTTTGGTGTTACGACACCAGAAATGGTCATTGCAGCCTCGCGTGCTGGAGCGCTCGGTTCGTTATCTTTGGGTGATCTGCCGCCAGAACGTTGCAGCGAACTTATTCGTTTGACTGCCGAAAATCTAAAGCGGCCTTTCGCGGTCAATATTTTTGTCAATAATATTCCCAAGGTTTCATTCGATTTAAGGAAACAGTATAGTGAAACAAAAACTTTCGTGGAGCAATTAGCCGCGCAGCACGACTTGAAAGTAACCTTACCCGAGCTTGATAGTATCCATTTGACCGATTACAGGGAACAGATTGACGTAATCATCACCCATCGGTGTAAAGTTGTGAGTTTTACGTTTGGAAATTTGGATACAGAAAGTATAAAACGATTGAAAGACAATGATGTTACTCTTATTGGTACATGCACCTCGGTGGCAGAAGCAATCGCTTTGGAAGAATCTGGCATTGACATCATCTGTGTACAGGGACTAGAAGCAGGGGGACATCGCGGAAGTTTTGACGACACTCCAATACCGGCGATTGGCGGACTTTCACTACTACCGCAGGTAAAAGAGCATGTCCATGTTGCCCTTATTTATGCCGGTGGTTTATACAACGCTAGTACATTGCATGCTGCAAAGCTCTTAGGTGCAAGTGGCTTCCAGGTGGGTAGTTTATTACTCAAATCTAAGGAGCGCGCGCTCCTGGACTTTGAAAAAGCGCGTCTTTCAGGCGTTAATGAATCAGACATCGTATTAACGAGGAGCTTTTCAGGGCGCTACGCCAGAGGTATAAAAAATAAATTCATTGAAGCTTTAGAAGCCGCTCAAAAGATTTTGCCCTATCCTTATCAAAATAAACTCACAGGCGAATTAAGAAGAGTAGCAAGGATAAATAGAAATGCTGATTTTATCAACATTTGGACCGGACAATCGATACATTCTTACAGTGAACTTTCTACTGCAGATATCATTCGTTCCTTGATCGAAGAAGTTGAAATTTTACATACTAGTTTAGTTGTTTAACAATAAACACGAAATATGCTATGTCAATATATTGTCATTTTAAGAGATAACAATCCTTAAAACCTGCGTTTAAATTATTTAAATCCACCTGTAGTTGTTAATCTACAAGACATTTTCTTTTTTTTTCGAAACTTTGTCTCACCGTGAAAAACTAAAAATCTACCGCTATGGAGAACGAAAAAAAGAGAATTCTTGTTATCGAAGATAATGAAATTCTATTGAGCACAATGCAGTTTGTTCTTGTAAGAGAAGGTATGACCTCTTACTGGCAAAGTCCGGTAAAGAAGCCCTTTCGCTGGTTTCGGATGAAACCATTGATTTGGTCATAACAGACCTGGCATTACCCTTTGCTAATGGTTACGAAATAATCGATCGCATTCGGAAAAGCAGTACGAATAACCAAGTGCCCGTTATTATTATTTCAGGCTATCGAGATGACAACAGCATTGTTGAAGGTTTCGAAGTAGGAGCCAACGATTATATCAAAAAACCTATTTCGCCGTCTGAACTGATATCCCGTGTACGATTAAGAATAGGTCATGCTTAGTAAAATAGAACATACGATTCATAGCATCCGATCCTTTTTTGAGGGTGAGGGTTGGCCTATTTTGGTTACGATAGCGCTTGTGTTGAGCTTTCTATTTTGGGTAAGCTGTCTTGTCGGTATTGCTATCTTTTATTATCGCGACTATCGGTATTGCCTATATCATGCTAAAATATATCCTGTATTGCGAGATTTTATCTATGAACACATTTTGATTGATAATAGGAATAGCCATTATCCGGTGGATAAACTAGCGTTGGATCTTCATAAGCCGATCATTCAGAAAGTGGTCCGTCAAATATTGCATGAATATATTTTTACTATCGGTGGAGAGAAAGGAAAAAATATGCGGAGTTTATTTAATGAATTGGGCTTCGATAGAGAAGCGCAATACGAAATAAGACACGAGAGCCACCATGTGGCAGCCACAGTAAGATCTTTGGCCGATTTAGCATTGATGAAGGTCGAAATCCAGGATGCGGTTTTGATGCAGCTGATGAGTAGCCCACGCATTGAAATTCGGGTAGCGGCCTTTAAATATCTTTTGCAGGTGCGGGGTGAAATATCCTTCGATCAGGTTTTTTCTGGTATTGCAGGAATTACTGACCTGGATGCACTTGATATCTATCAAACAATTGTCTCAACCGATTATGTGGGATCTTACGTGTTCTCTCAATGGCTGGACGGCGCTCAATCTTTTTCAATCAATAGCCTTATGATGGACCTCATGGTCTATTACCAGCAATTGGATGAAGAAAAATTATGGCAGCTCATCGTTTCAGCTCAGGATGCTAAAACGCTACACAAAGCGATCAACTCATTGGGCAAACTCCTGGCGAGAGATAGCGAAAGTCGGTTAGTGGATTTTTACACCATCGAGCAGCCCTTAAATGTCAAGATAGAGATTGTAAAAGCATTGGGGCGTCTTGGTCAAGGAAAATCGATCGATCTTTTAGAGAACATCTTCAACGATAAAAGTACAGTATTGGCACTACGAAAACACGCTTATCGTTCCCTGCTCGCGCAAAAGCCTTACAGTGCATCAAGTTTACGTAAAATTGAAACTGCTGAAAATTTGGACGATTATAAGCTTATACGTTATGTTAGTCACCCTATGGTTCACTATATATAGATTGCTAGGTATTGGTTCCATAACACAAAAGTATTGCATATGAAACATTTTATATTTTCAATAGAATTTGTTTTCGGATTTTATTGTCTCTTGCTGTTGATTGTATACGTCATGTTGTTTCGGATGTCATCCATATCGATCCGGAAGAATCTTCGGAAGAGAAATTCCCGACGTGTGCAGACATTAATGGAGTCTGAAATTGCTCCAGGGGTAAGTATTGTCGCACCAGCATATAATGAATCGGTTACAATCGTAAACAATGTACGTTCGCTGATGACACTGTTTTACTCCAGGTATGAGGTCGTTATTGTGAATGATGGCAGTAAAGATGATACATTGGAGAAGCTCATTAAAGAGTTTGATCTGGTCCAGGTAGACTTTTTGGTTGACTATTTGGTGCCATGTAAGGAGATTAAAGCAATCTACAAATCCATGGACATCTCTCATAAACGACTAACGATCGTTGATAAAATAAACGGGGGCAGTAAGGCCGATGCGGTAAATGCTGGAATTAATGTAGCTTCCTTTCCTTATATTTTAGATACCGATGTGGATTGTGTGCTCGCCAATGACACCCTGGTTCAATTAATCGAAGCTGTACTGGATTCGAAGGAACGTGTAATCGCTGTGGGCGCAACACTACGGATGTCAAACTCCAGTTATGTGGATTCCGGTATGTTGGTGGAAGCTGCATTACCCAAACCCATATTGGCCCGTTTTCAGGAAATGGAATACATTCGATCATACCTGTTGGGTAAAATGGGCTGGAATTACCTTAACTGTATTCCCAATGTTTCTGGGGGATTGGGATTGTTTGATAAAGAGATTCTCATTGCTGCGGGCGGATATGATTCTAATTCCTTGGGCGAGGATATGGAGATGGTAACCAGAATGTGTATGACCATGTGTGACAATAACCAAAAATACGAGGTCAAGTATATTCCGCAGACGCTCTGTTGGACTGAGGGGCCTGACAGCCTCAAGATGTTAACGCGTCAACGTGTACGCTGGGCGCGGGGTTTGATGCAAATTATGCGCACACATCGTAAGGCCTTTTTTAATCCAAAGTACAAAAGGTTTGGACTCATCGTTTTTCCATACAATGCCATTTTCGAATTTTTTGCCCCTATTATGGAGATTTTAGGTATTTTCTTTTATATCTACCTCATCCTAACACATGGCATTAATTGGCCAATGGCTATTCTTTTATTGATCTTCGTCTATATGTTTTCGGTCTTTCTGACAAGTTTTTCCATTTTACTGGACAATTATGTCTATAAATATTACAAACGGCGAAAAGATATTATAAGGTTATGCCTCACCGCATTTATAGAACCATTTGTTTATCATCCCATTATCGTTTATAGCTCGATTAAGGGCTATGTCCAAGAACTTTTTGGGAAAAAGCATGCCTGGGGGGAAATGACGCGAAAAGGCACCTTAACTCCTTTGCCCTCTGATCACATTAAAAAGTAGAAAAATGAAAAAATTAATCCTATCTGCGCTAATTTTTTGTTTGCTATTTTTGTCGCATGTTGTACATGCGCAGGTTAACTGGCAAAATAAAACATACGACGTTGACAGCTTGGTTCCAAAAGCCGCTGGCTACCTGCGAGCAGGAAGAGTGGGGGAATCCATTGCATTGAGCCAAACCGTATTATCAAAATATCCTAAATACACGGATTTTAGGTATATCTTGGGATTGAGCTATCAGAAGATGGGGCGAGCCGACTGGGCGATTCCCTATTTTGAAGCAGTGGTTTCGAGCGAGCCCAGCTACAGAGACGCGTATCTTTCATTAGCTGCACTATATGAGTCTTCTAATCAGCCTGAAAAAGCAACGATTACCTGGCAATCCGCACGTAAACGGTTTCCGATGGACGCTGAAATCATCAGGTTGTATAGCGAATTTGAAGATCGGAAGTTAACACGTGACCGTGATGCGTGCATCGATATCTGGTATAAAAGGGGACGGAATTTCGTCGAAAAGGGAGATGTATTTCAAGCATTGGCTTATTCGGACAGTATACAACATGCTGATCCTGCAGACAATCGTTTCTTATACCTGCGATCAAGTGCTTTTATGACGAATAGAGAATACGGGAAAGCGAAGACTGATTTCGAAACTTTATGGAGCAGAGGTGACAGTTCGATTTTTGTTACCGAACAATTAGCAAACATTGCCGCACTAAACAAAGATTATTCAACGGCATTGGGTTTTATGAATCAGCTGGTAGCGAAGATGCCAGAAAATGTACAATATCAGCATTTGACCAAAGTTTACCGCGAGAATATGCCTTATAAGTTTTATATTGGAGCAAATCATATGCAAAGTTCGCAAGATCGGCCAAATGGACATTTCTTTATTTCAGGTCTGGAATATGGCCAAAAATTAGGGGAGAAAAATACACTTATCGGACAGTTTAATTACGGGAATAGACGTGGTGAGAAAGGTTCTCAGGTCGGTTTGGATGCTTGGCTTAACTACAGTAAAAATATATATGCCTATCACCAGATAGCTTGGGCTGATGGTAGTGTTTTTCCAACATGGCGCGCATCTTATAGCCTATATCGGGAAGCGGGATTGTGGCTCTTCGATTTCGGAGGAAGGTATGTTCGTGCAAATGACAATACAAATAATTACGGACTTGTCGCTTCGGCAGGCCGATATTTTGGGCCAACTTTTGTCTATTTAAGGGGATTTTTGTTACGTGATGAACAGCGATGGAACCAAGCCTACTCCCTCGCGATACGACATTATTATAACAGTGAAAAACCGGATTCCTATGTCACACTAATCGGTAATGTGGGGACTTCGCCAGATGATCCATCGCGTTATCAATTCCTAAACAACCGTTTCAATTTTTTATCCCGATCAATTAATGCAGGCTGGCAACATCGCATAGATGCTTGGGGTTTTACACTCATGGGCGGTTGGAGCTATTACAAAGTTGCTGAAAATAGATTTATGAACCAGTATGATCTAAATCTATCATTAAGGAGATATTTTTAATATGATGTGGAAGTTTATGTTAGGTCTATTGTCTTTGGTAACGATAGTTCAGGGTAAGGAAAGAATGGTATTGGTGGACAATGGGAAAACGGATTATGTCATCCAGGCGGATGCAAATGATCCTGTTGTACAAAAAGCTGCTGCGGTGATAAACACCTTTACAAAAGAAAGCACAGGTGTAGATTTTGCAATACAAGCCAAAGTTGATGATACACATGCCATTATTTTGGAAAGAAGCCCAATAACAAATGCGTCCCCTGAAGACAGTTATTCGATTGAAGCTGTAGGAAAAAATATTTACATCAAAGGAAGTGGTAGAGGTGTAATATTTGCGGCGTACCGTTATGTCAGGGATGTTATTGGTGGGCGAAAGTGGTATACAGGTAAAGAAAGTACCGATGTTCCAAAGTGTACTGCGTTATATGTGGATGCCGATTTAAAAATCTTTTCAAAGCCTAATTTTCAATTTAGAGAAGTTTATTTCCCTGTGGAATTGGATCAGGAGTACATGGACTGGTATGGCCTACATAATTTGGAAGATAGATGGGGGGACTGGGGCCATACCTTCAGTAAAATATTGCCACCATCGATTTATTTTAAAGATCATCCGGAATATTACGCGCTGTATGATGGGAAGCGCCAACCGATTCAGCTCTGTCTTTCCAATGAAGAAGTTTTTACTCATACAGTCGCTTACTTTAAGAAAAGGATGCTTGAAAATCCAACGGCTATCTATTGGTCCATAGCAGCCAATGACGACATTGGAAGCTGTACTTGCGATCTTTGCCAAGCCATTGATAAGCGCGAAGGAGGAGCACAGGGCTCCTTGATCCACTTTGTGAATAGGGTGGCCGGAAAATTTCCAGACAAGAAATTTACGACGCTGGCGTATCTCGAATCGGCTAATGCTCCAGCGCATCTTCGCGTCGCAGATAATGTTTCGGTTATATTAAGTAATATCGATGTTTTTCGGAAAAATGATATCAGTAGTGAATATTCTGCAGCAACTTTCCGTAGACAATTGGGCGCTTGGAAATCGAAAGCGAAGCATGTGTTTGTATGGGATTATTTGACTCAGTTTACCAATTATCTTGCCCCATTCCCCATTCAAGGAACGATGCAGAAAAGCATGCAATATTTGAAAGGACAAGGGGTAGAAGGGGTATTCTTACAAGGTGGCGGAGCGACCTATAGTGATATGGCGGAGTTAAATGCTTATATTTTGGCTAACCTTGCCTGGGATACAGATGGTCGTTCAGAAGAGCAATTGACAGATGAATTTATTGAGGGCTATTATGGTAAGGCTGCACCATTTATTAAGAAATATCTCGATCTGCGAAGAAATCACTTGCCTGGAGCTTCCTCCGCTTTGTCGATTTATGGAAATCCAATTGATAATAGAAAGGATTTTTTGAGTCCCGAAGCTATGGATCAATACAGTACATTGTTAGAAAAAGCTGAAATTGCAAGTGAAGGAAATCCTTTATTAGAATCGCGTATTAGACGTGTCGGTTTAGGCTTGGATTACACCTACTTGCAACAAGCACGGTTCTATGGTCCGCATCAGCATGGTATCTTTGAGCAAGACGGCGACCATTGGGTTGTAAGACCTAATGTAAGCCTTAAAGTCACTCAATTTATTAAAGACGCCAAAAGGCTGGGGGTAATAGAACTTGCCGAAGGGGGGGCGTCACCTGATGCTTATGCAAAAGAATGGAGCGAAATATTCAATGCTGGAGTCAGAACGAACAAAGCTTCCCAAGCAAGTATAAAACTGAAAAATCCATTCGATCCTTCCTTCCCTGCCAATGGTCTGGAAACCCTCTCCGATAGTGTCCCAGGATACATGGATTATAGCTACAACTGGTTGCTATGGAATGGGGAGCCGATGGATATTACGTTTGATTTTGAACAGGAAAAACACATCGATACAATTGAGCTTAATTTTCTAAAGGATGTCCGACATTGGATATTTTCACCAAAGGAAGTCCGCATTTCGGTATCCAAAAATGGCGAAGATTTTCAAGATGTGCTGCTGAGGAAACTTGAATCTCAGGAGGAAGATTATACAGTGGAGAAGGTTCGCTATCGAGCTTTGATAAACGACCGTGTTAAGGTCATTCGAGTCTATGCTGAGCCCTTAGCAAAATTACCTGAATGGAGGTATCATCCGAAACGGAACGCGCTTATAGCCTGTGATGAAATATGGATAAACTGATGTTGAAGATGTATATATAGAACTGATTTTAATAGTGTGTGGATATTGTTCTACAATAAATTTTTTAGTGCTTTAATTTAATACGGAAAATGATTAAATTAGAGTTAACTAAGTTATAAACAGATTCATATGGAAATTAAAACATCTTCAAAATTTGTTGCCGAACTAATTGGAACATTTGGTTTGGTACTTTTTGGTTGTGGAGCTGCCGCAATTGCAGGGGCCAATACCACAGCTGGACTTTCTGGCCTTGGCCTTTTGGGTATTGCAGTTGCCTTCGGCCTTTCGGTCGTGGTTTTTGCTTATGCGATCGGAGGAATCTCAGGTTGTCATATCAATCCTGCCGTTACGGTTGGTGTATTATTGGCGGGTAAAATGTCTGCTAAGGATGCAATTGTGTATATCATTGCTCAATTTATTGGCGCACTTTTGGGAGCATTTGTTCTTCAACAGATTTTGAGTGGACAGCTGGCCGGCTTTACTGCAGGTGAATGGGCCTATGGCTCCAACGGATGGGGAAAGGGTTATCAAAACGAGTATGGTACTGCTTCTGCCTTTCTGATCGAAGCAGTGTTAACGTTTCTTTTTCTATTTGTGATATTAGCGACAACCTCTAAAGTAGGTAACAGTACAATGGCTGGACTTGCAATCGGTTTTACACTGCTATTAATCCACCTCGTTGCTATCCCTGTAACGGGTACATCCGTTAACCCAGCACGTTCATTTGGTCCTGCCATTTTAGCGGGGGGGGGCAAGCTTTGTCTCAGCTATGGTTATTTATCGTTGCGCCGCTAGTGGGTGCTGCAGTTGCAGCGGTTGTTTGGAAAGCGTTGGAACCTAAAGACTAATTTTTTTCATTTTATCGGATGCGTCCAATGGGTACAACATACCTATTGGACGCTTTCATTTAGGAGTGATTGATAAGCCTAGAGGTCGGATCACTAAGATTTCAATATGGCCTCCATAAAACTTGCAACCTGCTCCTCGTCGGTGGCCCAGGAGGTAATCAGGCGAATAGCAGCATAATCATTATCTATTTCCTTCCAAATATAAAACTGGTATTTCTGACTCAATGTCTCTATGACAGATTTGGGTAAAATCGGGAAAATTTGATTAGTGGTTGAGTCTGTCAAAAATGAATGGCCTTTTTCTTTGATCACCTGAGCGATCCGCATAGCGTAGGAATTTGCTTTTTGCGCTAGTTCAAAATATAAATCATCTTTAAAGAGCTCGAGAAACTGAATGGATAAAACCCGGCCCTTGGCAAGCAAAGCGCCCTTCTGCTTGATTGCATAGTCAAAATCCAGTGCCAATTCGGGTTTATTAAACACTACGGCTTCACCTAAAAGCGCACCGTTTTTCGTCCCGCCAATATAGAATACGTCAGCATAATTTCCAATGTCTTTCAGTGTTAGATCGTTGTTTTCAGCCATCAAAGCATGCCCCAACCGAGCTCCATCCAGATAAAGTAAAAGATGATGTTCTTGACAACATACATAAAGTGCTTCCAATTCTGTCAGCGTATAGATCGTGCCAATTTCAGTCGAATTGGAAATATACACTATTCTTGGCTTTACGACATGTGGTGCCAGTGCATGTTCCTTTAACGTTTTTGTAATATCCTTCGGCGTTAGTTTTCCATCAAGTGTTTCGACAGTAATGACTTTGTGTCCAGTTGCTTCGATAGCGCCAGTTTCATTGGCCGATATGTGCCCCGTTTTTGCGCTAATTACGGCTTCATGGATACGTAAGAGAAAGGATAGCACAAGTAGATTGGTCTGTGTTCCGCCAGATAAAAAGTAAACAACAGCTTGCTCGTTCGCTATCTTTTTCTTCAAAATGCTTTTTGCTGCTTTAGCATATTCATCTTCGCCATAGCCGGCTTGTTGTATCAGATTTGTTTCAATAAGTTTATCTAAAATGCGGGGGTGCGCCCCTTCGGAATAATCGTTTTTAAAATTATACATAACGCTGTTTTTTACTTCAGATGCTATTTACTAAGTACGTCAAACGCATTACCAGGATGATAAATGAATCTTGACCGAGTCAAATGTATAAATACAATATCGTTTTTTAACAATCTGAGCAGGAAAAAAATGGGATAAAAGCTATGAATATAACATTCTGAGCGTATAAGAAAAGAATATGTTGTTTTGCACTGTAAATGTTTTTTCAAAACTTATGATTAAATTTGGGAGAGGAGGTAGAAATAAATATTTATCCTTATCAAATTATGAAAAGAGTCGTATTTGTTGCGAGTATTTCGCTGGCGTTTGGAATGGGGTACGCCTTTAATACCATGAGCAATTTGAACCGACCTGTCGAGTTAAAAAGAGTAACTGGTATAGGGGGAATTTTCTTCAAGTGCAAAGATCCTAAAAAATTAAGGGCCTGGTATGCCGATCATCTGGGACTGGCAACAAATTCTTACGGCGCTGTATTTGAGTGGTATCAGGGTGCTGATAGTACGAAAAAAGGATTTACGCAATGGAGCCCTTTTAAAGAGAGTACAAGCTATTTTGGTCCCTCGGACAAAGACTTTATGATCAATTATCGGGTTGCCGATATTGAACTTCTAATCGATCAATTGAAGAAGGAGGGAGTTACGGTACTTGATAAGATCGAGTCCTTTGACTATGGCAAATTTGTTCATATCATGGATATTGAAGGAAATAAAATAGAGCTTTGGCAGCCGAATGATGTTGCTTATGAAAAGATGGGCATCGATATGGGGGCCAAAACGACAAAATAGGTCTATTCAGTTCACAACGCAGGGTCTGTTTTTATCAAATGATCTTTAAGATAATCAAGAAATGCAGCTCCAAGCGCTCCCAGGAAATAAGCCCCTAAATCTGACCAGAGAAATCCTTGTCCAAATACGAGGCGCAAAAGTGAATTGCTCCTTATCCATAAAAATAGGGGCAATTGGACAAGTTGTAAAAATTCAATGGTAAAACAGAATAGAATGGTAATGATACAGTAGGAGAACAGTGATTTTTTAATAAATATTAAGCGTGATAACCAATACACCATCATGGCATAAAGCACATCGCCACATATAGGCGGTATGACAGATATTTTACGTGAGATTAAACCCAAGAGTAGAGTTGTCACCATTAGGACCAAATACTGAATTTTTGCCGCGCTTTTCATTTCGTATATCGATGCCAAATTTATTGCCTGGAATAGGAAATTGTTTCAACAGGATTTCCAAAGATCTTTTTGTTCCCCTTTGTCTTCACAAATCTACCCTGTTGTGCTATTGCACTAGCGATGGAGAAAATGACATTTGTGTCGTTTTGGGGGTGTATTGTAGCGAGTAGCTGTCTATTTTGATCGAACAGCTGAAGCTGGTTAACCAAAGCATGGTTTATTTCCATGATGTAGATCTCTTTCAGTGGAATAATGCTATCCTCTTTTTTCGGCTGCCTGATAGATAAGTTCGCACTGTCAACTTGTACTTCAATCTTGGGATTGATCAATTGCAAGATGACGACGAGTGGACCAATGATAACAACCGCAACCAATATCCCTAAGCCCTTCGCCGAACCAAAGTTATTTGCCGCATCGGCCATCCCATTTATACCACCGAAGATCATATAACATAGTATAAATACAACAACTAAATAAATTAATCCAAAGATTAAGCCCTTTTTAACCTGATGTGATTTAAACTGAAAAGTCTTCATACGATACGCTTTGATTTTTTACATATATATTAATTAAAGATATTTATATTTATGCAATCAGAGAGATATTATGTTAAACATTTTTTCATTTTGTTCGAGCAGGTAGTGGAAAACAGCATTGAAATTAAGAGAACCAACTTCCAACGGAAATCAGATTATTTTCAACTGCTGATGTATATGCTATGCTCCGTGCTGGGTGTTGTCAGTATATTTTGGGATTGGAAAGCAAGTATCCCAGCTGTAATGTGTACAATTTTTGTGTTAATAATACGACGTAAGGTTGACATTTTGTCTAATATGAGCTGGTTTATTTTTGGATTTATTGCTGTTGCATTGCTTTTGTCCTGGATTTTTCATCTGTCTTTTGGTCTGTTTGTGCTTCAGTGTGCATTATTTGCAACCGTTAAACTTGCCATATCAAAATTTAGAGAGATTGGTCAAGATCACACTGATATTATCTTCTCTTTAAATGCCATTGAGTTCTCTTGTCTATGTCCCGAAAACAGCGATTATAAGGGCTATGCAATAAATCCCATGGGCTATAAAAAGCGATTTCAAATGGCAGATATTCGCTCTGTACAACGCGATCGCAAAAATCTACTTATCGTATTAAAAGAACAGATCGTCCGCCCCCGCGAACTTCGACAGGAAGAGATAGAGCTCATTCTTACGTATTTTAGAAAAAATAAGGCCGATCTTATTCATGCGGTAACCACCGAAAGGATCCTCCAGGAAGAGGATCGTGTCTATTGGATCAAGCTGATTGTTTTTGCTTTGCCCTGTCTGTTGGCGGTATGCGCAATCTATATTTTTGCTGATAACGGGCGAAATTCATTAATCAGCGTATGTATCATTATTGGGGCAATACTTGTAGCGGTAATTTTATTAAAAATCACGAATTTGATTTATCATCATGGTGAGAAAAAGTAATTTTTTTATTTTAAGAAGTCCGCATACCAATGCCCAGAGGATTTGATGATACGTTGTTGATTTTTGAAATCAACATACACCAGTCCAAATCTTGGCCGATATCCTTCAGCCCATTCGAAGTTGTCAAGAAAAGTCCATACAAAATAGCCCTTGACATTTATACCTTCCTGTTTCCCACGATAAACTTGTTGCAATGCTTCCTGTAAATAGGAAACTCTTTTAGGATCATGTACTATACCATTCTCGGCTTTATCCGGAAACGCGGCGCCGTTTTCGGTAACAATTAAAGGCGGCATGTTTTGGTAGGTACTGAATTTTTTGAGCATATGATAGATGGACGCTGGGTAAACCTCCCAGTTCATTTCAGTTAAATCAACTTTACGCTCTTTTGCGGATACTATTTTTGCTTGGAGATAAGGAACGAACATGGCGTATCGTATAACCTCCCGCGTATAATTCTGTATCCCAATGAAATCCATATCAAATTTCAGGTCTCTTTCATCATTAAATTTAATATACTTCTCAATTCTATTCAGTATTTTAATCTCCTGAGTAGGATAGCCCATTCCTAAGAGAGGTTCTATAAACAGACGATTGAGTAATACGTCTGCTTTTTTTGCTGCTTTAATGTCCTTGTCTCTCGATGTAAATGGTTCGACATGAGAACATGAAAATGTAGTTCCAACCTGACTGTCGGGCTGGATCGATTTGATGATTCGACCTCCCTGTGCTTGTGCCAATGCCGCATGATGCGCGGCGGCCAAAAAATTACCCAGACCTTTTCGTTCCGGTGCATGCACGCCAAAGAAATAACCTGCGGCAGTGAATACGGTAGGCTCATTGAGAACCATCCAGTTTTTAACACGATCACCGTAGGTATGCACACATTTGGAAACAAATTCGCCAAACCAATCTTTTACATCACGGTTCACCCAGCCACCTTTTTTTTCTAATGCATGGGGAAGATCCCAATGGTATAAGGTAACCCAAGGGGTGATCCCTAGTTCGAGCGATAGGTCGATCAATCGATCATAAAAATCCAAACCTGATTGATTTACTTCACCGATTCCACCCGGGAAAATACGGCTCCATGATAAGGAGAATCTATAATTAGGAATATGCATTCCTTTCATTAGATGGAGATCCTGGACGTAGCGATTGTAAAAATCGCAAGCCTCATTACCATGTTGATTTTGAAATATACGGTTCCTTTTTTGTACAAAGATATCCCAAATAGAAGGACCTTTGCCATGTAAATCATGCGCACCCTCAATCTGATAGGCAGCTGTAGACACTCCCCAAATAAAATCTTTGCCAAAAGCATCTTTGGTTAAAAGCATTTATAAAATAAAATTATCGGACCTCAATGCCGTTTAAAAACAATTAGGTCTTGTGGAATCTCAAGGGTGAATAGAATGAACTGAATCGACCTAGAAAGATCCTAAATATAATTCGCTGGAAAAAATAGTTTATCGTTTTCATAATAGATACATTACTCCGTTGATTACATTGAACTATTGTATGATAAAGTAACGAAACGCAAATGAACTGTATATAAACTATATGTTAAATATACGAAAAAACACCGGGATGAATCATGGTATTATGCTTAGCCGTATGCTAATTCTAAGCAAGTTTTACTTGTAAGTAGGATCTTACGAGAATGTCTAAGTGGCGTAGATTCTTAATCCCAATTTTTGAGCTATCTAATTTCAAATTCCGTATATATTGTCCTTTTAAATTCTAAAACTTCGGGGGCTACTTTAAATCCTTCGCCGCCGTAACCCTTGCTGAATGTTTCTAACGCCATCCCTGTTCTAAACTGCGTCGATTGGTTGGATGCGCTTCCGTCGTTCGACAAAAACAGCAGTTTGCCAATTTCGACATCTGCCCGAGATGCAAGTTTTTTTGCAGATTTTAATGCATCATCATAAGCAATAAGATCCGCTTCTCTTAAAATACTGTCTGCTTTGGAATGATCGAATGAGATGGAGCCTATTCCGCTTATTTTGGTCTCTAACAACTTGCCTGTTAATTCTGTAAATTTCGATAAATCATGTAAAACAAAATCGATTGTTTGTTGTGCTTGATACCCAATAAATTTATTGGTATTTCCGATATATTGATAATCCTTATTTGCTGACACGCTGCTTGTTTTAATGTCTTCCTTTTTATTGCCGTATTTTTGGAGCAATGCAATGACCGTATCGACAGTTGCTTGAGTCTCTCTAACCGCGTCTACCATCCTTGGTTTTGTGAATGCCGTATTGATTGTCAAAGTGACTTGATCGGGCATTATCCTAATTTTTCCTTCACCACTGACACGAATTCTATTTTCACCTTCTTTTGCTGCCCGATCACAGGACAATACGACCATAATGCCACTCAAGCATATAAAAAATAAAGTGATTATCTGTTTTTTCATAATTTTTGATGTTCAATCTATTAAATCAATAAGTTGTTCCCTAAATATCTAAATATAATGAATAACTAGAATATCCGCTAGGGTAAAATGCAGTTGAAGCATAGGCAGGTCTAAGTAATGAGAAATAAAATAAAAAAGCAGGTAATTACCTGCTTTTTTATCTTGAAAAGAGACCATTTTTTAATCAATACTTTTTGAATAAATCTTTAGCTGTTTTTGCAGTGCTTTCCTGGCCATATGTATACGTGTTTTGACCGTACCCTCCGGGATTTGCAGATGCTCTGCAATTTCATAATATTTAAATCCTTCCAAAAACATTGCAAAGGCGTTATAGTAATCTTTTGATAAACTATTGAGTGCGTGTTGTATATCAGAGGCTATAAAATTATTTTCACCGCGATTGGTTGTTATTTCATTATGATAACCTATACTTACATATTCATTGCGGTAATTCTCCAATCGTTTATTTCGAGTATATTGGTTAATATATGTATTTTTCATGATGATATAGAGCCAAGACATCAACTTTGGATGCTTCAGGAATTTTTCAATAGATCCCAATGACCTTACCATGGTCTCCTGAACCAGATCTTCTCGTTCATCCGGATCGTTTGTAAATTGCGCTGCCAAATATTTTAATGTAGGTCTTTTTTCCTTAAACAGTTGATCGATTGTTAAATTTTCCATATTATCAAGTTTTAAGTGTCTATCTTGGCTATATCACTACAATTAAGGTGCTAGAAAATAATTAAGAGGAAATGCGTTGACGCTGAATGGATCAAGCCGATTTATTACTTGTTTTATTTTAACAGTCAGTTAGTCAATGCTTTATACAGAATAACTATTCAGCTATCAGGCTGATGCTAAGCGTTATTGTGCATTAATAACAAGTGTTTTCCTGTCTCATTTCCCCCTTTTTTCTTTTTGTCGCACGTATTTATACGTAGTGTTTTAATAAGTACATTTTTGATGATTAAATAGATGTGAATATTTAAAACTGTTGATACGTTTAAATGGTTATTAGTTATGACATGTAATGAAAAACAATATGGGGGACGAAAACAAAAAACTATATTTTGAGCTATCAGAAGAGCCCATGGAACGATTGGAGAGCCTCAAAGAGCCTTCGGAATTAAAGCAGGTATGGGATGGTAGCCAAGAAGATTTTTATAAATCGATTATTAGGAATCAACAAGATGATATTGGAAAAATAGGACGGTATTTCCGCGATGAATTGGCTCAGGAACTTTACGGAATGCGTATATCTCTTCAGAATTTTACAAATCGCTATGGTGATTTTGAAGAATTACGCTGCTTACGTGATTCATTAAGCGCGCTGGTTATGGAGATTCGTAATAAAGCTGTATTGCTCTACAATCCGATACTGAATGATCTTGGCATTTTTCATGCAGTTGATGAGGCTGTGGCGAGTTATAGAAAACGATCGGGTTTTACAATTGACACCTTGCTAGATCCGCATTTAAGAGAATTGCATCATGGGGCACAAGTTCAGCTTTTTAAGTTACTTACGGCTATATTCCAGTATTTAAATGATGAGATTCCTTCACAGGCTATTTCAGTTTCGGTGCAGGTGATTGAATTTGAGATTTTAATTAAAGTGTCACCTTTTTTTAGCCAGGAGAAATCGCTGTCAACAATAAAACATGAACATAGTCCAATGCGTTTGATGAAGATTGCTGAACTCTATAATGCACGGATTATGAATCATACGCCGGCAACAGGTATTTTACTTAAATTAACTATTTAAAAAAAGAATAATGATAAAAATCCTATTGGTTGAAGACCACATGGTTGTACGTAACGGAATAAAATTACTATTAGAATCGCAAGATGGATTTGAAGTTGTTGGAGAGGCGTCGAATGGAAAGGAGGCTCTTCAGTTCTTAAATTCTAATCCTGTTCCTGATATTGTCTTAACAGACATCAGCATGGAGGAAATGGATGGTATTGAACTATTACATGAATTAAAAAAACAGTATCCGTCCATTAAAGTAGTAATACTATCCATGTTGAATCAGATCAATTACGTTGTTGAAGCATTTGAATCTGGTCTTGCCGGATATTTGGTTAAAAACGTTGGCTATAACGAATTGCTTTTTGGATTAAATCATATCGCGAATGGGGGACGATACATGAGCGAGGAAATCGCAATGATACTATTGGACCAAGTTCGCTCTGGACAAAGCTATGCACAGGTATCAGGAGAACTACAGACAGATTTTGATATCTCCGATAGAGAGCTTGAAGTACTCAAATTAATTGCAGAAGGATACACGAATATTGAAATTGCCGATAAGATATTTTTAAGCAAGCGTACAGTTGAAGGACACCGTCAAAACTTAATCGATAAAGCGGGCGTAAAAAATACAGCTCATTTGGTCAAATTTGCATTTGAAAGAGGTATTTTGAATTAAAAATTTCCTGATGGCCCCATCAGGAAATTTGAAATCTACACCACTATATTTTATGCAGTTAGTTTGTTGCACGCAATTGCGCAAAGTTCACATAATTTAGCACAGTGCTGGCAATGTTCATGGGGATGCATAAAGCACTCCTCTGCACAGAGTGTACATAATTCAGCGCAAGTCTTGATAAGTCGTCGGCTATAGTAACTTTCCATAGCAAGAAGTTCGGCCACTGCTTTACAAACGACTGCGCATTCCATATCCAATGCAATACATTTTGCCATGGCTTGAAGGTCACTTTCTTTTGTGCAAGCATTCGCACAGGTATGGCAAGCAGTAACACATTGCCAACAGGCTTCTATACACGATTGTTCGATTGAATTTATCATAAGTTTGTCGTTTTGTCTCGCTGATTGCGCCTTACATAACTGACTTGGCGGCTTTGATGCTATCTTCTAAATAGCCCATTATACCGTCATGATCAGCTTGGGTAATTTTGCCATTCCTTAAATTTTCCAAAACATCTTTTTTAATTCGAGCGATGGCTTGTTCTTTCTCCATCGCTTCTACTGCTGTCTTTGCATTGATTCGATCGACAATGATTTTGCCGAGTTTGTTGTATATCCTTTCAGCTTCCTTATTGGACAACGCTGGAGCTGGAATCCCAGCAACAGCCTCGTTAGCAGCAGCTATATTTGCATAAATGACTGCTTCGGTATTCTTTGCTGCCGCAGCTTCAGCTCTCACTATAGCCTGTTCACTGGCTGCCGCTGCTTTATGTTCGGCCTCCTCCATATGATGGGAAGCTTTTTCCTGAGGAGTTTGATGATTACACGATATCAACAGCAGACTGGTTATTAAGGAAAAGAAAAAGATGTTATTACATATCATGACCTACGCTCTTAAATAAGTATTTGATTATTTTAAATAGAACGGGTCTCAGAAGTAAATGGTTTGTCAATTAAATGAAACAGTTGCATTTAACTAAACTTGGTTAGAGAAATGGTTTTATGATACAAAATGATGTTAAATTGATACAATATTACCGGCAATTGAGCGATTAATTATTGAATTTTAGATATCTGTATACCAAATAGCTATTCAATTCAATGAACAAAATATACCTCTTAATTAGTGCCCTTTTTCTGTCTTTTGTACAGACGACAATCGCACAGCATACCACAGCAGTATCGATAGGAAAGGCGAATATTCCAATAGACGGGATTTTTCAGGCTGATCCAACCGTATTCTTTTACGGGGGATATTATTATCTGTACGGTACGAATGGAGATTCTGAAGAACAGCAGGGGTTTAAAGTGTATCAATCTACAGATTTGAAACATTGGAAGGTCCCGGCAGGCACAACTTCAGGTTTTGCTCTTTTAAAAGGAGATGCTTTTGGATCGACGGGATTTTGGGCGCCACAGGTATGGTTTGAAAAGGGTAAATTTTATATGGCTTATACAGCAGATGAGCATATAGCAATTGCAGTTAGTGATAGCCCTGTAGGTCCTTTTAAGCAAACTTCCAAAGCACCACTTGAAGTCGGGCAAAAGCAGATAGATCCTTTTGTATTCAGCGATCGCAATGGGAGGAAATACCTGTTTCATGTCAGATTAACGCAAGGAAATAGAATTTTTGTCGCCGAATTAAAGTCCGATTATTCGGGAATAAAAGGAGAGACGCTAAAAGAATGTGTCCATGCGGAATTACCCTGGGAAAATACAGCAAATGCAGAGTGGACGGTTACCGAAGGTCCTACTGTTATCCAGCAAGGCCAGTATTATTATATGTTTTATTCGGCAAATGATTTTCGAAATAAAGACTATGCTGTCGGCGTGGCAATCGCGGATAATGTCTATGGGCCTTGGAAAAAACTGGAAGGTCAGCCGGCATTAAGCCGAAAAAATAGCGGTTTTGCCGGAACTGGACATGGCGACATTTTCAAAAAAGGAAAGCAATGGTATTATGTCTGTCACACACACTTTTCAGATGAAAAAGTGGCACCTCGGAGAACCGCTATCATACCGTTTAATTTTGCATCAACTGGTGATGGTATTCCGGTTCCTCGGTTTGATACCGCAAAATTTCGCTTCCTGGCCACAGATCAGGGATTGACCCGGAATGGAAAATCCTATCAAACGGATGTAGCCTTTGGCGATCCCTTTATTGTATTTGATCCGCCTACCGATCGATATTATTTATATGGCACAGGTGGAACTGAAAACGGCTTTATTGCTTATAGTTCCAAAGATCTGAAAACATGGACGAAGGAAAGGAAAGTATATGATGCCAACCAGCCTAATGGCTGGGGAGAAAAAGATTTTTGGGCGCCTGAAGTTTACCGGGTCAATAACAAATACTATATGTATTATAGCGCCCATTGGAAAGATAATCCAAAACAACATATTGAAAACTATCGCATCGGGGTAGCTGTGGCGGATAGTCCCTTAGGGCCATTCAAAGACCTTACTGGAAAACCTATTTTTGATCCGGGATATCCAATTATTGATGCGAACGTTTTTAGAGATACCGACAATAGGAATTATCTGTTTTATTCGCGTTGTTGCTACGAGCATCCGGTGGAGTCGGAGGTTGCGGATTGGGCGAAGCAGAAGTATGGCTATAGCAGGATCGAAGAGAGCTGGGTATATGGTGTTGAATTGGACAGCAGTATGACTAAAACGATCGGGGACCCAGTCCTTTTAATGCGACCTCCAGTTTCGATGAATGACGCACAGGCTGAATGGGAGAGTAGGTCAGTCACTTCGGGTGAGATAAATAGACGATGGACAGAAGGTTCTTTTCTAATGAAAAAAAACGGACAATATTATATGATGTATTCCGCCAACTATTTTGCTGGAGCCAATTATGCGGTAGGCTATGGAACGGCAACTGCCCCATTGGGAAGCTATGAAAAGTCACCTGCTAACCCAATCATTGAAAAAAATACCCATAGCGGGGGAGTAATTTCGGGTACCGGACACAATAGCCTATTTAGCGATAGAGAAGGAAAGCTCCGCTGTGTGTATCACGGACGTACTATAAAAACGGGTGATAAACGCATGGTGTTTATCAGCGACGTTTTTTTTAATGAAAATGGCCAATTGCATATCGTTACAGATTGACCCACTGGTCAATCTGTCTTTTTGGGTATTGCTGGATTTTCGACATTTTCATCCCAAGAAGCGGACGAGGCCGCTCTAGCACTTGTTCCGTCGCTTGTTTGTGTCTTTTTATGGGCATAATTGACATTTTCTTCTTCAGGATCGGTTTCATCCACGTCCGGTTCAGGACGCTCAATTGGATCAGTATCATTGGGATCCGGAATAGTATGTTGCCCGAATAATCCTTTACGATACCATATGTTACTAAAGTAATAGGCAATAATCAAACCTCGTTTTACTACTGCATGTTGCAATATCTCTTCCATGTTTTCGATTTCGTTTAAGTGGTACAACCCTCTTTATTCGCGTTGTATTCTCTCGAATAATGAACAATATCAGCAAGGAAATAGTTTGCGAGATTTCAGGATGCTGCATCAGGTTAATTGAGCAACATTTGTTCGGGAAATGGCTTAACAATTGGAAAGTAAAGATGAACTGTTGTACCCAAACCGACTTCCGATTCAATTTTTATATTTCCTCCCAACCGCTCCATAATGCGCTTTACGAGTGAAAGACCAATGCCCGTACCGGGTATGGAGCCCACGTTATCCGCCCTTGTAAACATTTCGTATATGTGCGGTAGGTGTTCACTGGGTATGCCAATTCCATTATCCTTGATTTGATAATGGGTATAATCATCTTCATGCGAACTATCTATGGATACCACAGGGCTGTCCGACTGGGCTGAATATTTTATAGCGTTGATAATTAAATTGGAAAAAATTTGATAAGCGGCACTTTTCTCGCCCCAAATAGGCAATAATGTACCAAAAGTGGGCCGACAATTATTGACGTTATATAGAATACTGTTTTCTTGGAATATACGCTGAATGGTGTAGGCCATTGGAAGTGGCTCTTTGTCTAAAATGCTGGATCGGTGTTGACTTAATTGTACCATATTGTTGATAATATCCTCAATGTTGGTGACACTTCGGCTGAAATTCTGATACCATTTATTGATTTTTTTAAAATCGATATTGTCGGGGTGTTGCTGAAGAAATTGTATGCCCATTTTTAAGATGGACAGCGGGTTTTTCAAATCGTGGGAAAGCGTATGGGTAAACATTTCCAATTCATTGTTTAAGCTGAGAAGTTCGTCATTGAGGAGCTGGCGTTCTTTCAATTTCGCAAAGATGGATTCTTTGATGATTTGATTTAAGCGAAGCACAAAGTTAATTTCAGCATCATTCCATGGCTTGGCAACATCATAACGCGTATCTTCCCAGATTTTGAGCTGCTTTTTACCATCCTGTTCTTCTTTTAACTCCATTTGCATGACCTGACTGCTATTTTCTCTTCTAAACCAAACGATGTAATAATCGTTCTCCAAGCCTACCTTTAAATACATTAGACCGGCAAAACCAAGCTTTTCTTTAAAGTTTTCTTGATGATTTAGACGAAAGTTGTAGTCTTTAAAGAGGGCTTTGTCGGTATGTTTCTGCAGGAATTGAATGAGTTCATAAAACTGTGCTTTAGGAGGAGACTGCCCATAGCTAAAAACGTCGCCCTGATTGAAAATCGCCAAACCGTCTGCATCCACAAGCTGAGTTAGAATGTCCATATGTTGTATCAAGGCACAATTTACCATCTTATTTTCAGAGAGACTTTTCTTTAATTCTTCTTCAGCAAGCTTAAGAAGTTCTGTTCTTTCCAAAAGATTCTGTTTAATATGACTTTCATATTTGTTGGTTGCCGCCTGGATGGCAAATGTGCATAGTTTTCGTTGTTGTAGGTCGACTACACGCTTTTCGTCATGCTGCGCAACCACAAGTCCCCAAAAATCATCATCAATACAGATTCGAAAAAAAAGGGCACTTTGAACATTTATTTCTTTTAAAAAAAGCTGATGGAGTTCAGGCAGAGGAGATAATAAGCTCGAAAGGGGATCGATGGCCTCATCTTTATAATAGAATTCTTGTCCCTGATCGTCCATGTTGGGAGCGTATCGATACGAATAACTACGATAGTAAGACAAAACTTCCTCGGGCATAAAATCTTTGGAGAATTCCTTGCCTTTGAAAGAAGACCGTCCATTTGCCGTATGCTCAGCAATCACCGAACTATACCCTGTTTCTTGAATTTGCAAAACGAAAACACGATCATAATTCAATATCTTGTTGATGGCCGAACAAACGCGATTCCAATTATTTGGCTGAATGGTATCCAACAAAAAATTGAGTTCGTTAATTTTTTTAGCGGGAATATATTTTTTATGCTGTTGTTCCCATTCAATGTAAAGATATTCATCATGTCTACGTAATTTTACATAAACACGGTCGTTTTTAATTTTAATGGGTAAAATGTGGCGCGACTGTCCGTTTTCAAGAAGTTCCATCACAGCATTCCTCACTTTTAACAAAGCTTCGCCGAAGATATGGCCAAAGCTATGAAAAAAATGAGTTCCTAATAGAGCTTCACTGGTATAATGTTCATTTACGACAGACTCCGTTACTCCGACGATCGTAAAGTGCCGATCTAAAATGACCAGTTTGCCAAAAGATTGAAGCTTAATAGCGGTTTGATTGCTCGATTGGATTGTATGATTCATAGTACCCCAAAACTCCTAATGTATACATAAATGTACGAAAAAAAATTACGACAACATAGATCGAATCTTTAATATTAGAACGTTGGAAAGTAGATAAAATTGCTTTATTGGCTTCTTTTTACTTTGGAATTAAAAATGGTGCCATTTTCTCACATGTAACATACTATAAATGGGCATTAAATTCTTTGGCAACAGCATTCGCCATTCCTTTAATTAATGATTTCCACTGCGGATAGGAGGCTCCTATTTTCGCCGCCAAACCGACGAGATAGTTCCGAACATTATCGCTAAAATTTTCATTGTCAACGTTTATGATCTCGTTTCTGCCAGCATATTGAAACAATATACTGTTTCTACGCTGTTCGATCAGGAAAGTTGACGATGAAATTCCTTCGAAAAAATGAGCTGTATTTTTATCGCCGGGATGGCTTGGATCGGGACAAGGCTTTAAGGTTAGGGCAAAAACTTTATAATCATCGGTTTTGTCTAGCGTGAGGTTAACGACATGCACCCAGTCATAACCACCGCTACTTGGAAGTCCCGGTCCGGGGATATCCAGTCTGATATAATCATGTAAATCGAGTAAGCGATCTATCGGTGTACCATAACCGCCTGTCAATTGAAATGTGGTAGCGGGTAATTGGGCTAACGTGTACCAATGGTTGACCTTTCTCAGGTTCTCTACGCCCAATTCAAATGCTAAGTTAGCGATATCTTCACTTGCAAATTCAAGTGATTCAAAACAATCAAGTCTTTTCCCTTCTTTTTGTTCCGGTATGATATTTTTCATCGTTTTTCCATTTATGTTTAAAATACTGGATTTCTTATTCCTGCTTTTAGCTTCCTTGAAGGTAGCTAAGCCACCTAGGTTTTTATGTCGGTGCGTCTTAACCCAAGCTCGCTTTTAGTTTGGCAAGGAGATCGTCTGCTTTTGTATGCTCAACTTTCATTTTTCGGATGGTTGGGCGTTTTCCCTTGTCTTTTTGCTTGATAATTTTTAGGAGCTCGTCCATGTATTCATTTTTATATTTACTAATATCAAAGGACTTACTGTGCTGCTCAATCAGCTGTGTCGCCATGTCTATTTCCACCTTTTGAATTTTTATTGTAGTGGGCAATTTAAGGTCGTCCAAGCCCCTAATCTCCTGCTGATAGCGAATTTTATTCAATACCAATGCATTACGATAGGGTTTTATAAGGGCTAGATGTTCGACATTTCGCATCACAAATGCTCCTAAACCCGCCATTTTTGTTTTTTCTAAAGCTTTGACAAGCAGCTGATAAGCTTTCTCACCGCCCTTCTGTGGTTCGAGGTAATAAGGTGTTTCAAAATAAATACTGTCAACATCCATCAGTTTTACAAATGCATGCAGATTGATAAGTTTTGATTTCTCCGGACTTGCATCTTCAAAATCGGCGTCTTCCAAAACTACATAGTGGTCTTTCATAAAGTATCCTTTAACAATATTGTCCCACTTTACTTCTTTACCAGTCTGTTCATTTACCCGTTTGAATTTAATATTGGATAAATCTTTACGATCAAGCATGTCCAAATCGAGACTTGCATTTTCAGTTGCACTATATAATTTTATGGGAATATTAACTAAGCCAAAACCAATAGCCCCTGTCCAAATTGCACGCATATGTTGTCCATTTATTGCTAATACGATAACCTTCGCTATGGAGGAATGGTTTGAAATTTAATAAAATAGCTGGCAAACTATTCCTAAAGGAATCGGTTATATACTGTAAAGCTGCTATTATTATCATGGATTTAAAGTCAAATGAGCCATTTTGGTTGGTGAAGAATGGTCTCTTAAATACCTATCCTTCCTTACAAAAAGATATAACCTGTGATGTACTTATTGTAGGAGGGGGGATCACCGGAGCCTTGATTGCGCATCAATGTATGGCCGATGGAAAGAAATGTGTTCTTATAGATAAGCGGGAAATTGTGAATGGGAGTTCGGCGGCAACAACTTCCATGATACAATATGAGATTGATATTCCCTTATATAGATTAAAGGAATTAATCGGCATTCAGGGGGCAATTGCGAGCTACCGAGCCTGTGGAGAAGCGATTGATAAATTAGGTAGACTTGCCAAGAAAATCCGATCGAAAGCTGGTTTTAGAAGCAAACAGTCACTCTACTATGCGGCAAAGAAAAAGGATATAGCTTGGCTAAAGGTGGAGTTCGAAGCAAGGCAAGAAGCTGGCTTCGACGTCAAGTGGCTGACGGAGCGGGATATCAGGGAACGTTATGCAATGTGCGGTGCTTATGGGGGTATACTTTCGGATCTAGGGGCAAGCATTGACGCCTTTTGTTTCACACACGAACTATTGGCATATAATGTTAACCGAGGGTTATCTATTTTTGACAAAACAGCGTTGGAAAAAGTGTTTTATAAGTCTGGTTATAATTCAGCGATTACTTCAACAGGGGCTAAAATCAAAGCGGAAAAGATTATCTATTGTACAGGATACGAAACAACAAATCTCATTTCCGAAAAATTTGTTGACCTGCTAAGCACATTTGCTATTGTATCGGAAGCTGATAAAGAACATAATCAGCTATATCGCGACCTTCTCATCTGGAATACGGCCACGCCCTATTTGTATATGCGAACAACAGACGACGATAGGTTTCTGATTGGAGGAGAAGATGAGACCTTTAGAGATCCCATCAAGCGAGATGAGCTCATTGCAAAGAAGTCTCATAAGTTAGCGCAGTCATTTAATAAAATTTTTGTCGATAAAACCTTCCGCACTGATTTTACTTGGGCAGGTACATTTGGGACGACCAAAGATGGATTACCTTATATCGGAGAACATAGAAAGTTCAAAAATTCATATTTTGTATGTGGCTTCGGCGGAAATGGTATAACCTTTTCTGTTGCAGCAATGGAGATGGTTGCGAGTTGGCTTCATAAGCTAAACCATCCATTGGAAGAATGGTTTAGATTTGGCCGGTAATTTCCTGCTTAGCCATGTTTACGTAAAAATCGGAATACTCTCTCTTCAAGCTTCGCTAGTGGTAATTTATCTTTTATAAAGGGGAACTTTGCTTCCATAAATACCTGTTGTATGGCCGGATGGATATAATAAGTCTGCGAAACAGACTTCGTATTACCAAGTTGCTCTGCAACCTTCTTGATGACGCTATTTAATTGTCTTTTCCGTGCACTGAGTGATTCCGCCTGTTTTGTTTGCGCAAGCTGATAAAAGGCTTCACGACTGGCGCCCCAAATGCGAATACTCTTGCAACTGATCTCACCCGTACAATTCTTCCGCAGATACTGATTAAATGCGGAACCACAGAAAGTGCTTTCGCAACTTGCACTATCCATTTGGAATATCCTTTTGCCTTTCATTTTTAGTAATTCTTCCAAAAGTTTAGCTTGTTGTTTGTTGGTCCAGGATTTCTGCTGGAAAACCCCCTTTTTACCTTTATAGGCTAGCGATATCTGATTGCCTTCAATGCTGACGTGTCTTTTTTCCAAAGTACTCAGCCCATACGATTTATTTGTCAGTGTATAACGCTTATTGCCAATACGAATCAATGTACTGTCCATTATTTTAAAAGCAACTGCACAAAGTTTATCCATGTCCCAAAATTCGTGTTTGAGGTGTTTGGAACTGATGTTTCTCAACTCTTGTAAGTATTTACCCATATAGAGGATATTGCTAAACTTTGCAGCTTGCCGTTGGCCGACAAATTTGGAATGATAGATATATTGTTTGCGTCCTTTTTGGTCGAAGCCAAAAGCCTGTAAATCGCTTTTTGAGCTTTTAGCAATCCAAACATCTGTCCAATTTGGTGGAATAACGAGTTTTGCGATCCGCTCTAAAACCTTTTTATCGGACACTTCCTTTTCCGAAGCGTCGAAATATTTAAAAGACTTACCTACTTTTCTTCTTGTATACCCCGTTCTTGCTTTCATAGTGCATTTTCCCTTGTAAAATATGTTGATAATAGGTTAAGACGTTGTGGCCTTGTCTCGTAACGTTTTAATATATTCGTGAGCTTCGAGCTGTATACCAAGTTGTTTTTCGATGAGCAGGAGCAGATCATGGCTGATTTCCCAGTCTTCATGGTCAACAACATCCTTATAGGTATGTGTAAAGGCATCTTCACCTTGCTCACAGCTGCATAGTAAACTCCCTTCATCATTTCCTGAAATGGCGGATTTTATCTCCATCCAAATTCTGAATAGCTTGCCACTGATCATCGTTCCTCCGATTGAGTCGTCTTCCCGCGGAGCTAGGTAGGGTTTTAATTCTTCAATAAATACCTCGGATTGGTTCATAAACTCAATAAAGGTGTTATTTAAATGTTCAAGATGGAGGCGCGTGGCTATTTCTACAGCTTTTTGATAACCTGCAATCCGATCGTTGTTGATCTGTATAAGGTCGCTGGTTAATGTACGATCATTTACCGTATTGTTTTCCATTTAATGTCAGCTTTGTGAATTTCTATTTTTCACTTAAGAACGCCTCAAGTAGCCCTGCAGTTTTGTGAAAGAACAGGATAGGTATAATTTCATCCATGAAGGCGATTTTATACAGCGTACCATCAGTAGATTGTTGCACGATAGCTGGAGCGAAACGCAAAAAAAAACGGCTGCTTTAAATTGCTAAAGCAGCCGTTGGACGGTAATTGCTATCTTTATTTTTTATTAAAAGAAGTTTTTTTACCTTTTTCCGTATCGACCTTAATCTGTTTCTTGTCTACTGATTCCGAAACTTCTGGTTGAACAATGGTTTTGCTATTTCCTTTTCCTATCGGACCGCCGCAGATAATTAGCGCAATGACCATAGCATGCTGATTATTTATTTTAACTCTTGATTTCATATGTTTACCATTTAACGAATTGTTGTGATGTCGGTTAGCTGCTTCTAGATAGATAACCCTAGAACCACCTTTTTGTTTTTTATTTGAGCCTGTAAATTTTAAGTTGCTTTTGAAGTTTCTTTCTTGTCATGTGGATCCTGGTTTTTATAGTGCCTTCGGGCATGTCAAAATAAGAGGCTATCTCATGATACTTGTATCCTTCGAGAAATAATTGAAACACTTGATAATTTTCTTCAGATAAACTGCACATCGCTTTTTCAATATCATCCGCGATGAATTTATTGTCACTTTTATTTGTTTCTATTGTGTTGGTACTTTCGAGACCGATGTAGGTTTCGTGGATATCATTCGTACGCTTCGCTTTGCGGTATTGATTGATGTATACATTTTTCATAATAACGTAAAGCCAAGACATTAACTTGGGGTGACGGATAAAATCATCGATCGATTTTAATGCGCGGATAAGTGTTTCTTGAATCAAATCCTCTTTTTCATCAGGATCATTGGTGAATTTTCCCGCGAAATGTTTCAAAAGACTTCTTTTTTCTTCGACTAACAAATTTAAATTGGAATTGTTCATAGTACCTTTTGTTAAATTGATTGATGTGTATTCGATAAACAGAGGTACAATTAAAGTGCTAGTTTTGCGATTTATAGGTCATCCAAACCTTGTTTAAACAGGTATATGGGAAAAATACGTAAAGCTGCGTATCGTTGATTTTGTAGTAGAAACACTACAAAAAAGCAGGATTAAACGTGTCGCAATAAAATTTACTGCCATGAATAGCTTTTTTTAATTGGGTATTTGTTCCTAAAAAAAATGTCTTTATTACGGGTATTACCTGTTTTAATGCCATATACTAGTGTCCATTTTTTTAAGCAAGTTTTTGAATTTTTTGTTTTTATCAGCTTTTATTGAACTAATAAGCTTTGCATGTGGTTCTTATCGAAAAGATTAACACAAAATAAATAGACTATGAAAAAGAGCAAAAGATTCACATTAACTTTAGGAGCGATATTATGCGCTACACTATTCTTTTCGTGCCAAAACTCGACCAAAAATCAAACTGAGGGAAGCGGTCAGTCAGACAACATTTCACCTACTGATGCCGACGAAACCCGGTATAATTTAAGCGAACAGCAAAAAATGACCATGCAGAAAGATACGAGTTTAGCAGACACACTTAGGAAAGACAGTATCAATAATAGTAAATCAAAACCGTAACCATCTCGTCGACCTATCAATATATCTGATAAAAAAACTCCCTTAATTAAGGGAGTTTTTTTGCTCTTTCTTTTGATCCGGATCAGCACCATAAATATCTTCTTCTGAATGGTCCGGTTGCTCTTTCTTTTGATCCTCTTCTGTATTAATTTTTTCTTTATTACTACGATCGCGTTGTTCTTCTTCGCTTGGATCAGGCCCCTCTGCATTTTCAGGATAGTATAGGTCAGGAGTTACGTCTTCTTGGGAAGGGACTTGAGGCTGCTTCCGTACAGAAGTACCATCGTCGGTACTTGGATCGTTGTCTAGAGGGTCTATTTCGTTCATGTACATGGAGTTTCTCCAATATGACTGTGAAATAGAATCACCAAATTGAATTGCTGTATTCATCATCTTTTTAATAAAGAACAGCAATTAAAACTGAATGGTTGTTTTTTTTATTAAAAGGTGGTATCCATATTTTAATGATAAATTTAAAACTTTTCATTTATTGACCTTGTTATTAAATTAAAGTAATTTAGAACATACATATATATGAAAAAATCGACACTTCTTTTATTAATAACAGCAGGTATTGGGTATCAGGCCCATGCGCAGAAAATTGAGACCACGCCACAGATGTCATCGGAGGTAGGCATCGAACCTATAAAGCAAGGAAACTGGATGGTCGGTGGATCGATCGGTAATCTAGGCTACAGCTTTGAAGCAAAATCGTTTAACATTGCACTTCAACCGAGAGCGGGCTATTTTGTTTCGGATGGTTTGGCCATCGGAGCGCAAGCCAACTTAGGTTTGGCCACGGTAAAGGATGCTGATAATGAATGGACATATGGGGTTGCACCTTTTGTACGCTATTACTTCCCCAATGCAGGTTCCACTACAGGGAGATTCTTTGGGCAGGGAGACATCGGGATTTCGGGTAGCTCGAAAGGGAAAGATGTTGCACTGGCCGTAGGAGCGAATGTGGGTTATGCACATTTTATTACCAGGACAGTGGCTTTGGAAGCCACCTTCGGTTATAACTACAGTAAAGCCAATATCAATACGGGTAATGGAGCGAGTGGATTGGGGGTAGGTTTGGGTTTTCAGATCTATCTGCCTGGCAAAAGATAGATTAATCTCGTACAGACTTAATAAAAGCATGTTTTCAAACTATAATGGTGAAAACATGCTTTTTTTATATAACGTGTTTATACTTGATACTGTGTATAAAAGACGCATTTTTGCTGGAATCAGCAAATGATGCAAACATTTAGACAATTACTGATGTTCCCTTTTTAAGAAAGGAGCAAATTACGATGACTGGAACAAAAAATATTGGGTTGGTACTAAAAGATAAAATGGGGAAATGGTCTTCTTATGATATACCATTGCTTAAGGAATGTCATCTAAATAATAAACTGGTCAAAAGTAACGAGCAGGAAGGTATTTTTGTGGTGGGAAGCTTGGCAACAGGATTATATATTTTCTCATTGTATAAGAACCGTTTTATAGATTTAATGGGTAAACAAATTGGGGTGGAAGAAATCTGTGAGCATTTTGATCGCTACAAACAGACCTTAATATAAGCGCCTGTAAATATAAGCACCGATAGCGCTTTCGAATGCTCAAACCGAAGGTGTTAACCTGACTTTTTAACACCTTCATGTTTGTTTTATGTTAATGAAAAATTGGTTTATCCAATTTTATCGCCAGGCGGTAAACAGCATTCATCAATCCAACATGACTATAGGCTTGAGGGAAATTACCCCATTGGCTACCGTTATCTTCCGTAACATCTTCGCTGAACAGACCTAAGTGATTGCTGTAGGTCAGCAAACGTTCGAGAATCTCTTTCGCTTCTTCCACACGCCCTACGCAGGCCAAGGCTTCTACATACCAAAATGCACAGACCAAGAACGTGGATTTGGGGCGGCCAAAATCATCCTGATGCTTATACCGATAAAAAAGTCCATTTTCGCCTTTTAATTCTTTTTCCAGCATCTCGAGGTGATGACGTGCACGGTCCGATTTTGGGTCAAGATAATCCATAACAATAAGCTGTAAGGTGCTTGCATCTAAATTTCGGCTGTCTAATGCGTTTTGATAGACTTTTCGCTCCTCGTCATAACAAGCTTCAATGTAAGCTTCTGCCTTTTTTAGGAGAACATTCGCGCGATCCTCCATATCCTGATAACCATTTTGGCGTGCAATTAATAGGGCAGCTTTGCATCCAACCCATTGGAAAAGATTCGAATAGCAGTGATGGTTGGCAAAGTTCCGGAACTCCCAAATGCCGGCATCTTTTTCCTCGATTGTGGCTTCTATTTTTTCCAGAATAAAATTCACCCAGCCTAAGACATTTTTGTTTTCATGGATTTTAAAACGCTGATCAGTGAAAAGAGGCAACAATGCAATCATAGCCTGACCATAGACGTCATTTTGGATATGTTCAAACGCCTGGTTCCCGATTCGCACTGGACCGCTTTCCTGATATCCTTTTAGATAGGGTAAAATATGTTCCGTAAGCTCGGAATTGCCGAGAATACCGTACAATGGTTGAAGCCTTCCCGGATTACGATGTGTGATGCCGGCAATATAGTTTGCAAAGCTTTCCATTTCTTCAAATTGACCGATATGCGTCAGTGCCGTTAGCACATAGTAGCTATCCCGTACCCAGCAATAGCGGTAGTCCCAGTTTCTGCCAGAACCAGGGTACTCGGGCAAGCTTGTTGTTGAAGCTGCTATAATTGCTCCTGTGTCCTCATATTGATGGAGCTTTAGCACCAAAGCGGATCGAATAACTTCTGTTTGATAGATGTTGGGAATACTACATCTTTTAATCCATCGCTGCCAATAGCTAATTGTCTTATGGAGGAAATCTTCGCAGGTACCTGCGATAGCTGATTCGAAAGCAGCATCATAGGTCAATACAAGGTATTTATTCTCACTGATGATGGTCCAGCTCTCCTCTTGAAAGAAATGAGAAATGGGCAGATCCGTAGTAAGGCGAATTCGTTCCCCGATCTGGTCGTTACTATACAGGATATGATTGCTTCCACGGGTTGGTTTAAGTGCCAATCGGCCATAGTCGCCAGTAGGATGACACCTAACGTTTACACTGGGGACCCCATATAAAGGTTCGATCTTCCGGACCAACATCAAAGGTTTAAAATATCGTCCGAATTGTTCAAATCGAGGGGCAAAATCCGTAACGCGATAGGCATAGGACGCTGTATGGATTTCCGTGCAGAGCACGTTGGAGTTTTTGATGTAGTATTGCTTGGTTTCGACAATAGGTTCCTCTGAGCTGATCTCAAAGCGCCCGCCTTGCTGTTTGTCGAGCATACTGCCAAATACAAAGCTATCTTCGAAAGAGGGCCAGCACAGCCAAGATATATTGGTATCCATACCGACATGCGCAATATAGGAACAATTGCCAATGATTCCAGATTGATAGGTATGTCTTTTTTCCATTGTATTTTCGTTCATTATTTTATGATAAGTTGATTCAAAAATTGAAGAACATCTTCTTGTTCATCCAGATAATATTTTGCCGCAGACTTATTGCTACCAACTTTAATACTTATCGTCGATTGAGGAAGATAACGGAATAGGTCTTCATCGGTAATGTCGTCGCCAATGGCCAACATAAAATCTGCTTTTATATGACCTGCAATTTCCAATGCTGCTTTACCTTTGTTAACTTCCGTATTTTTAACCTCAATGACCGCATTTCCGTCAAGTAACTGTAAGCCATAATCATTCAGCATCGGGTTTAAAATCTCTTTTAATTCAGTGGCTTTAAGTTCGCCCAAGCCTAATTCTACTTTTCTATAATGCCAGGCCAACGAATAAGGCTTGACTTCAATAAATGCGCCTGGAGTTTGGTCGGCCAATTTTTCCATCAATTTTTTTACTTCGGGCATCCAATGAAGTGCCAGTCCTTTTTTATATGACCAATTGAAATTTGGGAAATTTGACCAAATGCCATGTTCGGCAACCAAATAGTAAGACCGACCGTCAAACCAAGACGATAAGCTTTCTTGCGAGCGCCCGCTTATGATGACCAAGGTATTAAGTGGGTCTGAAATAATATTATCCAAGAGGTTGTACAATAAGGTCGTCGGAGTTGCTTTTTGGGCGTGGTTCTGGAATTTGACCAAAGTGCCGTCATAATCCAGGAAAAAGAGCCTATTGCTGCTTTTACTGTATCGTTCCGAAATACTACTGAACACTTTATCTGAAATCCGCCTTGCCCATTCATCACGCTGGATGGCTTTGGTTTCAGCCAGGCGATTGGTAAATAGTTGCACCCAATGCTGTACATTAAACTTCTGTATAATCTGAATATTGGCATCGGTACGTTCCTGAACTTCTTCGGGCGGCATTTTAAGCGCTTGGTAAATACTGTCAGCAGTTTCCGTTCGATTATAGGGGTTGATAATCAAGGCGTCAACAAGTTCTTTGGAAGCGCCCGCAAACTCACTTAAAATCAACACACCTTTTGATAACGTTTTACTGGCGATATATTCTTTACTGACAAGATTCATCCCATCGCGCGTCGATGTAATCATGCAGATATCAGATGCAACATATAATCCAACCAGCTCCTCGAATGGAAGTGATTTGTAAAAATATAATACTGGCGTCCAGCTTAAATTTCCATAAATGGAATTGATTTCACTCACCTTTCGGTTAATCTCGTCTTTCAGCTTCTTATATTGCGACACTTTATCCCTTGATGGCACGATAAGCATATATAAGACAACTTTTGTATGCCATTCGGGGTATTTTTCAAGGAAGGTGAGAAAAGCACGTAATCGCTCTAATATCCCTTTGCTATAATCGAGCCTGTCGACCGATATAATAATCTTCTGGTCGGGAAAGTGGCTTCGAAATTGGCTTGCAATGGATTGAATTTTTGGTTGATGGCTGACTTGGACGAATTTATCAAAATCAATGCCCATCGGAAAGGATTCCACAAAGATATGGCGATCTTTATATATCAGCTGATTATAACCAGATGATACATGCAGTATTTTTTTGCAGGCGTTTAGAAAGTTCTGGCTATCAGCGAACGTATGAAATCCGATGAGATCCGCACCCAATAAACCTTCGACCAATTCTTTACGTTGTGGAATGTTCATGAAGAGCTCTTCAGAAGGGAAGGGGATATGGTGAAAATAACCGATGTTGAGTGTTTGGTTTTCTGAACGCAGCAGTTGCGGGAGCAGCATAAGCTGATAATCCTGCACCCAGATAAAATCCGAAAGTTGATCGATGGAAAGAGCGGCTTCGCAAAATTTTTTATTCACTGTGACATACGTAGACCAATATTCGCGATCAAAATGAATGTAGCTCGGCTGATAGTGACAGATAGGCCAGAGAACCTCATTGGAATAACCTTCGTAGAAATTGCGGATTTCATCTTTTGATAAGAAAACAGGAAGTAAGCTCATCGGTTTGAGAAGCTCAACAATCTTTTCTTTTTCCTCTTCATCTTTCGGAACGATTCCCGGCCAGCCAACCCAGAGTATTTCGTCGCTATCAAAAGCGGAGTTTAACCCAGTTGCAAGTCCACCCGCACTCGGCTTGATGATTAATTTTTCTTTTTTTCGTTCTATTTGTATCGGCAGTCTATTTGAAATTATTATTTTCTTCTTTTTCTTCATAAGAATATTAGATCGATTTATTTGCAGTGTGGAAGAGTTATATTGACTATAACGATGGGCTTGTCATCCACTATCTGAACAACCTCGGCGAAGAATAGTTTCGATAAATTCAAATTAGAAGGACGGTAGGGGCAGCTGTTGAAGAAAGAACAAGGTAGTTTATTGGAATAATGCTGGGGAATTTGGGCAGCGGTACGGCCCAAATAGCAACAAAAAAGACCTCTATTTCTACAGGTCTTTTTGTTATCTCATTAACTTACGATATAGGGACAGCAGCAGCTTTTTCGTGATTCAATTTTTTCATAAATTGATCGAGGATGTCTCCTAATCTCCCTGAAATTTCCCCTAAAATGCTTTCCCAATCTTTAACGGTACCATCACAATTGTCTGAAACAATTTTAATGCTATGAAAGGTGAGATTTTTTTGAAAACAGAAATTCGCTAGGGCATAAGATTCCATATCAAATGCCAGAGGATTAAAATGTTTGATATCCTGATAAAAAGCCGTATTTACATTGATAAAACGATCCGATGTCAAGAGTGCATCTTCGTAACGAAATTCATCGCGTGAAATGGATTCCAAAATCCCTTGCCCTTTAAAAAACAAGGTGTTTTCCAGAAAAAAACCATCTGTATACGCGTCTCCTTGCGCATAGTATGCCGGATAAAGAACATGTCCTATCGGATGTCTTGTACAGCCCACAGTGCCCACATTGAGAAGAATAGGATTGATCCCTAAAGCTTTGATGTCTTCATAAAGCGTAGCAACGGCTAGGAGAGCATTTACTTTACCTACACCAATTTCGTAGACAAAAGTCGATTCAATGGTCGGATTAAAAGATAGCTCATTTTTATTTGCTACCAAGATAATCGTTTCAATATCTTTATTCAGGATCATTTAGTTTTCTTCAATATATGGATACTCAAAAGCCAATTCTCCGGCAGTTATCAGATTTAAGAAGTTAACACAAGCCTGCTTTGAGGTGGGAAAATCCATAAATGTGTAGTTTCCGCAGCTAATCGGGTTTTGGAAAGGTACTTCGTATCCTTCTGTAAGAATAGTCTCTAATACTTCTTTCATCAATTCAGCCACATTCTGAGGAGTTTTCGCTGTTCCAGCCAATACAACATAAAATCCCGTGCAACAGCCCATTGGTCCAACATAAATAACCTCATCACCTAAGATGGTTCTAATTTCTGTTGCAAAACAATGCTCTAAGGTATGCATGACTTCAGGCGATAGCATACGCTCAGGAGAATTCGGTCTGATCATGCGAATGTCGTAAGTTGTATAACTTTCAACATTGCTGTTATTGGTGGTAGAAGCTTTAGCGTAGATCCCTTGTTTTAATTTGGTATGATCTACCGTAAAACTATTTACTTTTGCTTTTTCTTTTGTGTACATCTTGTTCTGTTCAAAGCTGTAACGCTTGCGACGCTACAGGGGTTAAAAGTTGAATATCAAAAATTTCTACAAAGATACTAGATTATTATAGAAAAAGGACGATAAAACTACTATTTTAACACTTCATAATGTTCGACTGTTGGAAACGGATCGTAGTAATGATGTAAAAGTTTTTCCCATTCCTTAAATAATGCAGATTCTCTGAAACCGATGGTATGATCTTCCAACGTTTCCCATTCGACCAATAGAATGTACTGGTTGTCTTTCTCAATACATTTACGTAGTGAATGCGTTATATAGCCTTTACTCGCACTAATATACTGGCAAGCTGTTTTATAGTCTCTTTCAAAATTGGATTGTTGTCCTTCAATAATTTGCAATACAGCTACTTCTAAAATCATAATTTGTTTTTTTATCAAGTTTAGTAAATAACTCAAACTTAGAAAATTTGTTTCTGATATGCAATACACGAACAAGCTTACCGAACAATTTATTCTTTATTGTTTTAATATGGACTTAGACCTTAATTATCCCGCTTTGACGTATTATATCCGTATTTTAGTTGTGAAGTAATGATCTGGGTGACCAATGGAATACCCGGGTTGCGATTTTGTGCATTCCAAACTAGAGAGAGCGTTGTTCGTTGTGGTAAACCGTTCAATTCAAGGAAGGTGACATCAACATGGTATCCGTTCTTTAAAGACGAAGGAACAATGGCAACACCCAATCCCTGAGCAACCATATTGAAAATGGTCAAAGCATTCACAGTGCGCAAAGTAACTTTGGGGATAAACTTATGATCACTAAAGATACTCATGACGAGATCATAATAAGAGTGGCTATAGTTTTTGGAAAATAAGATAAATGATTCATCTTTTAAGGCGTCAAGACTTGCTTTCGGCGAATTCAATAGGGGATGATCGTTGGGTAAAACGAGACTAAAATGCTCGGTATGTATAGGCAGGCTACATAGGCCAGGTGGCGTTTCCGAAAGACGAACAAAGCCTAAGTCCAATTCTTTTTTCTCCAGCAGATCCAGCTGGGTTTCATTCGCTAGTTCGTGAAGTGATAACTCGATATCAGGTTGCTGCTGTTTTAAATTGAGTAGTAGTTCCGGCAGGATGGTCTGAACAGCCGACCCAATAAACCCCAGCTTTAAGGTACTTATTTTACCATTGGCAAAGCTTTGAAGTTGAGTTTCAATCTGATCCAAGTGCCTAAAGAGTTCTTTCACCTCCGCAAAGAGATAGATCCCAGCTTCCGTCATTTGAACATTTCGTTTATTACGCTCAAAAAGTGCTACGCCATAGGATTCCTCCAGCTGCTTAATTTGTCTGCTCAAGCCCGGCTGCGCAATAAACAATTTTTCGGCAGCCCTTCTAAAATGCAGCTCTTCTGCCAATACTTTAAAATACAGTAAGTGTCTTAGTTCTATTTGATAATTCATGGTTATCAATTGATGATAAAAATGGTATTTCTAATTATCAAATATAGCAAGTACATTTGAGTAAAGCAGATAGGAAGATGGAAAAATTTTTATACGGCAGTGGGCAGCTAACATGCTCCGTAGCCTTAGCCATAGTAAAAGGAACGGTTACGGGGGAAATATCACCCGGAGTCAAGAATAAGATCGAGCAGAGCGCCAGTTATGTCCGTAAAATAGTCGAGCGTGGTGAGGTTGTCTATGGGATTAATACCGGTTTTGGTCCCTTGTGTACCACACTTATTGACGCAAGTCAAACGCAGTTGCTACAAGAAAACATTCTAAAAAGCCATGCTGTCGGTATGGGCGAACCTATCGCCAATGATTTGGCCAAATTGATGCTTATTCTTAAAGTTCACGCGCTTTCTCAAGGATTTTCGGGTGTTCAGTATGCGACAATTGAACGGATTATTTGGCATATCGAAAACCATATCATTCCTGTGGTACCTAAGCAAGGCTCTGTCGGCGCATCGGGTGATTTGGCGCCATTGTCACATTTATTTTTACCCTTGATTGGCTTAGGAAAAGTCAACGTAGAAGGGGAAATTATGGAAACAGCTACCGTTTTGGAAAAATATGGTATGGCTCCGGTGCACTTGGGCGCAAAAGAAGGTCTGGCTTTGATCAATGGAACTCAATTTATGGCAGCCCATGCTGTGATGGCTGTTGCTGAGTTAAATCGTGTACTTCAGAATGCTGATATTATTGCGACCTTAATGATTGAAGGTTTAAACGGCTCAATAAAACCATTTTTTACTGAATTACATCAATTACGCCCGCATGCCGGAAACCGTTATGTCGCTGCAAGCATTTTTAACATGCTTCATGGCTCCGCCATTTTAGAAAGCCACAAAGACTGTTCCCGCGTACAAGATCCCTATTCTTTGCGCTGTATCCCTCAAGTCCACGGAGCATCACGCAATGCTTGGCTTCATTTGAAGGAGACCATAGAAATCGAAATAAATGCAGTGACCGATAATCCTGTGATCATTAATGATGAACTAACCATTAGTGGCGGTAGCTTTCACGGACAGTCAATCGCTTTGCCTTTGGATTATGCCACACTTGCTGCATCGGAAATCGGCAATATTTCGGATCGAAGGGTTTACTTGTCTTTAGAAGGTCAAACCAACGGTGTCCCAAAATTGTTAATGAAATCAACCGGTCTCAATTCAGGATTTATGATCTTACAATATAGCACAGCCGCGATTGCAAGTGAGAATAAAGGGCTTTGTTTTCCTGCAAGTGCAGATAGTATTCCTACCTCTTTAGGCCAAGAGGACCATGTCAGTATGGGATCTATTTCCGGCCGAAAATTACTACAGGTCATTGACAATGTTGATAAAATATTAAGCATTGAACTGTTATGTGCGGCACAGGCAAAGGATTATCATCAGCCATTAAAATCGACTGCAGCATTGGAAGCTATTCATGCGAGAATTCGTCAGTCCATTCCGCATATCGAATCCGATCAACCGATGGAAGAGCTGTTGACTGAAGCATTAAGGCTCGTAAAATCGGGCGAACTGATCACATTGCATCGTCAATATGCGACGGGCGAAATTGCTGCGGATTTGAAACAAAGATTTGAAGAGTTTTAGACGAAGAAGGATGGAAAAAGAGCTAAAATTAGTTGGACCTTTTAGGCAGATATTAACCATGTCAAATATGCCCGTTAATGGGGCGCTCCATGATAAACAAATAGTTATTATTAAAGATGGAGGTATTTTAATAGCAGGTAACGATATCATGGAAGTGGCGGACTTTGAGGGATTACAACTGCAATGGGGAAAGCAAGTGGCACTTGTACATGTAGAGGAAGATCAAGTCGCCTTGCCAGGCTTTATTGATTGCCATACGCATATTGCTTTTGCCGGTAATCGAGCAAATGATTTCGCCCTCCGAAATGCAGGCTCAAGCTACCTGGAGATTGCGGCAGCTGGGGGAGGGATTTGGAGCACGGTATCACACACAAGGGATTGTGATGCAGCAGAATTGATTGATCTCACGATCCAGCGTGCAAATTTTCTGTTAAGGCAAGGAATCACAACAATTGAAGTTAAAAGCGGTTACGGTCTTAATGTTGAAGAAGAGCTGAAGATATTACGTGTCATTCAGGAGTCGGATCGTCGTACGGCATCAGACCTTGTTCCAACTTGTTTGGCGGCACATATGCTCCCGCGAGACTTCAGCGGATCGGCAAAGGATTATCTTCATCGAATTACAACAGATCTTTTTCCGCTATTAAAATCAGAAGGGCTGTCAAACCGGATTGACGCATTTATAGAAAAAACAGCGTTTCAAGGGGAAGACATTGTGGCATATTTACAAAAAGCAAAAGCGATGGGTTTTGACCTGACTATTCATGCCGATCAGTTCACAACTTCGGGAAGTCAGATTGCAGTTGAACTCGGTGCCCAATCTGCGGATCATCTTGAGGCATCAACAGCAATTGAAATTGACCTTATTGCCCATTCAGATACAGTTGCGGTGGCGCTACCTGCGGCTTCCATCGGACTTGGATGTGGTTTTACGCCAGCTAGAAAGCTGTTGGATGCAGGTGCATGTTTGGCCATAGGAAGTGATTGGAATCCGGGTTCTGCACCCATGGGACAATTATTGACGAGTGCGAGTATTTTGGCAACAGCAGAGAAGTTGACGAACGCTGAGTTGCTTGCTGCATTAACCTATCGTGCCGCCAAAGCTTTAAACCTGTCGGATCGCGGCGTGTTAGCCAAAGGCATGAAAGCAGATTTCAGTATATTTAAAACAGCTAATTATCAGGATATTACTTACTACCAAGGAAGTTTGCAACCTACAGCAGTATGGAAAAATGGTCGGGAAGTATTCTCATTATAACAACATGGAAGATACATTTAAGAACGAGGTGGCGGAAGGTATTCCGACCGTATTGCCCCCAAAAGTAGAGCGAGATCATACCATAAGTCATGCCCCCCGACGAAAGGATATTCTCACCCGGTCGGAAGAGAAGCTGGCTTTACGGAACGCATTACGCTATTTCCCCAAACAATGGCATACCGTTTTAGCACCTGAATTTTTAGAGGAGCTCCGTAGTTACGGCCGAATATACATGTACCGCTTTAGGCCCCAATATGCAATGCACGCGCGACCGATCGCTGATTATCCAGCAGAGAGCAAGCAAGCGGCAGCGATTATGTTGATGATTCAGAACAACCTTGATCCAGCTGTAGCGCAACATCCTCATGAACTGATTACGTATGGTGGGAATGGAGCTGTTTTCCAAAATTGGGCTCAATATCGCCTCACCATGCAGTATCTTGCACAGATGACAGATGAGCAAACTTTACATCTCTACAGTGGTCATCCCATGGGTCTTTTCCCGTCGTCACAACATGCACCACGCGTTGTTGTAACGAATGGCATGATGATTCCAAACTATTCGACACCGGATGACTGGGAGCGTTTTAACGCCTTAGGCGTTACGCAATATGGACAGATGACAGCAGGTTCCTATATGTATATTGGTCCCCAGGGTATAGTACATGGCACCACAATTACTGTCATGAACGCTTTCCGAAAACACTTAGCAGCAGATGATACAATTCAGGGCAAGGTATTTTTGACTTCTGGCTTGGGGGGAATGAGTGGCGCACAACCTAAAGCAGGTAATATTGCCGGCTGTATCACCGTATGCGCTGAAATAAATCCCGCTGCGGCAAAGAAACGGCATGAACAAGGTTGGGTAGACCGATTGATCGAAAACATCGATGAACTTGTTGAACAGGTACGGTTGGTGATGGATCAAAAGGAGACCGTATCCTTTGCCTATATCGGTAATATTGTCGAAGTGTGGGAAGCCTTTGATAACGAAAATATTCACATCACTGTCGGATCTGATCAGACATCATTACATAATCCTTGGTCTGGAGGCTATTATCCAATGGGGCTGACCTTTGCAGAATCCAATGCTTTGTTGGCGAGTGATCCTGACAGATTTAAGCAATGTGTACAAGAAAGCCTTGTACGACATGTTGATGCCATCAATAAGCATGTATCCAAAGGAACTTATTTTTTTGATTACGGTAATGCGTTTCTCTTGGAAAGCAGTCGCGCTGGTGCAGCCGTATGGAATAATGATAAGGATCAATTCCGCTACCCATCTTATGTGCAGGATATTCTTGGTCCAATGTGTTTCGACTATGGTTTTGGACCTTTTCGGTGGGTTTGTACCTCAGGAAAGGCTTCGGATCTTCAAAAATCAGACGAAATAGCCATGACAGTTTTGGAAAATCTCCGAAAAGAGGCCCCAGTGGAAATTCAACAGCAGATGCAAGATAATATACAGTGGATTAAAGAAGCTGGAAAAAATAGACTTGTGGTAGGCTCTCAGGCTCGTATCCTGTATGCAGATTCCAATGGACGAATTGCAATAGCAAAGGCTTTTAATGACGCTGTAAAAAGTGGCTTATTTGAGGCACCTATTGTTTTGGGAAGAGACCATCATGATGTGAGCGGTACCGATTCACCTTATCGGGAGACCAGTAATATTTACGATGGAAGTCAATATACAGCAGATATGGCTATTCATAACGTCATCGGAGACAGTTTCCGCGGGGCCACTTGGGTCTCTATTCACAATGGCGGCGGAGTTGGTTGGGGAGAGGTCATCAACGGTGGCTTTGGTTTACTGCTAGATGGCTCAGGGGAAGCAGCTGTTAAATTGGAAAAGATGCTGTATTTTGATGTCAATAATGGGATCGCTAGGCGTGCTTGGGCTAGAAATAAGGAAGCTAATCAGGCGCTAGATCGTGCAATGGAGGGAAATACGGCATTGCAAGTTACGCGCGCGCAACTTGTAGATGACGATATTATTGAACAATTATTTGATCTGAACGAATGAACTTTTTGTTGAATAATCCAGAAATATACAGCAAAGGTGACCAAGCGGTATGGAAAGGGCGTATCGATGGCCAAGATCGTGAATGGATGCGTTGGCATCAATTAATGGACTGTGTTGATCTTCTCGAGCAGCCCGATCTTAGGCAGTCTGTTGCCTTTCTTGGATGCTGTAGTGATGAAGGTGTTGGACGCAATCAAGGTCGTGTAGGGGCCAAAGATGGACCGACAGCACTTCGGAATGTATTAACAAACCTGCCTGTACATTTCTCAGATAAACTAAAACTTAAAGATTGTGGTGATATACTTTTAAAAGATAGTGATTTAGAGTTGTCTCAGCAGGGTTTGGGTACTGCCTTAAATTGTATTCTTGAACAAGAAGGATTTCCAGTCATCTTGGGTGGCGGCCATGAAATAACCTATGGCCATTATTTGGGTGTTAAAGAATTTCTTAAGAGCAGTAATCAAAGTCTTGGCATTATTAATTTGGATGCCCATTTAGACATCCGTGCATTGCAGGATGGCAAAGGGAATTCTGGAACGGGCTTCTATCAAATCGAGCAGGACCAGTCTAATGCAGGTTTGCCATTTCATTACCTGGCAATTGGTATTCAAGAAATTAGTAATACCAAAGGATTGCTCGACTATGCCAAAGCGAAGAAAGTACAGATTATAGGGCGAGAGGGTCTGGTCGTTGAGAAACTTGATTTCATTCGCGACAAAATTGTACGTTTTGCCAAATCAGTAGATTATGTATATTTGACGGTTGATCTTGATGCTTTCGCTGCAACTTATGCGCCGGGAGTAAGTGCATTGGCATTTAACGGTATAGTGCCCGATCATTTGTTCTTTACGATCTACGATATTCTACTGGATCTGCCCAACTTAAAATCTGTCGATTTTGCTGAATTTAATCCCCATTTTGATATCGATTCTAGAACGGCGAAATTAACAGCTGATCTGATCTTCAAGTTGATAAACAAACTTGCCATTAAATTTGATCAGCAACTAGCCAGTAGATAAACAGAAAAAAAGATGGGTAAATTGCGACAGCAATCTAACCATCTTTCTGCATATTGGTCGAGGCCTTAAAAAAGCACATCGGCCAATGTAGGATCCTTATCAAAAACTGATTTTGCAAAAGGACATAAAGGCATAATTTTTAAATTTTCTTGACGTGCATAAGTCACTGCCGCCATCAATAGCTGTTTACCTAGCCCTTTTCCTGCATATTCAGAACTTACTTCCGTATGGTCTATAATGAATTTTGTGGGGCCAGCCCAGGTATAAGTCATTTGCGCAACTGATTTTCCTTGATCGATAACCTCAAAGCTACCATGTTTATCGTCATTTTTTTGTATTACTTGCATGAGCATGATTTAATGAATGAAAAGTACAAATTAAACAAAATCCAGCAATATATAACATGGCATTAGTTGAGAAAAACAGCTGTTTTACCAGTTAGATGGCATAATTCGCTTTTGTGTTTTGTAAAATTGCAGCGATTCTTTTAAATAGCTAATATTTTTAGTATGTTTGCTTTGCGTTATGAGTGTAAATCAAAGCAAAAGACAAGAATTTGCCATTGTGGACATAGAGACTACAGGTGGCCATGCAAAATCGAGCCGGATCACCGAAGTTGCCATTATTATTCATGATGGTAACCAGGTTTTGGAACGTTGGGAGACCTTGGTTAATCCAGGGAAAGAAATTCCAAATTCAATTTTTGCGCTTACGGGAATAGACAATGATATGGTGAAAGATGCTCCATTATTTGATCAAGTTGCCGAACACATTTATGGAATGCTCAAAGACCGTATTTTTGTTGCGCATAATGTAAACTTTGATTATTCATTCATTCGGTTTCAGCTTCAGGAATCGGGCTTCGAGTGGTCAGCAATAAAATTATGTACAGTACGCTATGCCCGAAAAATCAAGCCCGGATTATTGTCCTATAGTTTGGGACGTCTATGTGATTATTTAGATATCCCAATTGAAAATAGACACCGTGCGGTTGGCGACGCCGATGCAACAGCCATTCTCTTTGCTTATTTGAAAGTGCTAGATACCGAACAGGTATTTCAGGATATGATTAAACATAAAGCGCTAGACCAACGTTTTCCACCGCATTTAAATCCCTTGGAATATGAACAATTGCCCAATGATCCCGGGGTCTATTATTTTCATGACAAAGCTGGAAAAGTAATTTATGTTGGCAAGGCTGTAAATATAAAAAAAAGAGTATTGTCCCATTTTACAGGGAATAATATTCAAGCGCAAAGGCAACATTTCTTAAAAGAAATTCATCATATAAGTTATGAGTGCTGCGGAACTGAGCTGATGTCATTGTTATTGGAATGTGCGGAAATTAAAAAGTTCTGGCCAAAATATAATAGGGCACTTAAACGGTATGAGCCTAAATTCGGTTTATTTTCTTATGAGGACCAAAATGGCTATCTCCATCTGGCTATAGGGAAGACGACAAGGGGACAAGCATGTATTCAGCTGTTTCAGCGTGAATATGACGCTATTCAGTTGCTGCAAAGCTTTATTCAGCATGACGCTATTAATCCGCAATTTTGTCAGTTTGGGCACGCCAGTTTGTCTACGAAATCCATCAAGAAGACCGAATTGCCCGATCGAGACCTACACAATACCCGGGTGGAACGTTGTATTGAGGATTGGCTCAAACAGCAACCATCGTATGTATTGATCGATAAAGGACGTAATTCCGATGAAAAAAGTTGCATTGTCATTGAAAATGGTATTTTTTATGGAATGGGATATATGGATCAATACGGCCAGTACAGCGGGTTTGAAGATATAAAAGGACAAGTTAAAAGATATCAGAGCAATCACTACATGATGGAATTGGTCAAAATGGCAGCAGAAAGACATCCCGCTAAAGTACATTTCTTAACAAAATCAAAGATTTTACCTGACGTTGCGGCAGAGCCCACTTTCTCTTACGAGAAATTGACTCCGAATAGTCTATTTAATTTCTATTAACAGCATATTTTCAAGTCATATTTTGGGAATTTTTTCCGTTTAGTCATTTCAATCTCAGTAATCTGTTAAAGAAATGTGAAATCGCAAATCGCGCGCGATTTTGGTCCAATAGTTGAAATATTCTTTGTGTAGAATATTAAAAAAAGACTTTTCATAATTTAGGTTAATAATTGGTTAGTTAAAAACCTGGGGCTCCCAACCTCAGGTTTTCTTTTTTTTATATTTCCGAACAAGAATTTTAGGTGAAGTATTCCTTTTATTTTGATTATTCAAAATAAATCAGTGTTTTTTTTTATTTGAAGTGTATGTTTCAATTTATTGGTTTTCAATTGATTAATATTTGTCCCCCTTTTGTCCCCCTAAGTTTTTTCTCTCTATAGTTAGTTTAAGTTACTTTAGTGTCAGCGTACTGTAATAGCGGAATTAGTAAAACAAAGATGGGGCGTTTTCTAAAAGTAGCTGCGGTATATCTTATCCATATCTTTATATATAAAAAGGGCCTTTGGCCCTTTTTTTTATTCCTAATTCAGATTCCCTTATTTTAACCCAAAGATACCTTGACCTAGATTTTGATATAGATCTTTTTCTTTCGTAAATAATAGGCGATCAACCAATTCAAAGCGACAAATAGCAATGCAAATAGGGCGGAGGATAATTGTTGATTATGCCAACCATCAAACAGGAAATGATAGCTAAAGTTCCAAAGGTTTTGATGTTTATCCCCAATGAGAATAAATGAACAAATCGTAGGGATTAGTCCGCTAAGACAATAGATAAATAGTGTATTCCTGCCGAAGTCGTCAAAGACAGTATAAAATATCCCTCTGATGTTTTGAAATTCGATGAGATAGATTAATATACCAAGAAAAGAGATGGCAATACCCGTTGTGAATACGCAGTAACTGCTGGTCCAGATTTTCTTATTAATAGGAAAAGCAAATGACCATAGATAGCCTACTAAAATAAAGACCAGGCCTACGACAAATAGGTTCATCAGTTCACTTTTGCCGGTCAGTTTTTGAATAATGTATTTTCCTGTGATATACCCGAATATCGTTTGACTGATGGCCGGAAATACGCTCCAGACATCCTCTGGATCAAATGCTGTTCCTTCGCCGTGATAGAGGTGGGATGCACCAAAGATTCGGATATCTAGTGTCGTTCCAAACCAACCTTCCAGACTGTAAGGATCTGCTGGATTACCGTAATAGCAAATTAGCCAATAGAGGAGTAGCAGGAAGATACTAATAACTGCAGCACCTTTAGCCCTAAAATAGTATAGTATCATTGCCGTGCTGAAATAGCAGATTGCAATACGTTGCAGCACCCCAAAATACCTGTACTTGGCAAAGGGAATCCACTCGAGCTGGTGAAGACTATTCCATTCCGCAAAGGGGAAAATATTTAAAAACAGACCAAGTAGAAAAAGGATGATTGTTCTCTTGAGAATTTTATTCCAATATCGTGTGGGGGCTAACTGGTCGCTGTTTTTTAAAGAAAATGCCATAGCGTTTCCGACAGCAAATAGGAAAAATGGAAATATAAGATCTGTAAACGTACATCCATGCCAAATGGAATGTTCAAGTGGAGGAAATACATGATGATAGTTGCCAGGATTATTGACGAGAATCATAGCCGCGAGTGTAAACCCACGGAAAATATCCAGTGATTTAAAACGAGTCATAATAAAGTGTATTGGTAAAAAAGGCTGTTCAAGGATACTCCTTTGAACAGCCTATGTTTGGTCTAATTAATAGCCTGGATTTTGAGTCAGGCTCGGGTTTGCCTGCAGTTCCAATAATGGTATTGGAAGGAGCAGGCTATTTTGGTTAAAATTATACTTAATCAACGTAGGGCTACTCTGCTTGCCGTTATCGCATGTAAATTTGATTTCATTTAATTTATTCATCACATCTACTGTGACACCATAACGGTTTAAATCATCCCACCGTTGCCCTTCAAAAGCTAGTTCTAATCGGCGCTCGTTGAGAATGATGGCCTTTAGGGCACTGGAGCTGATACCGGATAAATCGGCGAGCCCTGCGCGATGACGGATGACATTAAGGGTATTTATTGCCCCTGAAGTATTTCCCAGTGCGTTTTGAGCTTCTGCTTTGAGCAGAATGATGTCCGCAAGTCGTAAAAGGTAAAAATGATCGCCACTTTGGAAGCTGTTGGCATGTTTTTGCTTTACGTTAAATGGGATTTCTGTCGCAGCATCTCCGCAGGGATTCCAAAATTCATCCGCCCAAGGAACTGAATAGAACCAAATGTTGGCGTTCTTTCGTTCGGTGTCGCCAGCATTGTCATAAGCTTCGACAAGATCTTTCGATGGTGTTCCATATCGGCGCCATTCGTTTTCGTTGATTTTGCCATTTTCATCAAGATCCGGGAAAAAGAATGCGCCACCCCAGCAGCTTAGATTGGGACTGCCGGCGATATAGGGAATCTCAATGATAGATTCACTATTATAGTTGTGTTTGCCGTCAAAAAGATCCGCATAGTTTTGAAGGAGCTGGTAACCACCTTTTCCAGCGATCACTGCATCGGCGTATTGCAATACCTTATTGTAATCTCGATCAGGGCGTTGTGCCCATATCTTGGTCAGTAAGGCATTTGCAGCCCCTTTTGTTGCTCTGACCTTGTCAATGGAAGGTTGCCCAAATCCATCGGGTAGGTTGTTTGCAGCAACTTGCAGATCCGAATCGATAAAATCATAAACCTCGGCTACAGTTGATCGCTTGATGCGTAATACTTCTGCATCTGTACTGTTGGAGTGTTTTTCCAAGGGCACACCACCATAAAGCTTGACCAATTGATAATAATGGAAGGCCCTTAAAAATGAAGCTTCTCCAAGAATTTGTTTGCGTCTTTCATCCGAAAAAGTAGGATCTGTGACCTTATCAACGTTGTCAATAACGATATTGCATTTTGAGATTGCTCCATACAGTTCTTCCCAGTCCCTGCGTACCATTTCATTGGTATTGGTGATGTTATTATAGTCAATTTGTGCAAAATCTATTTCGCCACCACCGGCAGCATGGGCATTATCAGAGCGAATATCTGTTTGCAGAATCATTTCCCATTGATAATAATTGGCATTGCTACCTGGACGAGTGCCATTGCCTATAAAAGAATTATAGGCTCCGTTTAATGCTTTCTCAATATTGTCTCCTGTGAGATAGGCATTTTCGCTCGTTACCGTGGAGGTAGGCTGAAGATCTAAAAACTTTTTGCAGGAATTTAGAGTAAGCGATGTCAATAAGGCTATGGCCAATGAAGTATATCTAGTTGATTTCATTTTTTGTAAGCTAAAAGGTTAAAAAGTTAGGTTTAAACCAACAATAAAGGTGCGTGCCTGCGGCGAAGTACCAAAATCGATACCGGGCGCCATATTGGAGCTCACGGTTTGCTGATTAGTTCCCCCATACATGCTTACCTCAGGATCCAAACCTGAGTATTTGGTGAATGTTAACAGATTCTCGCCCGTCACATAAAAACGGACCTTATTGAGCTTCCATCTTTCAAGCACTTGTTTAGGTAGCGTGTAGGCCAGGGTCATCGATTTTACCCTGAGGTAAGAACCTTTCTCTACAAAACGGGAGGAAATTTGTGAATTGTAGTTGTCATCTGTATTGTTTAGATCCGGACGTGGCATAGTACTGTTGTTGTTATCAACAGTCCATCTGTTTAACACGGCAACACTTTGGTTTCTCGGTTCCCACATACCTTCTGTATAAATACGCGTCGCATTAAGGATATCATTTCCCTGTACCCCCTGTAAGAAAAAGGAAAAGTTGAAGTTCTTATAGCTGAAATCATTGGTCATGCCATAAGAGAATTTTGGTGTAGCATTCCCGATGATAGCCATATCACTCGTTTGAAGACCTGTTTCCGGATCAGCCATCTGATAGATCATATCTCCGGTCTCTGGATTGACGCCTTTTGCGATATAGCCCCAGAAGGACCCCAATGCAACGCCTTCTTTTGCAATCGTACTATTACCCCGACCATCGATATTTCCGTCATAATAGGTTCCGCCATCAATATTCAGGACTTTATTGCGATTGAGCCCAAAGGTCACAGTTGTATTCCATTTGAAATCGTGAACGAAATTTCGGCTACTCAATTCGAATTCAAAACCTCTATTTTGTAGGTCGCCTAAGTTTTTCAGCGCAGTTCTATAGCCCGAACTGTACGGAACCCTTGAGCTGAGAAGTAGGCCTACAGTCCTTTTTGCATAATAATCTGCACCAAATATCAATCTCGAATTAAAGAAACTGGCATCCACACCAATATCGGTCTGATTTGTTGTTTCCCATTTTAAATTGGGATTGTCCAGGGTAGCAGGCGTATAACCGGGTACAACTTGGTCGCCGATGTTATATGATCCTGTCACGTCGACTAAACCGAGATAGGAAAAGGCCGGAATTTGGCTATTTCCAACTTTACCCCAACTCGCACGGATTTTCAAATCGTTTACGGTGTTTTTCAGCGAACTGAAGAAATCTTCATTGGATAAACGCCAACCGGCAGAGAAAGAAGGGAAGTAGCCCCAGCGGTTATTTGGGCCAAATACAGATGATGCGTCAGCCCGCAGATTTGCTGTAAATAGGTACTTGTCGTTATAATCATAACCAATTTTTGCGATGCCAGATACAGTGGATACAGCGGCGTCTACTGCCGTAGGCATCGCTGTGATCATCGAACCACCATTGACCGTGTGGATTGCTGGATTAGCAAAATTTTGCGTAGCAATATTTGAGGTTGTTGTTTGTGTTTTCGTTGTAATATAGCCTAATAAGCCTGTAAAATGGTGCTTGTCACTAAAGGTTCTATTATAGTTTAATGTATTTTCGGACATCCAATACTGATTGTCCTGCTGCTGGAGCGTTGCCATACCCTTATATTTTCGACCTTCCGTTGTACGAAAAGGATCTACGAAACTGCGGTACTGGTTGTTAAATTTCTCATACCCAAACAGCGATTTGAATTTTAATCCAGGTAGGATATTGGCTTCCACAAAGGCATTTCCTGTAAATCTGTTGTTGATATAGCTGTGCTCGTTGCCTGTTGCCAATGCAACGGGGTTGTCAAGATCTGTATAGAATGGATCTACTGTGAAAGCACCTTTGTCGCCATATATTCCGATTACTGGAGAGCCCAGATAAGCATTCATGATGACTCCATTTCGGGAGTTCTCGGTAATATCCACGTCGTACCAACGGTTGTACGATAAGCTGGTCCCCACCTTAAAGATTTTATTGATCTGATGATCCAAATTAACCTTGAAATTGACCTTGTTTACTGTATTTGTGATGACCGTACCATTATCTTTTTGATAAGATCCCGAGATGTAAAACCCTGTCTTTTCATCTCCACCGCGTACTGAAGCCTGGTATTTTTGGCTGTGACCGGTGCGGAATAGCTGATCTGGCCAGTTTGTATCAGCGGTATATTTCGACCAATCCAAGGCTTCTCCCATCTCAGTCATTAATTCTCTATATTGTGCCGCATTTAGAACACTAGGCTTTTTTCTGATGCCTGAAAATCCTTGATAGGTTTCGAAATTTACCTGTGTCTTACCGTTTGTTCCTCTTTTGGTTGTAATCAATACAACGCCATTTGCGCCAGAAGATCCATAGACAGCGGCTGAAGCAGCATCCTTTAATACAGAAATGCTTTGAATATCGGATGGATTGAGCTCCGATATGTTTTCAGTAGGAACACCATCTACAATGTATAATGGATTGCTACCTGCAGTAATTGTTGAAGTTCCGCGAACGCGAATAGAGAAACCAGCTTGAGGTTGTCCGGAAGATTTTACAATTTCCACCCCCGCCATTTTGCCCTCCATAGCACTCGCTAATTGGGTCACAGGGCGATCTTCAATATCTTTTGTACTCATGGTTGCAATGGCTCCCGTGATGTCTTTTTTCTTCTGTGTTCCAAAACCGACCACAACGATCTGTTCCAGTTGGTTGTTGGCAGTTTTTAGCTGTATATTGAGGTAACTATTGGAACCTACCGTACTACTGATAGTCTCATAACCTATTGAACTAAAGCTGAGTTGATGGGTAGTAGTCGCTTCAATAGAAAACTCACCTTTACTGTCTGTTTCCGTTTGTTTACCTGTTGTTGTATTGCGGATGGTGACCCCTGTTAATGCTTTACCGTCGCCATCGGTAACGCGCCCTTTGACAAGCTGTTGTATATTGATCGTGTTTCTTAAAGGTATGTCATTTATTTTCTTTTTTAGGACAATGGTGTTGTTGACAATTTTGTATGAATACGACAGCTCTTTCAGGTTGTCATCCAGAATTTCAACAATAGAACCATCTTTATGGTTTATGCGGATTTTTTGGTTATCATTAATCTGTGAGTTATCGTACAGAAACACATAAGAACTCTGACGCTCGATTTCTTTAGCAAACTTTGCCAAAGTGTATTCCTTGTCTTGTAACTTGATTTTAGATTGGTTTACATTCGCCATCGCCAAATTATTTGCATGGGAAACGCATTGGATAGCAAGTAAAGCAGCAAATAGTTTTGCCTTTTTACCAGCCCCTTGGATGGTTTTAAGTTTGTGCATAATTAGTTGGGTAAGTTTGTTTTATATTAGATAATTTAGAGTTCAACTTCAATTTTATTGTTTTCCAATCGGCATTTTATATCCAGAAAGTTGAGGGTCTCAACCAGTTGCTGGGCAGTTGAATTGCGTTTTATCTTACCTGTCAGTTCACGCTTTTCATTTGTTCCTTTATACACGATATCCACATTATACCAGCGTTTTATGGCGGCAAGCGCATCTTTAATGGGTGTCGATTCGAAATAGAAAAAACCATTTTTCCAGGCCATTGCTTCTTCGATATTGGCTTCTGCTACGATAAGATTCCCGCCAGTGGTAAATGCTGCTTGACCAGGTTTCAGCATTTTTGACTTACCGAATTGCGAGACTTGTACAGAACCGGCTATAAGTGTGGTTTTATTGTTTTCATTTGGATAAGAGCGTACATTAAAATGGGTTCCGAATACACGAATGGTCTGTTCATTGGATCGCACATAGAAGGGGCGCTTGCTATCGTGGCTGACCTCAAAATAGCCCTCCCCAGATAATTTTACTTCCCGGCTATTCGACGCAAAAGATTCAGGAAACGTCAGCACGGATCCAGCATTTAGCCACACCTTACTGCCATCGGCCAAAATGATCGTATACTCTGTTCCAATCGGGGTTTCAATGGTATTGGTACGGCTTGTAGCAGTTTTCCTACTGGCTGTAAATTGATATTGCACGGTTCCGGAAGCAGTCGTAATTACTTTCACCTGTTCATCCTGATGGAGAACGCTCTGTTGCTGGGCAGAAAGATCAATTTTAGTTCCATCGGCTAAAGTTAATACGGCCGCCTTAATGCCCGGGTGAACCTGTTGTTGCATCTTCACGGCTACCCGCTGGCTATCTCCAGATGTTCTTTTAACAAGGTAAAGGGGTAATATAAACAACAGTGCCAAAGCAGCAGCTATTCCACCCAACTTCACCCGTTGCGGAATTCGCCTGATTTTTGACGCTTGGATTTCCTGCTTTATATTGGAAAATAACAGCTCTTTGAGTTGTTGTTCATCGGTTGCCAGCCCCTCAGGAATAGGGAGAGGTTCGCCATTACTTGTTTCATACCACTCTTGCAATTCGGCTTCCTCTTCAGGGGTACATGTGCCTTGAAGCCATTTGTAAGCCAATTGCTTTATCCGGAATTGATTATGATCAACCATATTTAGGGGTTATTTATATATAGAGTCCCTAGATTGGGTTGATACCCTGACAAGTAGAGAAAAAAAATCACAAAGTAATCAGAAAGCGCTGAATACCAGCGCGTATTTTTTTTAAGGCACGGCTTAATTGGGTTTCGACCGTTTTCACAGAGATGTTCATGTGCTCAGCGATCTGTTTATAAGTGAGTCCTTCTTCGCGGGATAATTTGAAAACAAGCTGGCATTTTTCGGGCAGTTCCGAAACAAGCTGATCCAGCCGAACTCGAAGTTCTTCAAACTGAAGCCAATCTTCCGTCGAGTTATCGAAATCGGCCCATTCCGTATCGTGTTTAAAAACTTCCTGCTTGTATTGTTGCGCCAGATATTTAAAGACTTTGTATTTAACGGCCACAGCGAGGTAGGAGGCGAGATTGCTTTCAATTTGGAGTTGATGGCGTCTCAGCCAAAGCGAAGTAAAGATGTTTTGAACGATTTCCTGCGCGTCTTCCAGCGAATTTGTTTTGCGCGCAGCCTGGTAATAAAGCTTTTTCCAATAGCGATCATACAAAGCTTCGAAAGCTAAGCTATCGTCTTGTTGAACCAATACAATCAACTCTTCATCTGAATGGCCTCCAAAATCTTTCATGCAAGACAATAATTTGTTTTTCTACGGTTAACGACGTGTAATGCGAATCGCGCCATAAATGTAGGGACTAAATTGGCAATAATGCAACTTTAATCTGTAAAAGCTGGTTTTGAACAGCTAAATACCTATTTTACAAAGACCAAGGGGAGGGCAAATAGGCAAAAAAAAAGAGTATCTGTTGATTCAGGTACTCTTTTTTTACGGGTACTTCTTAGAAGTTTGGTTTCAACAAGTATTTGTCGTAGAATCGGAAAATATGATCCGCAGCCTCTTCGGCAGTATCGACAATACGGTATAGTTTCAAATCTTCTTCGCTGATATATTTGTTAGGAATCATTGTATTCTGAACCCAGTCCATCAACCCTTTCCAATATTCAGAGCCAACCAACACGATCGGAAAACGTGCAATTTTGCCGGTTTGAATCAATGTGATTGCTTCAAAAAGCTCATCCATGGTTCCAAAGCCTCCTGGCATAACAATATAACCCTGAGAATACTTCATGAACATCACTTTTCTGACGAAAAAGTACTTGAATTCAAGTAGTTTGTCGCGATCAATATATTTGTTGTGAAACTGCTCAAATGGTAATTCAATATTTAGACCAACAGACTTTCCTCCGGATTCATAAGCACCTTTATTGGCTGCTTCCATAATTCCAGGTCCACCGCCCGAGATAATACCATAACCGCGTTCTGTCAATAAACTGGCAATATCGACCGCCATTTGATAATATTTGTGTTCACGTGGCGTACGTGCTGATCCAAATATCGATACACAGGGACCAATTTTTGCCAATTTCTCAAATCCGTCCACAAACTCTGACATCACTTTAAAAATCTGCCATGAGTCCTTAACTTTAATTTCCTGCCATGTTTTGTTTTCAAATGCGCGGATAATTTTATCTTCTTTTGTAATGTCCATATATAACGTTATACATTTAATTCTAAATTCCAATTTTTCAAAAAGGAATACAATATAGCTATTTTTTTAATAGTAGCTACTTTTTCTGATTATTCTTACATTTGCATTATGAATTTTTCTTCTAAACTTCTTGAGAATGCCGTCGCTGAATTTGGAAAACTACCAGGCGTAGGGCAAAAGACAGCATTACGACTGGTTTTGCATCTGCTGAAGCAATCCGATGCGGATGTAGCCCGTTTTACAGCCGCTATTGATCGCTTGAAAGAAGATATTCAGTATTGCCAGGAATGTTTCAATATTTCGGATCACAGTATATGTGAGATATGTGCCTCCTTTAAACGTGATAAAAGCTTGATTTGTGTTGTGGAAGATACACGTGATGTGATGGCCATTGAAAATACAAATTCCTATCAAGGTGTATATCATGTATTGGGTGGGTTAATTTCGCCAATGGACGGTATTGGTCCTGCGGATCTAAAAATTGAGGGATTACTCAATCGAATTCAAAGAGGTGAGGTGGAAGAAGTTATTCTGGCACTTTCAGCAACAATGGAAGGGGATACCACCATTTTTTATTTATATCGCAAATTGCGTGAGTTTGATGTTAAAATTACAACCATTGCCCGCGGTATAGCCTTTGGTGGTGAATTGGAATATGTGGATGAACTGACCTTAGGACGGTCCATTGCGACACGGGTGCCTTACGAGCGCAATGTTGGTTAATTGTATTTCAGATAGATTTGTTTCACACCCTCGTGTATCTTTCTTCCTTTGTCAATCTGTTGTTGTCGCCATAGGCTGTCGGTGATCATATGATTTGCTTTTTTATTTTTTAAGATATTCACATAAGCGATTTTACCGAGTACCGTTTTCCTTAAACCAAGTAATGAACACGAATAGTCTCCCAATAGATAATGATTGTAGTAGAGATGAATTTCACGCATAAGCTTTCGTCCCCATTTGTTTGTGGGGTAGGCTGCTTTAATGGGCTCTTCCATGAGCGCTTTTGCTAAGGCTAAACTATCCTGATCTCCTGATTGTTGGGTCATCGTCCAATAATACAACGCTTCAATAGCTTGCTCCACGGTGTCGGGTAGCAATTGCGTGGGAATGCCCAGCAATGTCCCAATAAATTTCCAAACATGGAATAAACCATCAACCTCGCTTTTCAATATATTGAATTTCATGCGTTTTAGCCCTGTTTGATAAACAAGAGAGAATCCGAGGTTGGTCGCAAGCATATCCCAAGTGTTTAAAGGGATGCCCCATTTTTCTCTTTGCCACTGACCGTGCTTTAGAATATTTAACCGAGCATACGAATGGATACATCGGGTAAGTAGGATGGCCTCAATGCCGATATTACCCTTTTTCAGTGCATTGTTACCTGTGACGTCAACCCAAAAGGTGACCGTTTCGGTGAGCCTTTTGACAGCACCTTTTTTTAACGCACCTGTAAAAATTAGGGGTTTATTGATGGCACTGGATTCATAGCCCCCCATGAGGACATAGTCCCGTAATACGACAAGTCCTGATAAGCCCGAACGTTGGCTGAGGCCAATGCCTTGCTCTATTTTATCCCAATCTAACCAAGAGGGACTGAGATCCAATGTCTGTAGAAAATTCTGCAATATGGGTTCGTATGCGGCATCAATAGGCTTTCCTGCAAGTGCATCTTTAAGCAGTTGTTGACCTTGAGGGAAACCAATTTTTAGGTGGAGCTGTTCGACAAGCTGGTCGCAGCTATTGTCAAATTGATCGAGTAAAGGTACAAATTGATCGGCAGCAGCGATCGAAGGTTTAGTCGGCAATTTGCGAAGCAATTCCACGCCAAGACCTCTCGACCAATAGAAAGAAAATGAACTTGTATTAACTTGATAACGCTCGGGTATTCGCCTCTCTTTTATTGAGTTGTCCAAGATATATAACCTCCTGTTAATGTGATTGTATTGTTCGATTTATTGAATTTAAAGTCTATATAATCCGTTTGACAAGATAAAAGATCACTGCAGCAAAATTGACGGTCAATTTTAAAATGAAGTCTAAAAGAGCCACCTGTCTGATCAGCAAAAAAAGTCAGCCTGTTGACGCTAAAGTCACTTAAATGCGGGCCGCCATCTTTATCTTCCAATTGATCGATAACGTAATCATTGATTTCTTTCTGATGTTTGTCGACGAATGGTAGGAGCTCTTGATCGGTGAACGGTATGATTAAACTGTCTTTTTCTATCGCTATTCTGATGCTAATTTCTGCCATTTTATTATAGTGTGCTAATAAAGATCTCTCCAGTTTGGGATATATAGATTGAAAATTGCTTCTGTTTCCTTTCGGGTCTTATCCGCAAATTTACAGAAAGCCTTTAGAATAATTAGATTGATGTGTTCTTTTTTAAAATCTATGAGTCGATTTGAAAATTGAAATCCACCTTCAACGATTCTAAAATCACTTTTGGGTAGTTTACGGATGGTTACTGTTGCCACATCATATATATCCAATTGCTCCTCCCAGTAAGCAATTTGCTTGACGACTTCATGGTAGAGTAATTCCTGGCACCATTTGTACAGTAAGTTCAAGGTATTTGTGTTCTTCTTTTGATATACACATATGCTCGTTACTGTCAATTCAACAGTTGGTAGCATTGCGGACGGATAAATCTTGACCAAATAAGGTTTTCCAAATAGGTAGTAGGGATCTTCCAGATAGGAATAGGATGAATCTTCCGATTTATTTTCTGGAGGATTTAGCTTAATGTACTCTTTGAGGAAAGCAACATCGCAATGCGCTGGAGCATATACACGATAGGGTGATGAACTACCTAGAATCTGGATGTAATCTTTATTCCAAAGTACTATTTCGTAAAATATACTCCCTATTTCAATTTGCATGTTTCGATCTTAAGTTGGAAATGAGGCATAGGCATTCGACCTAAATCAGACCCTATAAACTATTTCAAAGTAACGTTTTTTTGATATTAATCAATAATGATAATCGTAACAATTTCTGTCAATAATTGCGGGCAAGCTTAAGGGCTTCGTTAGAAAAAATTATAGCCTATTAGTAATCAACTTCGGACTGTAAGCAGTATGTCTGTACGATGAAGCCATGGTAGTTGCACATAAAAAAGGTGGACTCAACGTGGACTTACTGTGGACTCACTTTGTTTACAGTATGAAGCTGGTCATAAGTTGGAAGTAATTTTTAGTATTGTTACCAGCTCTCACTAGCTTTTGTTTTTTGTTTTAATATTTAGATACTATCTTTGGAATACTGTTTATGTATCAACCCAACGACCATTTTCCAATACTAGATCTGCAAAAATTCCAGGAAGGGATTATTGCGGATTGTGACCTGCTTTTTCACGAACTTATTGGTCCTCGGGAAATTAATGAGCCGCATAAACATGATTTCTTTATTCTCTTATTATTTGAAGAGTCTGTAGGTACGCATACCATAGACTTCGATCACTTTACGCTTGGATGTAATCAATTACATCTCGTTTTTCCAGGTCAGGTACATCAGTGGAAGATGGACGACTCGACCCATGCATTGCAGCTCATGATCAGCAGACGTTGGTTCGAAAGCTTATTACCTGCATTGCGATTTCCTATTTCTTATTATCTAAAGCATTTGGTCATTGATCTTTCAGCGATCCACTTTCAGTCGCTATCGGCAGAATTTAAAGCAATTGCAGCTGATCTAGCGGACGATCATATCCTATGGGAATTGATTTACGCGCGGGTTAAAGTAATTGCCCTTCTGATTAGCAAGATCGTTCAGGATAATTATCATGATTATGAACAACATCAGGATAATCCGATTGTGGCAAAATTTGTTCAGCTTATCGATGAATGGTATAAAAGTGAAAAATCCGTTGCTTTTTATGCCGAGAAGCTAAATATATCCGCAAACTATCTGAATGTGTTAAGTAATCGGGTGTTACACAAGTCAGCTTCATTTTTGATTCAGGAACGCGTGTTATTGGAAGCAAAGCGCTTGCTTAAAATTTCGGATAAAACGATCAAAGCTATTGTCTTTGATCTGGGATTTTACGATAATGCAAGCTTCAGCAAGTTTTTTAAATGCCATACAAATATGACACCAAGTCAGTTTAAAGCGCAGCCATAATTTCTACACAAGCTGTGATAATTCATACAAGGATCATTGTCCCAAATCACTTAGCTTTGGTGAAAATGATTTAAGCATGAATGAAATCAATCAAAATCAAGATACTTATTTGTTGAGGAACGTATTGCTAGAAACAGGCTTTCTTTATGAGAAGGAAGAAATTGTTGCGACGAAAACGGCATTATTTGATATTCAAATCGAGGCAAATAAAATAAAAAATATAGAGCCAGCGCAATCGGGGATTGACGGAAAAGGCTTCGACATGAAAGGTAAATTGGCCTTACCGCCATTCCGTGACATGCACATTCATTTAGATAAAACTTTATACGGCCTGCCCTGGAAGGCGGTATTTCCAAAAAACAGGACTGTAAAAGATATGATTGCCAAGGAACAGATCATCATCCCTGAATTGTTGAAAACCTCTGTCGAACGGGCCGAAAAATTGATTGCGCTATTGCAGGGCTACGGAACAAATTTTGCGCGCGCACATTTTAATGTAGACCCAACATCGGGGACGAAGTCATTGGAACATCTGTTACAGGCACTGGAACATTTAAAGTATTCCTTTGCTGCAGAACTGGTCGCATTCCCCCAACATGGTCTATTCTATACAGAATCCGCGAAGTTAATGGAGGAAGTTGCAAAATGGGAACAGGTGGATTTTATCGGTGGTTTGGATCCCTTTAGTATTGACGGCAGTATCGAGAAACCGATGGACTTGACGGTTCGACTTGCATTGGACAATAACAAGGGAATCGATATCCACTTGCATGAAGGTGGAGAATCAGGTGTTAAAACTATGGAATATTTGATTGATAAAGCATTGGAAAACCCCGCATTACAGGGACGCACATTTATCAGTCATGCTTTCGCCTTAGGCTACCTGCCGAAAAAAGACTTAGAACACATGGCCGAACGACTGGCAGAAGCGAAAGTCGGTATATGCAGTTCGGTTCCTTTCCGCAATATGTTGATGCCATTTCGGGAACTGAAAAAGGCGGGAGTGGAAGTTTTTGTGGGGAACGACAATGTTCAGGATCATTGGGGTACTTTTGGTAGTGGTAATATGCTTCAGAAAGCCAATCTAGCCGCGCAATTATATGGTTATGAAACTGAATTCGAGCTATCTCGTTGCCTTTGTTATGCGACCAATGGCAAAATCCCGCTTGATGACCACGGGAATTCGGTATGGCCGAAAGTAGGAGATGATGCTAGCCTTCTTTTTGTCGACGCGAGTTGTTCAGCAGAAGCAGTTTCTCGGATCTCGACCGTCAATGGGCTTATTCATCAGGGAAATCTCGTCAAATGGAACAATAGTTCACAAGCTTGATTAAAATAGCACATAATAAGAACATTTGACATGCCAATTTATCGTCTGGGGAATTGGCATGCTCATTTTTTAGGAGGGATTACGGTTAATGTAGGAAAGTCGTCTTGCAGTAGTCTATTTTATAAGAACCTTGCTCATGGACCAATTGAACCTCGTTTTTGGTTCGGATATTATCGCCGTAATCAATAAATACGATAAACTTGCTCTCCGTTATTTTGTCGATTTTAACATCCTTGATATCCAATGCGTCGTCATTACCTCTTCCAAATAACCAGGTTTCCGCTGTATATAAGGGATAGATTTTTTCCCATTTAGCTTTGTAAGCTGCTTCAGCTTTGGGCAGTTCTTCATCTGTGAGGTTAGATGGCCCGTAAATTTCATTGGCATCTTTTAAGAACGCCTGAAAGCGTTTGGTACATAAGGCATCTTCTTTGTCCAGATAGTAACAATATTTGCCGGATGCAGAACTTTTACATTTAAAAATCTCTTTTAACCAATCTTCCGCTTGCTGATGCTGAGCAATTGTCGTGTTTTGCTTCACTGTGCCTGTGCCGTCGTTGATTAAAACCTGCTTTGCAGGATGTTCCACTGCAGTGCTTTTATGGTTTTTCGTTGGATTTATACAGCTCGCTAGCATGTAAAACAGCAGTATTGTTGCATACAAACTTTTCATCTTTTGATATCGTCTTTTATTTGGGTGTAAAATTAGGATATAAATCCCATAACACGATCACGGATTACCGCTATATTTCTACAGCATATTTACCAAAAAATCCTATTTCCCATTCTTGTTGAAATAAAGCAAAGCTCTGTGTGCCGATCGTGTGGCGTATAAACGCAATACATCTGCGTAGTTAAGAGTCCCTTGTTTCTTTCTGATGCTAATTATTTATTTTTAATTTCTGTATAACAGCATTTTATGTTTTCTCTATATTTTTTTTACTTCTTTTTTTTTCTACGCAAATTCCCTGCGCATTAACCCAACGATATTTGTAATGTCAACAATGACAAACGTTCTTTGATGAAATTATAGCGAATAGCTTTAAGATATATACTTCTTGATGAAGTATTAAAGAAGCCTTTCTTCTTCAGTGGCATCCTGGTCACCTGTTTCAGTATAGCAGGTTAGTATTGTTCTCTATGAGAATCAATATACTGATAAAACGAGAAGTTGAAAGGAAAGTGCTCGTGTTAGAGGTTCGAGTCCTCTCCCGTAAAAAGGTAGCTCAAGGGTAGAGCAGAGCAGATAGTTGTGGGTCGTAGGTTCGATTCCTACTCCTGAGCAATCAGGATAGTTCAGTCTGGGTAGAACAACAGCTCAATCGTGTGGGTTCGAATCCCACTTCCATTTTCGGATGGAATAGCATAAGGGTATTGCACCGAACTGTCCATTCGGACATTCAAAGTTAAGACCTTCTTTAAAAAGGTCATTTGGTAGAAGCTTGCTATCTTTTTATCCTGCTTATGCGCTGTTTTCATGCGACTATGCAATTGATTGATGGCCTGAGATTCCTAAGATGTGGTATTTGAATTTATACTAAAAAGTCGTGACCAATAAGATGGGGTATTTGTTCACCGACTTTTGATTTTAAAAGCGGATACTTGGGCTTTTGAATCCCGCTTGAGGTCAAGGGATAAAAAATAGCAGGTTTTATAATAGCAATAATTAAAATTTAAAAGAATATACAAATGAAAAGAGTACAGATAACTACAGCGGAAATCGGATTGGTTATTAAAAACAATATGGTGGTCCGTGTTTTAAAATCCGGTAACTATTGGTTGGGATTTGGTGAAAAACTGGAGAAATATACAACTACTCATTCATTTCCTTCCGATCGTAATATCGATGTGCTTTTGCAGTTGGCAGGTTTTAGTGAATTGGTTGACATCGTTGAGGTGGGCGATACGGAGATTTGTCTTGTTTTTTTGAATAATAATTTCGAAAAGACGTTAGCCTCCGGCAGACATGTTTTTTGGAAGGAATTGCGTGAACGCAGATTTCAACTGGAAGACATTGCGGAGATTGAGGTTCCGGCATCTTTAAATCGTCAGTTGTTGGAGAAACAGAGTTTGAGCTATTATGTACGTCAGTATAAAATTGAACCAAATGTGAAAGCCCTGCTTTTTGTAGACGGTGTGTTTGTGGATATCTTGAAGTCGGGAACGTATTATTGGTGGAAGAATGCAAAAACCATAGCGATTTCAAAAGCTGATATGCGGGTTTTGACCTTGGAGGTGGTAGGACAGGAGATCTTGTCTAAAGATAAAGCACAGATCAGAATCAATTTCACGCTGCAATATCAGATTGTGGATATTGTCAAAGCACTATTGAATAATAAAGACCACGAGAAGCAATTGTATTCGTTGATGCAGTTGACCCTACGGTCCTATATCGGGCAGATGACGTTAGACGAGCTGATGGAGCGGAAGACTGAAATACAAGGCTATATCTTAGAAAATACATTACAACAGGTTGCGAGCATGGGACTAACACTGTTGACCTGCGGTGTTAAAGATGTTATTTTACCAGGGGATGTGCGGGACATCATGAACCAAGTGTTGATTGCAGAGAAGAGGGCGCAGGCAAATAGCATCATGCGTCGCGAAGAGACCGCTTCGACACGGAGTCTGTTGAATACGGCGAAACTGATGGAAGAAAACAGTATGTTGTTTAAGTTGAAGGAAATGGAATATGTCGAAAAGATCGCAGAAAAGATCAATACGATTTCGGTTTCCGGAAATGGACAGATTGTTGACCAACTCAAACAATTGTTTGTGAAATAAAAGATTATTAAATTGAAAGAGGTGCAGGTAGCAACGTAAAGAGCTGTTGTTACCTGCTTTGGAGGATTTGTAAAACTACTCTATAAATTAGAAAGTAAGAAAATGGAAAATAAGAGAATAAACGGCAATGACTTAATTGCTTTGGGATATAAAGAAAATCATAGCTTGGGAGTAGCACTGAAGATCAACAGTAAAAGACACGGTTTTACGCGGGCAGAAATGCTTGAAAAGTTTAAAGCTGTTTTGGAAAATCCGACCAGCTATTCTGATGATGCTGTTTTCGGAATTTTAGCGAGTGCTCTGCTTGGGCAAGAGGCAATTGACAAGTCATTAATTGTCTTGAACGAAAACCCGGCGGATTATACCATTTACGGTTCGTCTGAAATTGAAACAGGGGCGAAAGCACAGATGAATATCGCCATGAAATTACCAGTTTCGGTTGCCGGAGCATTGATGCCAGACGCCCATCAAGGATACGGATTGCCAATCGGAGGAGTTCTGGCGACAAATAATGCCGTGATCCCTTATGGTGTTGGTGTCGATATTGGCTGTCGCATGGCTTTGTCCATCTTTGATCTACCGGGTTCATTTGTGGAGCACAATATAATGACGCTGAAAGATATTATTCTACGAAACAGTAAATTTGGGGCTGGTAATGGATACCTGAGACATGAACGCGTAGATCATGCTGTACTGGAAAACAAATTATTCAATGAGAATAGTTTACTTTCCTCCTTGAAGGATAAAGCCTGGACCCAATTGGGCTCTTCCGGTGGGGGGAATCATTTTGTGGAATTTGGTATAGTCGAATTTGAGGAAAGAGATGAGGTTTTAAACATTGATAGCGGCAGTTATTTGGGTTTGTTGACACATTCGGGTTCAAGAGGAATGGGCGCTACCCTAGCAGCACATTATACCAAGCTGGCCAAATCCCTGTGTAAGTTACCTTATCAAGCGGAAAATCTGGCTTATTTGGACCTGGATAGCCATGAGGGACAGGAGTATTGGCTGGCCATGAATCTCGCTGGCGATTATGCGTCAGCCTGCCACGAAGTGATCCATGACAAGATCACGTTGGCTTTAGGAGCTGAATTGTTGGCGAAAGTTGAAAATCACCACAATTTTGCATGGAAGGAAACTTGGAATGGTCAAGATGTTATTGTACACCGAAAGGGTGCGACGCCCGCTGCAAAAGGGGTAATGGGGATTATTCCGGGCTCCATGGCGACACCAGGGTTTTTGGTTCGCGGAAAAGGGGAGTCGAATGCTATACAATCGGCATCTCATGGGGCAGGTCGACTGATGAGCCGTACACAAGCGATTAAAACCTTATCTTCCCATGACCTTCATGCGATGCTTAAAGATCAAGGTGTTATGCTGCTTGGTGCAGGGATGGATGAAGCGCCGATGGCCTATAAAGACATCCACACTGTCATGGCTTCACAAAAAGATCTTGTTGATGTCGTGGCAAAATTTTCGCCCAAGATTGTCCGCATGGCAGATGATGGGAGCAGAGAAGACTAATGGCAAGAAAAAGCGGCTCAGATTGATGTCTGAGCCGCTTTCGTATTTAATTTCTTTTGATTACCTGGCCGTCGCCACTTCCTTATAGGTGTATACGTTATAAGGATATAGTTTTTTAGCTAGCGTTTTCGCAATAAAACTGCTGATGAGTAGGGGGGCTAGTAATAAATATCCGGAAGGAACAAGGCTTGCAATAATAAAGATCGCCGTGAAAGGTGCATGTATAGCCGCAGAAAGCATTGCTGCAGCACCAAAAAGGGCAAAATTAATAACCACCAATTGTGTGCCTAGATAATGGTTGCAAAGCTGTGCAAACAAAACGCCTAACAATGCACCTGTAACAATACTGGGGGCAAAAACGCCGCCGTCACCACCAGCACCTAGCGTCAGAGAAGCCACAAAAGGTTTTAAGAGAACAAGCAGGATCAACGGAAGAAAGTAAAGTAAATTGACAGAATCATGCAGACTGCTTTTTAGAACCTCTCCAAGACCATGATAGCTGTCGCCATAGAGTACCGGTAAGAAAAAGATAAATGTTCCAACGGTGATTGCACCCAAGTTGACACGGATAAAATTACTTTTTATGCCTGCAAAATAGGACTTCGCATAAATTACCGTTTTAGTAAAATATAATGCTAAAATCCCGCCAATCAATCCCAAAATAGCGACAAAAGGGATCGCTTGCCATCGCCATGCTTTTACCTCAAATGTAAACAAAGGACTTGCGTCAAGATAATAGACAAATACGGAAGCCAGGGCCATTGAAGTTAGTCCGCTAATGAGCAAGGTCTTGTTATATCTGCGTGCAATTACCTCAAAAGCAAAAAGAAAACCACCCAATGCACTTCCAAACAACAGGGTGACTCCAGCGATTACGCCAGCGCAGATCAACTCGGTTTTGTAAGCCCAAGCTGGATGTAATCGCTTATACGCTTGGTTACCCACCGTGGCTGATGCAACAACTGTAGAAACTTCAACACCGGTTGACCCACCAAAAACTACCGTTAGAAAACCATTGATATAATGTGAAGGAATCTTAAAAAAAGGTAAATGGTCTTTTCTTGTTTCTAGTGTCGTATAAATTTCTTTGATCCCTTTGTTTTTTCTGTTTTGAAAAGCGTATTTCCGTAAGAAGTAAATCGCTGTAATACCTATGCTGGGTAAAACAATAAAAAGTTTGGCATCCCAGGAAGATACACTTTCAAACAATTCTTCCTGTACATAAGCTGTGCTGTGTTTGAGGCTGTATGCCAATACACAACAAACGATACTGACGAGCGCTGAACTTCCAATTAATTTTAGATAGCTATATCGAACAACTTTTTTTCTGTATGTCGTATTGCCTTGCATCATGTTATTCTTTAAATCGACACAAAGGTAAGGGTTATTTAGTTTAAAATAAACGATAAATACCTTAACACATACGTTTTGTTACGATAAAGACCCTAATGAATGCCTATGTATATATCCACCTTTGCATCGTGTGGGTTTTGGGCTTTTTCGCCATATATTTCGAGGTCTGCGGCATACGTTCTGGGTAAATCCGAACGCCATATCCTTTGCCAAGTTTCATAAACGATGCCATCTTCCAAATTTCCTTCTGCTGTAAAATGTCGGTAATGGTTTTCAGCGATATGAATACCGTCCAAGTCTTCGGGTAGTTCTTCAAGATTGCTGACTTTACAGCCTAATAAAGTCGTATAAGGCAATGTGTGATCTTTTTCATATTCGGTATAGATACAATAGAGTTCGCTGGATATCTTGTTGGGAATACGGCTCAACACATCTTCTTTAAAAAAGCGGGCCCAAAGTTCTGGAATGTCTTTCGCCGCCTGCCCATTTTGGTTGCTTGTACGGATGGCAAGACCTATTATACTGAATGAAGGGATTATTTTATTATTCATTTCGCTTAGTTTTCCCCAAAGTTAGATCGGCCAATGACAACCCTATGTCATGACCAAAGGGTTAATGTTGTTTTTTCCAGATTTTATCTACTTGGGACAGATATTCTGCCAAGGCAGCTGAACCATACCAGGGGTAAAACGAAGCTTCTAAGAGGCCGTTTTTTATCGCTGGATCGTTCTCTAAAATATGCTTTGCCGCATCAGTTGAAGCCATGTTATTTAAGATAAAAAGGCCCCGAATGTTGTCGTCATTTTTTCCAAATGGGCCAGCAACAATCAATTGCCCATTTTTTACGAGACGATTGATATTTTCCATGTGACCTTTGAAACATTCATTAATGAATTGTTTGTCTGTTGTTTTATTCTCGCCAGTTTTGAGGAGGACAAAGATGTAGGATTTCATTCCATAATCATCAGCCCCCAATTTTTTTGCGAGCTCTTGATCGTAATTTGGGTTTCCTTCAGTCGTGGTCGGTGCAATTCTGCTCGCATAAAAAGACCTGGCTCTTCCCGATTTTCCTTCCACTACAATGTGAAGTCGGTTTGTGGCGACTGGTGTGTACCGAATGTAATTGGGGAAATCATGGGCCTCATTGATAAACGAATAGGTACTATCCTGATAACTTAGCTCAAAATTGACTTCTTTTCCATGGTTTTGTCCGATGACCAGTGCTGTGTATACAACTTTATCCTTTATTTTGGTCAATTTTAGGTATTCACTGACGATCTTTTGCCCATTTTTCAACGTATAGGAAAGTCCCTTTAATTCGTGTTGATTTATACGATCCCATTGTTCGTATTGCTCTTTATTGTCCACCTTCCATGTCCCTTCCAAGAACGATGGAAAAGATACTTGTGAAAAAAGCGGTTGGGCAGCTCCCCAGCAAAAGAGCAGGGTGGCTATTACAATTGTTTTCATATAGGTTTTAAATTTTGAAGGTTAGGGACTTTTAAAGAAAAAGTATGCAGCGAAATCCACGTGCGGCATAATAGGAGATTGCGCCATTATGATAGGTAAAGACTTGGTTGTAACGTCGGTCACAGAATAAGGCACCTCCAAGCTTGCGGATGGCATCTGGTGTTTGTATCCAGCTGGAAGTTTTTAAATCAAATTCACCTAATTGTTGAAGTTGGCGATATTGTTCTTCATTTAGTAGCTCAGTCCCCATTTTCTTAGCTTCTTCCACAGCATTCCCAATAGGCTTGTTTTCTTTCCTTTCATCCATGGCTCTTTGGTCAAAACAGAGGCTTCTTCTTACTTTGGGACTTTCTTCAGCACAATCCACAAAAGCATACTGTTCTTTGTTTGCATCAATCAGAATAAGGTCGGGTTCGCCAGCGCTCTTTTCCATTTGGAACAAGCTCCACAATTTCTTGGGATTTTCAAGTAATTTATGCGCAACATCATCCCAACTGATCTGTGGATGTCTTTTAGGAAATTTCTGAAACCTTTGTTTTAGTGTTTCAAGTAGCATTGACTGTTCCTGCAGTGTAAGTGAATTTTTCATAACGGTTGTCCTTGTGGTATTAAAATTACGTATTTAAATCAAATGTAATGTAGCTTAATATTACAAATGGATTAAATTCTTTAGTTCAAAATTGAATTAAATTTATATTTTTACGTTCAATTTTTATATAAATATGGCTTCAGGAATATTTGCAATACTAGATGATATTGCAGCGTTGATGGATGATGTAGCAGTGGCGAGCAAAATCGCAACAAAAAAAACTGCTGGAATCTTAGGTGACGATTTAGCGGTAAATGCAGAGAAAGCGACTGGTTTTTTGGCTTCACGTGAGCTCCCAGTTTTATGGGCAATTACAAAGGGTTCGCTGCTCAATAAGTTGATCATTGTACCTATTGCTTTATTACTGAACGTCTTTTTTCCAATTGCCATCAAATATATTTTAATTTTGGGTGGTTTCTACCTTGCTTTTGAAGGTGTTGAAAAGATTATTGAATACCTGTTTCACCGCAAACATGCTACAGAAGAAACGAAAGTAGAGACTGTCGTTGCTGAAAACTCAGTTGCTGTTGAAAAAGCGAAGGTAAAATCGGCTATCACGACAGATTTTATTCTTTCCGTGGAGATCGTCATTATCGCTTTAGGAACAGTTCTTGGAAAAAGCTTGTCCTTACAAATTATTACGGTTTCGGTTGTTGCTTTTTTAGCCACAGTTGGAGTCTATGGTATTGTGGCACTTATCGTTCGGATGGACGATGCGGGTTATAAATTGATTAAAACCTCCCGTGAGAAAGGCCCTGTAGCGAGTTTAGGTCGTTTTTTAGTCCGCGCACTGCCTTTTGTTATCAAGTTATTGGCTGTGGTTGGTACATTTGCTTTAATTTTAGTTTCAGGCGGAATATTTGCGCATTATATTGATTTCTTACATCACGCGCTACCCGCTCTGCCAAGCATGCTAAAAGAGCTGTTATTTGGCCTAGGTGGAGGCATAATTGTGGTGATTTTATTTACGATCGGCAAAATGCTGTTTAAAAAGAAAAAATAACCTTATACTGATCATTGATGATCAGCAACCAAAAAGGCAACAGATAGATCTGTTGCCTTTTTTGGTTGCTGATGTTTAAATTATATCTGTTGCCTCTGCCGCAGCATCTATTTCCACACGTTCGCCTTTTGTATTAATCAAAATTACATCGTCCGAATCCGCTAATGAAACAGAAGCCACGCCATCGCTGAACGAGGTAGCTCCACTGTATATAAATGGTATTGCAACTTTTCCCTGACCATCTAAATACCCATACTTTCCACCTTTGCTTGCAAGGAAAAGATTGGGTTCTTCGGTAATTGAAATCAAATCGTAGTCGGGCGCAACGATTTTATTGGTCTTAATATCAGTAAGATTATACTTGTCGTTTTCAATGCTGACGAAATGCGTTGCATTGTTTTCAGAAATAAAGCTATACGTTGCCGGGACAATTATTTTACCCGCTTGATTCAATATGCCATATTTATCTTTCACTTGAAATACAGCATAGCCCCCGTTAATGAATGATATCATATCATAATTTGCTGGGATCAAAATTTTACCAGACTTATCCATGACCCCATATTTTTCGTTTAGTCCAAAAACCAGTTGGCCAAGATGGTCATCGTAACCTAAATAATCGTATCGGAAGGGGAGGATTGGTTTACCGGTGAGATTAATGGCACCATATTTTTCATCTTTATATTGAACTATACTCAGGTCGCCAACAAATGGAGCAATGTAAAGGTATTGTGCTGGCACAATTGTTTTTTCATCGCCGTCTTTTACCCCCAAAAGGCTAGTTGCAGCATCTTCAAATAAATAGAGATTTTCAGCAATCTGGTTGCTATCTTCCGCATCCTCTTCGTCATCATAAATGGATGCTACTTGTTCATAATCCTCAGGTACAATAAAATCCTTTTCGTCCAGTTGGCTATCGGTGATGTTCTGCGCAATCATATTCATGCCAAGCGGTGTTGTTAGCTGCAGCACAGCCCCAGGTATTTTTTTGAACAGATCAAAGCCCTCCCAATAGGCGACTGGCAGTTTATCGCTATACCAAATCGATAGGGTACTGTTTTCCGCGTTATCTTCCGAAATAGGAATTTCTACCTGCGCTAGTTTGCAGGGATAACCAGCGATCATTTTCGTCTGGTTTGGGACGAGTTTGATCGCATGTGAGCTAAGCTCATTTTCTTTCACGACATATTTTGCCAGTCCTGGGTATAATATAACCGATTGCTCTTCATTTTTTTTAACGAGAAAGATGGACTCTTCGCCGTCTCCGGAAGCCGATACAACTTTTATTTTATCATTGTTAACATAAGCTTCGTAGACAGAAACTGGAACTGCTTGCGCTTCTTCGCTGGGATCGACGGAATAGGTAATGGCATAGTTGATCTTGAATGCTTTATTGATTTGTGCAAACGACATGCTGCTGGCCGCCAAGATAGCTACGAACGATAGGGATATTTTTTTCATCTTCTTAAACTTTGAAAGACAAATATCCTGATTCAATGTAAGGTGTTATATCCCTGAAATCCGTTATTTAATGATAAATCGAAATCGAGCCGATCTCATGCAACGATCTTCAGGCCCTTATCAAACCCCATTCTGAGATTTAATCGATGGCCAACTGATATTTAAGCAATAGTCCAGGCAGCTGTTCCCGACCAAATTTACTTTTTTTCATGCGATTGGCCTCGGGATCGAGCTGGATGTTGATGGAGGACCGAAAATCACAGCCTTCGAGATTGCTTTGTATAAAACGGGCATTTAACAAATTCGCTTTTCTAAACACCGCCTGTTGCAGATTAGCTCGTTCAAAATCCACATGTTGCAACGAACAGTGATCAAACTGAAATTTCTTTATATTTCGTTCAAAAAAAGAGGAGTAATCCAATACCGAGTTGCTGAAATTAACATGAAAGGAAAATGAACTACATTCATTAAAGTGTATACCTAGCATTTTGCAGTCATTAAAGACAACATGATCTAGTTGTGTGCCCTTCAGACTGACGTTGGAAAGATTACACGATTTAAATTCACAATTTGTGAAAATGAGGTCTAACAGTTCCGCGCTCTGAAAATCACATTGCTCAAAGGTGCATTTGTAGAATTCCTGAACTTGTTTCAGTTCAGGAGTCCATGTTTGTTTCGTGATTGTTTGTTCGATAAGTTCTTTCATTCTGTATGCTGTTGGCATTGATCTTAGCGAAAATAAACAATTCTCCCGAATGATTTTACTTTAAAATGAAGTGAATGCGCTACATCCGATTATATGCAAAATACCTGATTTCAGGGATAAAAAGGGTAATTTTTTCCAACTATATTTGGCATAGCCATAAAACATAATTCTGGGGGCAAGACTGAAGTATTGTAGAACTCTGGTAGGTTTTAATATAGTTGTTAAAGGGCACTCTATAGAGTGCCCTTTACTTTTTTAGCTATTTCGATTCTTCAATTTGCCGAATATTAGTTGTTTTTTAAATATTGCCGTAGCACATATTGCAGAATACCGTCATTCTTAAAATACTCGATTTCAATGGCAGAATCGAGTCTTGCTTTCACTTGAAATGTGGTTGTTTTTCCATTGTCATGCACCGCCTTTACCGAGAGGAGTTTATGGGGTGTTAAATCGTTCGCAAGTCCCGTGATGCTATAGACTTCTGTTCCATCTAGTCCTAATTTCTCTGCATTTTCGTCATTGATAAACACAAGTGGTGCTACCCCCATACCGACAAGATTACTTCGGTGAATACGCTCAAAACTTTCAGCAATAACCGCCCGTACGCCGAGCAGGAATGTTCCCTTTGCAGCCCAATCTCTTGAGGAGCCCGAACCATACTCTTTTCCTGCCAGCACAATGAGTGCAGTGTTGTTTTTTCGATATTCCATTGCGGTTTCATATACCGTCTTCACCTCATTGCTTGGGAAATAACGGCTAAATCCACCTTCACGATCAGTAATTTTGTTTTTAATACGCACATTGGCAAATGTTCCACGCATCATAACTTCGTGGTTCCCACGTCTAGATCCATACGAATTAAAATCTTCTTTACTTACCTGATGTGCGCTGAGGTATTGCCCAGCCGCAGTTTCTTCTTTGAATGACCCTGCAGGTGAGATATGATCCGTTGTAACCGAATCACCAAGATAAAGTAACACCCTTGCATTTTGGATGTCTTGTATCGGATTTGGTACAGCCTGTAAATTTTCAAAAAAAGGTGATTCTTTAATGTAGGTAGACGTGTTGTCCCACTGGTAATTTTGATCCAGATTCACTTCAAGTTCTTGCCAGTCTGTTGAACCATCGAAGATGACATCATAAACTTCTTGAAAATCCGATTGTTTGACGCAGGCATTGACGGTTTCCATAATATCCTCGCGGCTCGGCCAAATATCTTTCAGATATACGGGCTCACCATTCGGGTCGTAGTCGAGCGGCTCCTTCAAAAGATTAATATCAACTCTTCCGACTAACGCATAGGCAACAACAAGCATCGGCGACATTAAAAAGTTCATTTTTACCTGAGGATGCACACGCGCCTCAAAATTTCGGTTACCAGACAATACCGATGCGACAATGAGTTCACCTTTTTCCACTGCCTCTGCTATTTGTGGTGGAAGAGGACCCGAGTTTCCAATACAGGAGGTACAACCGTAACCCACCGTGTGAAAACGCAGGGCATCGAGATCAGCACTAAGTCCTGATCTTTCAAGGTATTGTGTAACGACTTTTGAACCAGGGGCTAAGGAGGTCTTTACCCAGGATTTGGTCCGCAGTCCACGCTCGATAGCGTTACGGGCCAATAATCCTGCGCCGATCATCACAGTAGGGTTCGACGTATTGGTACAGCTTGTTATGGCGGCAATGGCAATACTGCCATCACTGACAATATATTCTTTATGATTGTGCTTGATGCGCACAGCATGAATAGACTCTTGGATAACTTCATGCGGTGAATCATGTTCAATAGGTACCTTACCAAAGGTAAACTCCGTACCAGACCCGCCGTCGGCAAGCCAAGCAGATTCCGATCGCTGTAGAACAGGGATATACTGTCGATGGTGTTCGCTATCCAAGAGATGTGAAAATGTAGTTTTTAGATCTTTCACAAGAATTTTATCCTGAGGTCGCTTAGGGCCGGATACAGTTGGCTCCAGACTTGATAAATTGAATTCAACAACCGACGAATATTGAATTTCTTCCTTGCCTGTCCGCCAAAGTAAATTGCTTTTACAATAATCTTCAACAATTTTAATCTGTTCGGCACTTCGATTGGTGCTATGCATGTATTCAAGGGTTCGGTCATCGATCGGAAAATAGGTAACCGTACAGCCGAATTCTGGTGACATATTGGATATTGTCGCACGATCTGTCACCGAAAGGCTGTCCAATCCATCGCCAAATACTTCAACAAATTTGCCCACAACACCTGTATCACGAAGTATTTTTGTGATGGAAAGAACCATGTCCGTCGCGGTGCATGTCGCTGGTATTTTGCCCGTAAGTTTAAGGCCGATAACCTCGGGGCAGGTGAAAAAGATGGGTTGTCCAAGCATGGCTGCCTCGGCCTCAATACCACCAACTCCCCAACCTAATACACCAATACCATTGACCATTGGTGTATGCGAATCTGTCCCTACTAATGTGTCAGGAAAAAGCCAATTGTCACGTTCAATGACTCCTTTGGCAAGATATTCCAAGTTGACCTGATGGCAGATACCCATACCTGGGGGAACAACGGTAAAATTTTTTAATCCTTTCTGTGCCCATTTAAGGAGTTCATAACGCTCACGGTTGCGTTCATATTCCAACTCGACATTCTTGTCATACGAGTACTGTGTACCAAAGTAGTCGACCTGAACGGAATGATCAATGACCAGATCCACCGGGATAGCAGGATTTATTTTTTGTCCATCCTTGCCATGACGGATAAATTCGGCACGTAGTGATGCCATATCGACTACAGCAGGTACTCCGGTGAAATCCTGCATTAAAATTCTGGCCGGTTTGAAGGGGATATCTTTGTCAACAGGTTGTGGAGTCCAATGAATCAGGGTATTGACATGCTCGTCTGTGATACTGAATCCATCATGGTTTCGCAATACATTTTCCAGTAGTATCCGGATGCTGAACGGTAGGTGCATAACATTACCTTGAGGGAGATCTTTAATAGAACTATACTGGTAAACTTTGCCGTTAATTTCAATTTCTTGTATTGATTTCTCTTTGCTCATATTCATTTACTTATTTTCATACTATATAATATACATATCCCTAAATTTGTTTGTAATATCTTTTACACTTACCTTTTCGCTTTCGTATTCTAACACCGAATTTTAAACCTCCATTGCCGCTGAAAAATCCGTTAAAAAAACGCGTGAAAAAATTCGATTAATTTTCTGCTATAAAAGCAATCAAATTAGGATACAAACGTTATGGTAATGTTTAAGCTTAGTTAAAGTGTTATATGACAAAAAAAGTAAATTATAGTCTCCTTTTATTGGTTAGTTTGTTGTTTTGCAATCCATTTTTGGTTAAAGCAAGCAAGCATTGTGTGGTCGAGGAGGAGAATAAGAGCAGAACCGAAGGATACAATCTTAGTTTTAGGGACAGTAAAAACAATATATTGAGCCTAAACCAGCTCAAAGGAAAAGTTGTGGTTATTAATTTATGGGCGACATGGTGTCCACCATGTCTTGCTGAGATGCCTTCCTTGGATCAACTCTATAAGGACTTTAAGGGCAACGATGCTATTGTTATTTTGGCTGTCGATATCGATGGAAATCTTAGCGCTTCGCGGAAGTTTATGGCGAAAAGAAAATATAGTCTACCGGTCTATCAATTAAATTCGGCTTTACCCAAAGAATTGAGTACCACAAGCATACCAACAACGATTATTTTGGATAAGGCTGGTAAGCTGGTCATTAAACACGTAGGTGGAATGAACTTTGGGTCGCAGAAATTCAGAAAATCCCTATTGGATTTAAGCAAGGAATAGCTTTTGGTCTTGGAGACTATAACAATATAATGGAAGATAATTTATGTTTCATTTAGCATTTATGGCATTTTCTTGCTAATTTTGCATGCTAATTGTATAAGGAGAAATTATCTATGCCGGTCAAACTTCCTAATAACCTTCCTGCCATTGAGCTGTTGAAAAAGGAGAATATATTTGTCATGAGTGATTTAAGAGCAAATGAGCAGGATATCAGACCGCTTCGTGTTTTGGTACTGAACTTAATGCCGCTTAAAATTACGACAGAGACAGATTTTATTCGTTTGCTGTCAAATAATCCTTTGCAGGTGGAAATGGAATTTTTGCGACTTGAAACGCATGTTTCAAAGAATACCCCCGAAGAGCATTTGGAAATGTTTTACAAGAGCTTGACCGAGGTTAAGGAGAATTTCTACGACGGAATGATTATTACGGGGGCTCCAGTTGAAATGGTTGCTTTTGAGGAAGTGACCTACTGGGATGAAATTCAGACCATCTTCGACTGGGCAAGGACCCATGTAACATCAAGTTTGTATATCTGTTGGGCGTCTCAAGCTGCATTGTATCATTTCTATGGTGTAGAGAAGAAGCCATTAACGGAAAAACTTTTTGGTGTATTTAAGCACACTGCGTTAAACAAAAGACATCCTTTATTCCGTGGATTTGACGATGAGTTCTTTATACCGCACAGCCGCCATACAACAATTGAGAAGGATGATCTCCTGGTAAAAGAGGGTTTAGAAATTCTTTCAGAATCGCCAGAAGCCGGTATTGCTATCGTTTCTTCACGCGGGGGACGCGAGTTTTATTTGACGGGACATTCAGAATATGCTCCTTTTACACTGGATGAAGAGTATAAAAGAGACTTAGAAAAAGGGCAGGAGATTGCTATGCCGGCAAATTATTATGTTGATGACAACCCCGAAAATCGCCCTCTGGTGCGCTGGACAAGTCATGCGAATCTTCTTTTCAATAATTGGTTGAATTACTTTGTGTATCAAGAAACTCCTTTTGATCTAAAAGACGTGGTTTATTTAGGCGAAATCAAACAAGGATAATTTAATTCCTTCAAACAAAAACAGCTAAAAGAGTATTCTATTCATATGAAGTGATTAAATATGAAAAAGACTGCTTTAATAGTTTGTCCTGTTTTTTCAGTTTTTTTATTGAAAGCACAGGTTACCCTGGAAGAGAATCAAAAGCTTAAAGAAGCGAATGGGACGTTATGGTATGCTAATCCGTGGATTTGGATTGCCGGTGTCGCACTGTTTCTACTGATTTTTATCCTTGTACTACGTAAATCAACACGCAATAAAACCAAGACTTAATTATCCCCATTAATTTTAGTTGCGATTAGAATCCCAATTGTTGCATTAACAATAGAAGAACTTTGCTTAAGTTTGTGTATAGCGATAGACAAACTAAATTTTTATATGAAGAAAAATCTACTTTTAGCAGCTTTGTTGACCTGCGGCTCATTGGCGGGCCAAGCGCAAAACAACGCAATCAATGTGAGTTACATGGACAAGAGTGTTCGTCCTCAAGATGACTTTTATAATTTTGTGAATGGACACTGGATGAAAACAGTCAAAATACCCTCTGATAAAGCACGTTGGGGTTCTTTCGACGAATTGCGTGAAAACACCGATATTGCTACGTTGAAGGTCTTGCAAGAATCGCTAACTGGACAATTCCAAAAGGGTACAGACAATCAGAAGATAGGTGATTTGTATAAATCATTTGTGGATATGAAAACACGTAATAAACTTGGTTTAGAACCTGTTAAACCTTATCTTGCTAAAATTGCAGCAATTAAAAATTTTGATGATTTATACAACTATCTTGTTGAGGTAGCACCGATTGGTGGAAATCCTTTTTTTAGTGGCTATGTATATGCGCATCTTAAAAATTCCGATGTTAATACAGTATACCTCGGCGGAGGAAGTCTGGGGCTTGGACGTTCTTATTATCAAGTAAAAGATAAGAAGAACGAAGAAACGTTAACGGATTATTCAAATTATATTTCTGCACTTTATGCTAAATCAGGCCAAATTACGAAGGATTTAAAAGGTCCAAAAATTGTCGCCTTTGAAAAGCAGCTGGCGGCAAACCTTAAAACCGTTGAGCAATCACGCGATGCAAATGGGCGATATAATCCGATCGCTGTAGCCGATCTAAAAAAGATTGTGAAAAACGTCGATATTGCAAAGTACCTAAAGGATGTCGGTTTTAAGGCTGATACTGTTATTGTACCGGAAATAAAGTATTACGAAAATTTGGATCGGGTTTTCAACCCTGAAAATCTACCGGTGATCAAAGAGCTATTGACATTTCATATTTTAAATAATGCAGCGTCATATACTACACAGGAGTTAAATGATCTGTATTTTGATTTCTGGGGTCGTAAGTTAAAAGGACAAAAGGAGCAGCGTGCTCTGGACAAGCGCGGTGTGGAATTTGTCAATTCGATCGCAGGTGAGTTATTAGGGAAATTGTATGTGAAAGAAAACTTCCCTCCAAAGGCCAAAGCTGAAGCGGAAGAGCTTGTAAGCCACCTCGTTAAATCTTTCGGGCAGCATATCAAGGGATTGACTTGGATGTCGGATGAAACGAAAGTAAAGGCATTGGACAAACTGACTAAGTTTAAAGTTAAAATTGGTTACCCGGATAAATGGAAAGATTTTAGCAAACTTGATGTTGGGACATCGTTGTATGAAAATGTATTAGCTTCGAGTAAATGGGCATTTTACCAGAATTTGGCGAAACAAGATAAGCCAGTGGACAAATCTGAATGGGGGATGACTCCACAGACTGTGAACGCTTACTATAGTCCACTGTTTAATGAGATTGTCTTTCCAGCAGCGATTCTTCAGCCGCCATTCTATGATTATAAAGCTGATGCTGCAGTTAATTTCGGCGGTATTGGTGCGGTAATTGGTCACGAACTTTCGCACGGATTTGACGACCAGGGTGCGAAATACGATGGGAATGGAAACCTGAACAATTGGTGGAGCGACAGTGATAAGGCGAAATTTGAAGCAGCGGCTGATGCTTTGGTACGTCAGTTTGAGTCCTACGAACCTGTACCAGGTGTTTTTGTGAACGGTCGCTTTACATTAGGGGAGAATATTGGGGATTTAGGTGGCTCATCAGTGGCTTTTGATGCATTGCAACTCTATCTGAACGATAAGGGAAATCCTGGTTTAATAGATGGTTTTACACAGGACCAGCGCTTTTTCCTTTCCTGGGCAACGATTTGGAGAACGAAAACTACCGATGAGTTTGTGGTCAATCAAGTAAAAACTGATCCACATTCTCCAGCACAGTACCGTGCTTTTGCCCCAATCATTAACCTAGATGCTTTCCATAAGGCTTGGGATACAAAGAACGGCGACAAAATGTTTGTTCCGGTCGATAAACGTATCAAAATTTGGTAGGTTTCAGGCATGTTTAATGAAAAACGGGTGTATCTCACATGAGCATACACCCGTTTTTCATTTCTCAAGTGTAGGTTACTTCATCCATCTCAGAACCAAGTAGAATCCGATCGCCGTAGCAGATAAGGTTAATGCGGTTGCCCACCATAAGGTTGTAAAACCGAAGGAATCGACAATGCTAGTCCCTAAAAGCGGCGAAAATATATTTGCAGCTGAAAATGCCAACGAATTGAACCCCATGTATGCTCCTTGTGTTTTAGGTGTCGAACGGTTAACAGAAACCGTTGCCATAAATGGTAGTGTCAGCATCTCGCCAAGGCCGAAGATAAAGAATGTGAAATATAACCACCCGAGTCCACCTGAAAAATTTAACATGGCATAAGAGCTGGCACATAAAAATGTTCCAAAGACGAGCGTGCTTATAAGCGAGAATCTTTTTTCAGCTATATGGACAATGAACATCTCCAGTAATACGATAACGAATCCACTCCAGCCGAGTAGAAATCCGATTTGGTGATCATTCAAATGGTGAACTTCTCGGTAGAAAATAGGTAACGTTGTGATCAACTGAAAGAAACAGAATGAGAAAATGCAACAAAAGATATTGAATAAGACAAAAGGCAGGTCGGTATAGGAATTTCGTGTCTTTTGAGGTAATTCGTTTTCAGCAGTAATCTCTTTTTTAGATTTAATATCGCTTCTTTTTTCTCGTTTATGAAAAAAGACAAAGAAAATCACTGCAGCGCAAAGGACGGCAAAAGAATTTCCATAAAAGATCCAATTGAATGAGATGGTGGCCAAAAATCCAGCCACCGCCGGGCCGATTGAAAATCCCAGATTTATGGCAAGACGATTCAATGAAAAGGCGCGCGTGATATTTTCGGGTTTAGCGTAACTTGCCACTGACACGGAGTTTGCAGGTCTGAAGGCATCAAAGATTAAGCTTAACGTAAAAATCATGATGGATAAGGACTGTACCTCTTTGAAATGTGGGATCAGTAAGAATAAAGGGGCCGCCAATACCAGACTTCCGAACTGAACCTTGAAGCTGCCAATCCGGTCAGTCAGCCAGCCACCAATATAGGAACCACAAACGGAGCCGAATCCATAACTCATCAATACCACACCGACCTGTTTAATGTCAAAATGTAGAACCTGGGTCATGTAGAGGCCAAGAAAGGGAATCACCATACTTCCCATTCTATTAATGAGCATCACTATGGCAAGTAGCCATGCGGCTTGAGACAGTCCCTTAAAGGAGTCGAGGTAAATCAATAAAATTCTTTTCATTGAATGACGAATCAGCGTGTATAGACCGTATAAGTTTTTACTTCATACGTCTTCTTATAGTATTGGTAAAAAAAATGCCAAATTGATTAGTCAACTTGGCATTTGTTAAAATTAGATTATATTATGCCAACATGGACTCCGGAATTGTCGGATTGACCTGATAGGTACTTGCGACCATTTGTTTCTTGTCAGACCCTGGTTCCATAATAAAGTCAATACGTCCTAGATTAATTCCAGCAAAACCGACTTGATTCACAACGGTCTTTGTTCCTTTTAAATTTGTAACCAGTGTTGGTTCATTTAAGAAGGTGTGCGTATGTCCTCCGATAATGAGATCAATGTCTGAGGTTTTGGCGGCAAGGATCAGATCCGACACCTTGTCGTTTTCATATTGATAGCCCAAATGCGATAAACAGATGACCAAATCACATTTGTGTTTTTCTTTCAATGTGCGGACCACCTTGTTGGAAACTTCAATAGGATCCAAATATTTCATTCCCCTGAAGTTATTGGGGTCAACCAATCCCTCAATATCTACCCCTAGTCCAAATACGCCTATTTTTATTCCACCTTTATGGAATATGGTATAATCTTGGGTTCTGCCCTCCAATACGGTTCCTTTGAAGTCGTAATTTGCCGTTAAGAACGGAAATTTAGCGTGATCCAGGTACTTTACAAGACCGTCAAGACCATTGTCAAATTCATGATTTCCAAATGTCCCGGCATCATAACCTAACTTTGTCATGAGGTCAAGTTCAAGTTTTCCTCCAAAAAGATTAAAATAGGGGGTACCTTGAAACATATCGCCTGCATCGAGTAATAGAAGATGTTCTTCTTCTTTGCGGATTTTATTGATCAGTGTACTTCGGCGCGCAACACCAGCCAATCCCTGATATTTCCCGCCGTCCATTGGAAACGGTTCAATACGGCTATGAACATCGTTGGTATGTAAAATTGTAAGTTTTACCTTTTTGCTCTTCGCGTCGACTTGAAAAGGAAGTGATCCCAAAGCAACTGCAGCAGAAAATCCACCAACTTGCTTGATAAAAGATCTTCGGTTAATTGATTTTAATTCTTCCATCTAATTCTGCATTTACTTTTTTGCCTTCTTTTGTTAATTCGCTCACATATTCAATCAAACCTTCACGCATGCGTTGCGGATAATTAGCCCGGGATACAGGTTGTGTCAACAGGCTGAGGTTGTCACCACCATTGGCAAGATAATCATAGGTCACTAATTTATATAACTTATTGTCTTCAATAGCTTGACCTTTGATCTTTATGTCCTGAGCTTTGTTGCCCGTAATTGTCAACGTCATTCCGGCTATAGGTTGTCCATGTGTTGTAGCAATATAGTCAGCCAGCTGACGAATCTGACTACCTTTGAGCTCGAGTATCGTCAATGTGTTCTCAAAGGGCATAACCTCAAAAATATGTCCTACTGTAATATCGCCTGCTTTAAGATCATTTCGGATACCACCTTTTGTTGCGAACGCCAAATCCGCGGGGTTATGGGCATTGTGTTCACTCATCCACAACAAGGCTTCACAAAAAAAATTGCCCATTAATGTTTCCGCTGTTTTCTCTTTTGTCAATGCCTTGTCCGCATGTCCAATCACACGATTCATCTCCGCTTCCATTTTGTGTTTGAAGGGTTCGTAGATTGACACGACTGCAGGATCAGCTTGCATATCGCTATTGATATGATATTGTTGGAAATCTTTTTGCGTTGGATGGAGTTGTTTTGTACAACCTGTAATCATCAAAAGCGAAGCGACACCAAGGCTACCAATAAAGGCAATTTGCTTCGAAATATTCATTCTTTTTAATTTAACCAAATAGTACGCAAAGTTAGCCAATTATATATGAACAAATCTTATCCAATGTTAGCTAATTTTTAAAAACAACAAAAGCTTAACATTGTTACACGTTAAGCTTTGCCCATATAATTAGAAAAATAACAACCTAATGAACTAATTCCGTCTCAGGAATATGTTTGTTGTCCGTTTGGGGATCCGCTGCTATCAAACGCTCTAAACTATTCTCCTGCTGAAGGATCTTTTTCCTTTTGCTGCGCGAGGACAGCTTGGTACGATATGCTTTCCAGTTCATTAATAGGACCGAGAATAGAATAACCGCTAGTCCAACAATTTGCAATGAGGTCACCACATGCGAAGTAAAAAAATGACTTAATATAAGTGCAATAATTGGGTTCACATAAGCATAGGTACTTACTTCCATTGCTGGACGTACCTGCAATAACCAAATATACGAGCTAAAAGCAAGGATGGAACCAAATGTGATTAAATACCCCAAGTTAAACCAGTCAATAGGTGCTACACTGCTCAGTGTAAATGATGCATATTCACCGGTAAATAGCGCCGTGATATTAAAGAGAACACCTGCGGTAACCATTTGCCAAGCAGTCTTCACCATAACATGCAGGTCCTCTTTTTCTTCTTTTTCGGATTTTTTAAAATACTTGGAAATCAATGAACCTACAGTCCAAGCGATAGAACCCAATACCAAAATAGATAGGGCAATTACCTTAAGAGTACCGTCTGTATGATCATTGGTCGCCATGATCTGTTCAGCGAAAAGCATCACAACACCACAGAAACCTAATGCTACACCAGCAACCGTGCTAATGCTGCTAAAGTTTTCTTTCCACTTGGGTTTATCCAATAAAATAAACCAGATTGCAGCGGCTGCGGCAATAATAGCGGCAACACCACCAGACACATATTGCTCGGCCCAGATAACCCCGGCCATATCGACAAAGAGCAATAAAAAACCTACGATTGCGGCCTCTTGAATAGAACGCTTGTTAAATAATCTATACCCTTTTATAGCACAATATGTCATTAGAATTGCACTGGCTACAACAAATCGAAACGAACCCAAAATAAATGGGGGGAAACTATGCAACGCTTTTTCTATAAAGAAAAAGGTCGAGCCCCATACCACATAAATAATGAAATAAGCAACTACAACCATTAATGGGCTAGCAGCCTTTTTTTGTCCTTGCAACATGATTAAACCTCCTTTCTATTACTCAGGTATGACAACCTGCTGATCTTCCTTGACAGTCTGAAGTACAATTGTTGTCCGCGTTGAAATAATACCTTCCACTTTACTTAAGGTATTTCGCATGAGATCCACTAAACCTGTAGAATCCGCAGTTCTTACTTTAATAAGGTAACCATCGTCACCTGCAATGTCGTGTACCTCTTGAACTTCAGGGATTTCCGCAAGTGCCAACCCTACACCCTGTTCGCCAATAATATCATTGGCTTTGATAAAAATAAACGATAAAAGTTTCTGATCGACCGCGGCAGGATTGATCTTGGCACTATACTTTAAAATCACATCTTTTTGCTCGAGCTTCTTTACGCGCTCGAGGATCGCCGATGGTGCCATGCCTAATTCTCTTGCGATGTCAGCATTGTTGATCCGTCCATTATCCTGCATTAAGCGCAAGATTTTATAGTCGACCTGGTCTAAATTATATTCTACTTTTGTCATTTCGACTGCAAAGATAGGTAAAAAAGTATAAAATTCAAAATTGTATATAAAATTCTGAATATAATTCTGAGTGATCGGAAATTTGAGTGAATTTTATTCTTATTTATCAGAAAGAAATCTTAACCATTTGGGCTATGGTACTGAAGGTAAGTATATTGCCTTTTAGACAGGTAGGCGTATAACTCAACAATTGTACCTTTTTCTTAATTTCAGAATAATATTACTCGTTGACAGGATGACGCCCAATCCAATCAGACAACCTAAGCACACACAGCCAAAGCGATCCAAAGCGGCGAAGTAAGAGCGACTTTGCTGTTCGTGAAGGTAGACGATAATGAGTGCCACCATGGATGTCCTTGCCACAGCCATAATATTGAGTAGCTTGCATGTAATCAATGATGCAACAATACCGATAATCATGGCAGAGAGTTGCGAAATGGGAACGAAATATAGACTGAGACCAATTGCTGATCCTATAAAGTTGGATTTAGCCCGGTCGATGGCTATTTTTTTCGACTCATTCTCTTGCGGTGAAATGACCAATATAATGGAGATTAGTGTCCAGGAAACCGAATATTGGGGAAAAGATACGAAAAGGGGATAACCTATAAGGAAGCCAATCAATACCCGGATGGTGTATATAATAAAATCAGAATGCAGCGTATAGCGAAGGAATAGATTACGCATATAAGATATGAATCGTTAATTTAAATGATGTAGCGCCACAAAAATACGTGCATTGTCGGAAGGAACGAAATAAAATTGACTTTTATGGTAATTTGTTTGATTTTGCGTTTTTATGCGTTTTTTGTTTTTGATTTGGGTATTTCTTGCAATCTTCTCTTTTTCCGATGAATAAATTTGACTAAATTTGTTTCATACATAAATGCAGATTAAGTGAAAGATCAAAATCAATTAGCCTTATTAGCGTCTCAACTCAAAGGGGAGCTCTATTATACTCATGAAACGAAGGACCAAACGATGTTGCTTGCCTATTCGACAGATGCATCTGTTTATCAAGAAAAACCCTTGGCCGTAGCCATACCCGTCGATCATGATGATATCAAAAAAATAATTGATTTTGCGCGGCACAACGGTGTCACAATCATACCACGTACCGCCGGCACTTCTTTAGCTGGTCAGGTAGTAGGCAATGGCATTATCATGGATATTTCTCGTCATTTTAACCATATACTTGAACTTAATGTCGACGAGCAGTGGGTTCGGGTACAACCTGGTGTGATCCGTGACGACTTGAATAATTATCTTAAACCGTTCGGACTGATGTTTGGCCCTGAAACTTCGACTGCAAGCCGTGCTATGGTAGGTGGAATGATTGGCAATAACTCTTCGGGTCTGCATTCGATTGTTTGGGGCGATACACGACACAATTTGATTTCGGCCAATGTACTTTTGGACGACTGTTCTGAAGTGACCTTTGAAGCAGTTGATGAAGCAGCCTATTTTAAGAAATTATTATTAGCTGGTCGTGAGGGGGATATCTACCGTAATATGAATGCATTATTGACAGACCCCGAGCATTTAAGCGCCATTGAAGCGGGCTATCCAAAACGATCTATCACGCGCAGAAATACCGGTTATGCTTTGGATATCCTTGCCGATCGCTCGACACCTTTCAATATGTGTAATTTGTTGGCAGGGTCCGAAGGAACGCTGGCTATTGTTACAGAAGCGAAACTCAAACTGATGCCCTTACCACCGCAGGAACTAGGCTTACTTTGTGTTCATTTTGCGGATATGGTAGAGTGTATGCACGGTAATGTGGTAGCCTTAGCGCACAAGCCGGAAGCATCCGAATTGGTAGATAAATACATCATGGATTTTACGGTTGGGCATCCAACTTATAAGTATAATCGTTTTTTTATTGAGGGTGATCCCCAGGCTTTATTAATTGTTGAGTTTAGGGGGCAGACAGCCGCTGAAACAGAGGCAAAAGCGATGGCTCTGAAAGCGGACCTTGTAGCCCGCGGGCTTGGTTATGCTTATCCCTACATTACGGGTATTGAACAGACCAATTTGGTTTGGGATGTACGCAAGGCAGGACTGGGGCTAATTCGCAATTTACCCGGGGATAGTCAACCTGTAAATTTGATTGAAGATTGTGCGGTGTCGCCTGAAGATTTACCTGCTTACGTGCGTGATATCCAAAAACTTTTGGTGGAAGAGGGGGTGCATGCATCCTATTATGCGCACGCGGGAGCCGGGGAACTACATATTGAGCCCTTTGTGAATTTGAAAACAGCAGCAGGGAAGCGTACATTTCGTTCAATCCTCGAAAAAACCAGCGACCTTGTATTAAAATATAACGGTTCACTGAGTGGTGAGCACGGTGATGGTCGTCTGCGCGGCGAATTTATCGGCAAAGTGCTTGGTGAAAAAGTCTACAAATTGCTTGAAGATGTAAAATATATCTTTGATCCACAGGGCGTTTTTAATGCAAATAAAATTGTCAACACGCCGCCAATGGATTCTCATTTACGTTATGACAACGATAGCAACCGAACGGAAATAAAGACCTATTTCGATTTTTCTAAAGATGAGTCTATTCTTCGGTTGGCGGAGAAGTGTTCTGGTTCGGGAGATTGCCGAAAGACTGAAATTACCGGTGGAACAATGTGCCCTTCATTCATGGCTACGCGCGATGAAAAAGATACGACACGGGCGCGGGCAAATATGTTGCGTCAATTTTTAACGAATTCCCCAAAGAAAAATCGTTTCGATCATGAGGAGATCAAAGAGGTCATGGATCTCTGTTTAAGCTGCAAAGGCTGTAAGACGGAGTGTCCTTCCAGTGTGGATGTGGCCAAAATGAAAGCCGAATTTTTGCAGCACTATTATGATGAGCATGGTGCGGGATTTAGAACAAAATTAATCGCTAATTTCACCCAGTCTCAGAAACTCGGATCTTGGGTTGCGCCCATTTACAACTTTGTGGTCAAAAATGATTTCTTGTCAGGAGTAGTCAAAAAAACAGTAGGATTTGCGCCAAAGCGTTCCTTACCTACAGTCAATGGAACGACTTTAACCCAATGGGTAAAAAAACAAGCAGTGGCAAGTGATAGTAAGCGTCGGGTTTACCTTTTTTCGGATGAATTTACCGAATATAATGATGCCGAGATCGGCATTACCGCATATAAGTTGCTGACTGCCTTGGGGTATGAAGTAGTCATTCCAAAACATGTGCAAAGCGGGCGGACTTATCTTTCTAAAGGCTTTGTGAAAAAAGCAAAGGAGATTGCGAATCAAAATATCCATTTCTTAAAGGGACTAATTACGGATGATACGCCACTTTTAGGCGTTGAACCCTCCGGGATAATTACATTTCGAGATGAGTATTTAAGTTTAGTCGATGATGATTTACGTGTTGACGCACAAAAAATAGCCAAAAACGCGCTGATGATTGACGAATTTCTGTTGAATGAAATGAAAGCGGGACGTATTCATTCAGAACAGTTTACGTCGGAAACGAAAAAGGTAAAGCTTCATGGCCACTGTTATCAAAAGGCTTTTCATCTCGTTACTGTTACGGAACAGGTCCTATCATTTCCGACGAACTTTAGCGTAGAAACAATTCCTTCGGGTTGTTGTGGTATGGCAGGATCATTTGGTTATGAGGCTGAACATTATGATATCTCGATGAAAGTAGCCGAATTGGTTTTATTACCAACCATACGCCAAACAGAACCTGGTACTTTAATTGCCGCAGCGGGTACTTCTTGCAGACATCAGATTAAAGATGGTGTAGGAAGAAAATCTTATCATCCTGTGGAAATTTTATACGATGCTTTATTGAAATAAAATAAAAACATTGCTAATAGTTGTTTGTTATCAGTAATAATGGTAATATTATAAGAGCAATATTCATTAATAACTGATAACAAACAATTCAATATGTACAAGATTCAATCTATAGCATTTCTTGCGACCGCTACGGTGCTGATGGCTAGTTGCGGAAATTCCAATCAAAAGAAAACTGATGGAAGTGATACAACAACGGTGAACAAAATTGAAGGTGTAAAAATCGAACAATTTACGAATGGTTCACCGGGCGCAGAAAAGAAGAACTTTTTTCTACGTATTACAGATGAAATTAAAACGGATTCAAGCCGTATTTATATCACAAAATCTCTTTACAAACAGGATACTGTAGGAGCGAAGTTTGAGGTTGTAGATTTTATACCCGCAGGTATAATAGATGGCCAACCGAGTGATGAAGTCGGCTTTACCAAAGGTAAGATTAGAATCTCGTCGTCGGGTCAACAGTCTGACAATTTAATTAAAGCATTAGGTGATTTATTTCAAATAGCTACCACTGATTCTTTTACAAAAGATGTAATTCTTGCAAATGTGTTTTCATCCAATAAGGTGAATGCTGATTTGTCTAAAAAAACAGCGTACAGCTTTAAACTATTTTTGGACAATAAAAAAGCTGCTCCAGCGGAGCTCTTCTTTAATGTAGACACCTATAAGCATTCGATCGAGTTTTCGGAGAAAGATCCTTCGTTCCGGGCTGGATTATTGTCAGCGTTGACCGGTAAGTAGTGAAGCTGTGACTTGTGCCGCTACTTCGATGCGCCCTAAGTTATATGCTCAGATGTAGTGTATAGATTGATCATAAAATAAAAACGGCTAGAAGCTATCTAGCCGTTTTTATTTTATCTAAAAAAGAGATAGATTTGTACTAATATATTTAGTTTGAAATGAAACGATCCGGAACCGCAGATCTCCCATTACACTATGGAAAAGTACCAGCGTGGCTTTACGAACGTATGGCTTTCCTAGGTCGCTCCATTGTTGAAGTAATATTAATGGATTATGGTAAAGACGAGGTTTTGAGAAGACTGGCAGATCCCCGCTGGTTTCAAAGCTTTGGTGCTGTTCTCGGCATGGATTGGCATTCTTCAGGGATCACAACGGCTGTTATGGGGGCATTAAAACGCGCTATTAATCCCGATGCGAAATCTTTAGGACTATATATCTGTGGGGGTAAAGGCAAGCTTTCCATGCAGACCCCACAGGAACTACTTCGGCTTTCGAACGACATGGGACTAGATGGCAACGACTTGATTCGCAGCAGTAAGCTTGTTGCTAAAGTGGATAACACCGCTATTCAGGATGGTTACCAATTATATCTCCACAATTTTATCGTGACGGATAATGGCAATTGGTCGGTCGTGCAGCAAGGTATGCATGAAAAGGATGGAACTGCCCGTCGTTACCATTGGCATTCTGAAAAGGTCAAATCGTTCGTTGAAGAACCACATGCGGGTATCAGTGGTCCTTCACAAGGTATTATCCTCAACTTGACAGCTGCAGAAGCGGCGGCCAATAGAACAGGTATTATGACGATCGTAGCGGAGGATTCAACTCAAGTGATGCAAGACTTCGCTAAACTTATTATGCCATCCCATCACGATGTCCGTGCTTCGGACGTTGACTTGAAGAGGCTAGGAGCGATGTTGTACGTGGCTCGAGAAAGTCAACCAAGCCATTTTGAAGACTTATTGCTTTTAAAAGGAGTTGGGCCCCGTACGTTACAGTCATTGGCTTTAGTCAGTGAGGTAATCCACGGTGCGCCTTCACGGTTCAATGACCCCGCTCGATTTTCCTTTGCTCATGGCGGGAAAGATGGGCATCCTTTTCCAGTTCCTTTAACCATTTACGATGAAAGTATTCAAATTTTGCAAAAAGGCATTGAAAAATCTAAACTGGGTTACGGTGAAAAATTAAAATCGATTAACAAGTTGCACCAGATTGTCTTGGATAGCGAAAAAGATTTTCAGCCACAATTTGATATTCAACAAATTATAGCAGAAGAACGGCGAGATTCTTGGAAATATGGTGGCAGAACAGTCTTCGGAGATGCACAACCCTTGAGAACAAATGGTCGGGGTTTGCAATTGTCACTTTTCTAGCGGAAATCTACGAATTGTAATTGTTTTGTTAAAATGTGTTAAAGATCGTTAAAATTAGTTGTACGCTAGTATATTTGCTCCGCAATGAAAGCGGTTGTTACGATATTCTTATTCTTATGCTTCTTATTTATCAGAAGCAGTAATAGCCATGCCGTGCTCATTGAATCCGACCGACCAACTGTTAGTTTTATGTATCAGCATAATCATGCTGATGTACAGCAGTATATTGACGCATCAGTTGACCACATCGATCCGCTATTTTACGGTAATATTCACAGTGATAATCCAGTTATCGAGGAATTTGATGCCGAAAATTTTCAACTGACCAAGGATTTGCAGGTGACATCCCAATTTGTTGCGCTGCTACTTTTTGCTATTGTCCTTTTTGTTTTCGTTTTTCGATTTGCAAAGAAGATACCTTTTTGCAATTTCATAGCCTATCTTTTCCCTCAAAGATACGTTCTTCAACAAAACTGGAGAATTTAAAATATACCCTTCGAAATTTCATATGCTTTGGTGGATATCCTAAGGGATGCTCTGCTCAGTCGTAATCGATTTGTACAATCTATGAACAAGTCGGAACGACCATAAACCAAAGTAGAGGTCATTTCACCAACCAAGACAACAAACAATCAAACTTATTTTTTTAATTAGACGCTTACAAATGAAAAGAGTATTTATGCTCGCTAGTTTGGCTATTACCTTATGCCAAATCGGGTGTACTTCCAAAAAGGAAGAAAAGGAAGAAAAAGAGAAATTTACAGCGACCTCTCCGGTGCAAATGGACACAACTATCCGTAAGGACTTTGTTTCCCAGATTAGGTCTTTCCGAAATATTGAGCTTCGGGCTCAGGAAAAGGGCTATCTCGAGCAGATTTTCGTAGATGAAGGACAATTTGTCCATAAAGGGCAATTACTTTTTCGGATTATGCCGAAGATGTATGAGGCCGAATACCGTAAATCTTCGGCAGAAGTTAATGTAGCAGAAATTGAAGTTCAAAATACAAAAACGCTTGCCGATAAAAATGTCGTATCGCCCAATGAACTCGCGATGGCTAAAGCAAAACTTGAGCAAGCCAAAGCTGAGGCTGCGATTGCAAAATTACATCTCTCCTTTACAGAAATCAGGGCACCTTTTGACGGAACCATTGATCGGATTCCATTGAAATTGGGAAGTTTGGTGGATGAAGGTGAATTATTGACAAGTCTGTCCGACAACAGTGAGATGCTGGTTTATTTCAATGTCTCCGAACCTGAATATTTAAGTTATCAAACTAACGTGAGTAAACGTGGAGATACTCATGTCGGCTTGTTGCTTGCCAATAATGAGTTGTTCGCTCAAAATGGTCTTGTGGAGACCATAGAAAGTGAGTTCAACAGTGAGACGGGAAATATTGCTTTTAGAGCGAAATTTCCCAATCCAAACCGTCTATTAAAACATGGCGAGAGCGGCAAGGTGGTGATGAACTTTCCGCTGAAACAGGTTTTAATTATTCCACAGAAAGCGACATACGAAATGCAGGACCGTAAATATGTGTATGTAATCGATAAGGAGGGCAAATTAAAAGCCCGTCATATCACCATTGGTAACTCCCTACCAGATCTGTATGTGGTAACGAGCGGACTTCAAAAAGATGATAAATTTTTGTTGGATGGTATTCAGAAAGCAAAAGAGGATGATAAAATCAGCTACAGCTTTGTGCAACCTAAAGACGCCATCTCAAATTTGAAGTTAAAAACAGAATAGATCCCTTACAGTTAAATTACTATGTTTAGTCGTTTTATAAATAGACCAGTACTTTCGATCGTGATATCACTGATCATTGTGTTTTTGGGTGTGCTTTCTATGGTACAGCTTCCTGTAACACAATTTCCGTCAATATCGCCACCGAAGGTGAACATCACTGCTGAGTATCCTGGAGCCAATGGTGAGTTGATGATTAAATCAGTTATCATTCCGCTGGAACGTGCGATCAATGGGGTTCCTGGAATGAAATACATGGCTTCCGATGCCGGTAATGACGGGGAAGCAAGTATTCAGGTCGTATTCAACCTAGGAACGGATCCGAATCAGGCTTCTTTAAATGTACAGAACCGCGTAGCCTCTGTGGTTAACAAGCTTCCGCCAATTGTGGTCCGTGAAGGGGTGAAGATTACACGTGAAGAATCCAATATGTTAATGTACATCAATCTCTACAGTAAAGACAAGGAGCTTGATGGAAATTTTATGTATAACTATGCGGACATGAATATTGTCTCCGAATTACGTCGGGTAGACGGTGTCGGGGTGGCAAATATTCTTGGAACACGCGAATTAGCGATGCGTATTTGGTTGAAACCTGATCGTATGACAGCCTACAAGATTTCTGCAGAAGAGGTGATGAAAGCCTTATCCGAGCAAAGTTTGGAAGCTTCACCAGGTAAAGCCGGGGAGTCGTCTGGTATGACCTCCCAGTCTTTTGAATATGTATTGAAATACCCGGGGCGTTTTACAACTACGGAAGGTTATGGCAATATCGTTTTACGTGCGGGTGAAAATGGTGAAATGTTACGTTTAAAAGATGTTGCGGAAATCAAATTCGGTTCGGCGATGTACGATATCTACTCTACACTGAATGGAAAACCATCTGCAGCGATTGTCTTAAAACAATCCTATGGAAGTAATGCTTCTCAGGTAATCCAAGACGTTAAAAGCAAAATGAAGGAATTGAAAGCTTCCTTTCCGAAAGGGCTGGATTACGAAATTAGCTATGACGTATCAAAATTCTTGGATGCATCCATGGAAAAAGTAGTCCATACTTTATTGGAAGCATTTGTGCTTGTTGCTATTGTGGTTTTTCTATTCTTAGGAGATTGGCGTTCGACATTGATTCCGACCATTGCAGTACCGGTTTCCTTGGTGGGATCGTTTTTGTTCATGCAGTTTTTTGGCATTACCATCAACTTGATCACATTGTTTGCACTGGTGCTTGCCATAGGTGTGGTTGTGGACGATGCGATTGTGGTTATTGAAGCTGTCCATGCTAAAATGGAAGAGCTTCATATTTCGGCCTATAAGGCGACCAAAAAAGCGATGCACGAAATCAGTGGTGCCATTGTTGCGATCACATTCCTTATGGCGGCGGTTTTTATTCCGGTTGCCTTTATGTCTGGCCCCGTAGGGATATTCTATAGGCAGTTTTCCATTACCATGGCTACTTCCATCATCTTATCGGGTGTTGTGGCATTGACACTCACTCCGGCTTTATGTGCGATTATGCTGAAGAATAACCATGGAAAGGCAAGAAAGAAATCCATTATCGATAAATTCCTGGATTCTTTCAACAGATTGTTTGATAAGATGTCCAACAAATATGTTTACTTGTTGAAGGGCATAGTGGATAAGCGCGTTTTTACATTTTTAGTATTAATTGGTTTTTGTATTGGCGCATATTTTTTGAATAATGCTGTTCCTGCAGGTTTTATCCCCAATGAAGATCAGGGGATGATCTATGCTATTATTCAAACGCCGCCAGGATCGACATTGGAACGGACCAATCTAGCGGCCCAGACATTGCAAAAAGAAGCTGAAGACATTGATGGTGTACAATCGGTATCTTCATTGGCTGGTTATGAAATCCTGACTGAAGGAACCGGGGCAAATACAGGTACTTGTTTGATCAACTTGAAAAGCTGGGAAGAACGTAAAGAATCCTCGCAGGAGATCATAGAGCAACTGGAGGCCGCTGCCAAAAATATCCCAGGAGCGTCTATCGAGTTTTTCCAACCGCCGGCCGTACCGGGCTATGGTGCTGCGGGTGGATTTGAGCTTCGTCTTCTGGACAAAGCAGGTTCTGGCGACTACAAGAAAATGGAAACGGTAAGTAAGGATTTTGTGCGTGAATTGAACAAAAGGCCTGAATTATCGTCTGTATTTACCTTCTATAGTGCAAGTTTTCCGCAGTATATGTTGCATATCGATAATGATCTCGCGCAACAGAAGGGTGTTACCATTGATAATGCACTGAATACGCTTTCGACTTTGGTGGGCAGTAATTACGAAACGAATTTCATTAAGTATGACCGTCAATATAAAGTTATGGTTCAGGCTTTGCCGCAATACAGGGCTTTGCCGGAAGATATCTTAAAACTATATGTGAAGAATGATAAAGACGAAATGGTACCATTTTCAGCATTTATGCATATGGAAAAGGTTTACGGTCTTTCTGAGATCACCCGGCACAATATGTATATGGCATCTGAAATTTCGGGCTCTGCCGCACCAGGTTATAGCAGTGGTGAAGCAATTCAGGTGATTAATGAAGTCGCTGCCAAGACCTTACCACGAGGCTATGGCATTGATTGGGCTGGTATTTCCAAAGATCAGGTAGGTCGTGGAAATCAGGCAATTTATATCTTCTTAATTTGTCTCGGTTTCGTTTACTTGATACTTTCCGCTCAATATGAGAGCTTTATTATGCCCTTTGCGGTGTTGCTTTCTTTACCAATCGGAATCTTTGGGGCATTTCTACTATTGAAGTTATTGGGATTGGAAAACAATATTTACGCGCAGGTTGCTTTGGTCATGCTTATCGGTCTACTTGGTAAAAATGCCGTGTTGATTGTTGAGTTTGCCGCTCAACGGCATTCGCAGGGATTGAGTATCATTGAGGCTGCCTTGGACGGTGCAAAAGTAAGGTTTAGACCTATTTTGATGACATCATTTGCTTTTATCGCCGGGTTGATTCCCTTAGTTATGGCTTCAGGCCCAGGTGCAATTGGAAACCGTACGATCGGTACAGCGGCAGCGGGAGGTATGTTGTTTGGGACGGTTTTTGGTATTGTGGTGATACCGGGCTTATACTTTATCTTCGGGTCTATTGCCTCCAAACGCAAGCTTATTAAACACGAAGATGAAAATCCATTAACTGAAGAACTTGATAATAATGACTAATCGCAGAAAAATACAATGGGTCATTGCATTTTCGCTTTCAGCAGCAGTGACGGGATGTAAGGTTCCCAAAGCGACACAAATACAGGAGAATAAATTCGTTCCGAAGCAGTATACAGATGTAGCTCAATCAGATACAACGAATTCAGCGTCGGTTAAGTGGCGTGAATTTTTTACGGATCCAAATTTAGTTGTATTGATCGATACAGCGTTGAAAAACAATCAGGAGCTGAATGTTACTTTGCAGGAGTTGGCGATCGCAAAGAATGATATTCTTTTACGAAAAGGAGCATTGAAACCCACTGTTGGTTTACGTGCCGGAGGTGGTGTTGAAAAAGTTGGACGATACACCAGTCAGGGGGCCGGTGATGCCAGTACAGAAATTGCCCCTGGAAAGGAAATGCCGGATCCACTAGGAGATTTGACCATTGGTGCGTATGCCAGTTGGGAAATCGATGTTTGGAAAAAACTGAAGGACTCCGAACAAGCAGCACTGAACCGTTATCTTGCTACGGTAGAAGGGAAAAATTTTGTCTTAAGTAGCCTTATTGCCGAAGTTGCCCGTTCGTATTATGAATTATTGGCATTGGACAATCAGTTGGCTATTATCAAACAAAATATCGAGCTTCAGGACAATGCGCTTGCGGTAATCCGATTGCAGAAACAGGCTGCTCGTGTAACAGAACTGGCGGTTCAAAAGTTTGAAGCCGAAGTGTTGAAGACCAAAGGTATGGAATTTGAGACGCGGCAACAGATCAAAGAAACTGAAAACCGTATTAATTTTCTATTGGGACGTTTCCCACAAGAGATCAAACGTGACAAAAGCAATTTTGTCGATCTGATCCCGGCGAAAGTTCAGACAGGTATACCGAGCCAACTACTAAGCAATAGACCTGATATTCGTGAGGCCGAGTATGAGCTCGCTGCCGCGAAGTTGGACGTACAGATCGCGCGGAAAGAGTTTTATCCTTCTTTGGAGATTTCGGCTGCTCTGGGTTTACAGGCATTCAAGCCTTCTTATCTATTTAAGATGCCTGAATCAGTTTTGTATAATCTAATAGGGGAGCTTGCAGCACCTTTGATCAACAAAAATGGGCTTAAAGCGGAATTTAATACAGCCAACGCGAAACAAATACAGGCGGTATATAATTACGAGAAGACGATTCTGAATGCTTACTTAGAAGTCTCTACACAACTTTCTAATATTGAAAACCTCGGGCGCAGCTACGATTTCAAAACAAAACAAGTTGAGGTTCTGAATAATTCCGTGTCTGTGTCAAATGATCTCTTTAAATCAGCGAGGGCAGACTATATGGAGGTTTTAATGACACAACGCGATGTACTGGATTCAAAACTTGAATTGATAGAAACAAAGAAGCAGCAGCTCAATGCTGTTGTCAATATCTATAAAGATTTGGGAGGAGGCTGGAAATAAGTTGTTTGTTTGAATGGACCCCGCTAGGCGGGGTTCTTTTTTTATAAGCCTATGCAAACTTCTTTCTTGTGAAAATAGAATAAATGCTTATTTTTAATCCTTATTTAATCTATTGTATTTGTTTTATGGAATCACAAGAGTATATTCTTATCAATGATGACGCTGAAAGGGGCGTTTTTTATAAAAAAACCTATCTTCATGTTGCGCTTTCGATTTTAGCATTTATCGTTTTGGAAACTTTGCTGATCAAATTGATCCCTTATGATTTTATCGTTTGGATGGTTAGCGGAAAATTTATTTGGTTGTTCTTATTGGGATGTTTTTGGTTGGGCTCCACACTTTCATCAAGATGGACACTTTCGCAAAGCCGTCAAACCCAATATTTAGGCCTAGCATTCTATATTGTACTGGAGGCAATCATCTTCCTGCCGATGATTTTTATGGCGGTATTTATGACCGAAGGAATTAGTGTCATTTATCAGGCAAGTATAATGACTTTGGCCTTGTTTACCGGCCTTACTGTCGTTGCATTTGTATCCAATAAAGATTTTTCATTTCTCAGAAATATCCTGGTGATTGGAGGCTTCTTATCTTTGGGGGCAATTGTTGCTGGAGCTATTTTTGGTTTTGAACTTGGATTATGGTTTTCGGTTGCCATGATTGCACTTGCTTCTGGAAGCATACTCTATCAAACTCAAAATCTGAAGTATAGTTACGGCAACGAACAATATGTAGGGGCAGCCTTGCAGCTATTTTCATCAATCATGTTGCTGTTCTGGTACATTCTACGAATTTTAATGCGCAGAAGATAAATTTTGTTCCTTTTAAAAATGAGAAAAAGTGGTTAAAGTAAAGTTTATTTTAACCACTTTTTTTTGCATTGTATAGACGCTATTCTAGTCTATTTTTTAAGTTTTTCAGACCCTGATCGAAGTCTTTATTCATATTCATAAATAAGTTCATAAAGTTCCATGGATAGGGCGATTTTCCTGAAATTCCCCAGGTCACCAAAGTTTGATTAGGCGAGATCTCTTTTAAGATGAAATAACCCTTGGCTGGTTCACCCATACCGAAATCGAGGGCCGTTTCAATTGTTTCGCCCTCGACGATTTTTGTAATGGTCTGTGAACCTTTACCGACTTTCTTACCATCCCAGCTGGATTTATAGCCGACTTACACCCTGTTCAGTTTTTTTCATTTGCGGGTCTGATAGTTGCCATACACCAAAGTTATCTTGGTTCTTAAGCATTTTCACGTAGTTGAACACTTCCTGCTTCGGCTTATTGATTGTTATCTCACTCTGGGCCGAGAAGTCTTTACTGACGAAGATTGCAGTAATTAAGGGAATAGCGATGATGATCGCCAAAACAATGAGGATTTTTTTTAGGATTTTCATAATCATGCATTCATATTGGTTTTCCTAATAAAGATAAAGGATAATCGGGATTTTTATTGGAAAAAACAGGAATATATTTAGCAATGAAAAAAGCCTCTTCCAATATTGAAAGAGGCTTTTTTGTAATCAAAGCGTAGCACTACTTTAATAGTTCTAAATGGGTGCTGATGCCAATTCTATTCCACGCATTTATGGTAATGATCGCCATAATAATCTGTGCAATCTCCTTTTCTTCAAATATTTCTTTTGCTTTTTGAAAAGTGCTTTCTGTCAAACCCTTTTGATGTATCAATGTGATCTCCTCTGTCATCTCCAACAAAATCTGTTCTTCCTTAGTGAATAGATTCGTTTCCCGCCAGGCATTTAATAAAAATATCCGTTGTGGCGTTTCACCATACTTCAGCGCATCCTTCGTGTGCATATCTAAGCAAAAGGCACAGCCATTGATTTGAGAAGCACGTATTTTTATGAGTTCCTTTTGAATTGGATTTAAAAAAATATCATTGAGATAGGTTTCCAATCCCATCATCGCCTTATAGGCTACCGCATCTACTTTTGCAATATTCAATCGTGTGTTCATTGTTTTAAGTTTTGATAAGACAAAGTTGCGATTAGTATACGCTAAAAAAATTAAACTGGTTTAAGAATGGAAATTTTACGTATGAAGACAAGCCTCCATTCAATCGATATACAGCTATAGTAGCCTAGTTTGATACAATCAGGTAATAGTTGTCGGGGTCACGCAGGATAAATTGATCCTTTAGCGAGTTCTCATTGTAATGTATATCTTTCTCTATGAATGCATTTAACAAAGTAGCGTTTTCGAAGATTTGCTGTAAATTGTCTACTCTAAAGAATAAAATAAATCCATTCCCCGCATGTTTTTGATCTTGCATAGTAGGGTGGTCGTGCTCACCCCATTTGTGTAAACAGAGAATGACAGTCCCGTTATCCGTGAGAATTTCAAATGTTTCGCCGCCATGTTGACTGGTACAGCCCAAAAGCTTTTGGTAGAATAGCGAGCTTTTGGAGACGCTCTTTACAGCAATTATGGGTTCTGTTCGTGTCATATGATTTTGAAAGGTTGAAAACTAATTAAAGAGGCCCAGCGATTTCTCTTTTACCAAGTCCAATATCATGCGATATGCTGCAACAGAGTTGCCATGTTGATCCAATGCTGGACTGTAGGCCCCTATACCCATTTTATTCGGTACACTTACTGTGATTCCGCCACCAACGCCCGATTTACTTGGAAGTCCGACAGTTCTGGCATATTCGCCACTAAATTCGTACATCCCTGCAATGAGCATTTGTGATTGAACTAGCTGAGATAGATCTGGGTTATAGTATTGCTTATTTCCATCATAGCGCACGCAATGATGGGCAAAAAAGAAACCTATTTTAGCCAGATCCTCCGCAGTTATCTCAATGGAGCACTGCTTAAAATAATTATTGAGTTTGTCTTCACCTTCACCATCAATGAGTCCATTGTTGCGCATCAGGTAGAACATGCCTCTGTTTCGATTTCCAGTCTCCCGTTCCGAATGGTATACAGATCTACTGTAATCGATTTTTTCATTATTCGTTATAAAGCGAATCATATCCCTTATTTTAACAAAAGGTTCCTCACCTGTTCCTTTAATAAGCGATGTCGTTAAAATGGCGCCGGCGTTCATCATCGGATTGAGCGGTTTACCCGATGTTTCCAAATTCGCAAAATGATTGAAGGGTTTATCTGTTCCATAGTATCCCATTTTATTAAAAACAACTTCCTCGCCATTTTCCAATACAGCAACCATCAAGGAAACAATTTTTGAAATACTCTGAATTGTAAATCTTTGTTGTACATCTCCGATACTAACGATTGTTCCATCACTATTTACCACCGAAAGTGCGATAGATGCTGCATTGGCTTTACTTAATTCCGGGATGTAATCAGCCACTTTACCTTCTTTGAATGATTGCCTATTTTTATCCAATATTTTATCCAATAGCGCTTTATCAATGATCGCGCTCTTAGTACTGCGCTGGTTTTGAATGTTGTTTTGAGCAAACGATACAGTAATTGATCCGGAACATATCAAACCTATAATACAGGCTACCAACCTGACATTTTTTCTCATTTTTTCAGTATTTGTTTGTTCCAAAGATAGGGAACAGTGTATTAAAAGAAAAGAGGTGCCAAATAAGTAACATTTTAGCACCTCCATCTAGTAGGTCATCCTTTAGGCTGCATTTGGAGCTGGATCAACATTCCAACCGGAAAGTATACCGCCATAGAAAAAGAAGGTGACGTAAAAATTCTTTTTGCTCACCTGATCAGTAACCAGGTATTTTTGAGTTACATCGTATGCATCTATTTTTTTATATTTTGATAATGCTATCGGGCTGGCAGCAGGATTTTCTGAGCGTACCAAATCTTGTATCTTTTGGTTGATTAATTTCATAATACCTTCTTTTTTGAAAGGATTATTTTCGATTTTCACATGTGCCGAATGGGTTAAAGTTCCATTATTTTGCGCTTTTTTAGCTTTCGCAGCAGCTGTATAGTTTTTAAATTTTTCCCTTATCTGCGGATCTTTTAAGCTATGGATGGTAAAAATAGAAATTCCCTGCGCACCATTATTTAGCGCCTCATCCATATCGGCAAATATTTCTTCATTATTTTTAGCCATCAATCCACAATATAGCGTCGTATTTGCTCCTTTATCGCGCACATTTTCTAATGTACAATCTCTAATAAAGCTTGGATCTTCTGTATAAAAATTGCTGTATACCATCGGAAAAACAACATCCAAATTCCACTTACCCCAATCTTGGCGCACCATACGAGAAGCCATTTTGGGAGTCGGAAATGGGGATGCAGCCATTGTTTTACCATGGGAGTGAACGATGTCTGCAATCATATTGGCGATATCGGTTATCTGATCGCAACGAAATTGGCGCCATTTTAGATCTTTCGATGGATCTTTTTGTGCTCTCGGATCATAACCATACTGTTTCTTGAACTTCGCTATTGCAATTGGATGGTAACCGTAATCCCAAGCTGGGTATTCACGATCTTGAACAATATTGTATTTAGGCCAAAGGGTTGTAGGGAGGACAACATCCACGTAGCGATTATAGTCAATAGAAATCCCCTCCAATCCCTCGACTTCACAATAGGATTCGATTTTTTTACGGATATACTCTTTTACTCCGGGCACAACAGGTGACAAAAATTTATAATAACCAACGTATGCAGTGGTATCTGCCAGACTTTTACCATTTCGATTGACGCTGAACCAATCCGGATGTTCTTGGAGTATTTTATCCCTGTCATGTTCCAAGTTCATCGTCCAAAGCCACGCGATAACTTGGATGCCATATTTTTTTGCAATGGGAATTGCTACCCGATACTCGTCTGGACTGGCGGCATTTAACATTACGCCATCGATTCCTAAATAATTCATCTCACGGCAAATTGAATCAAAGTTTGTTTTGGCGTTGTAATCTAGCCAAGTCCAAAACATGGCGGGTTTTTCTTTGTCAGCAGCGTGGCTTGTGGTTATTGAAAAACCCTGAATGATCAGGAGAAGCAGGCAAATAAAACATGTCTTGATTAATTTTTCTTTCATAATATTTATCGATTCTAAAAATTGCATACCATAATTTACGCGCGAAGTTTTCAGTGAGTTCAATGGCTCCTTAAAAGATCAATCTGCGAATTTGAAAATTAGATTAGTTTAATGTTCGTCCGTGAAATTACACAAAAACATGGAATTTACACGATACCATTTTAGAATCGGACTGGTTTTCTTACAGTTATTAAATTATATTAAAATAACAAAACATTTTCTAATGTTATCTGTTGTTACTACAATACCAAATCGAAGAAGTAACATTATTAACAACGAAAAGTAGGCCGGGCTACTCGCTAAGGCCAAATTGTTTTGATATGGAGAAACATTACATTCCACTCCTTATTGCGTGCTCACTATTGAATAACCTGGCCAACGGGCAAGAAGTAGGGACCGAACAACAAAGCAAAGTAGATTCTGTAAAACTAACCAAGGATGATACGATTTATCCCAAGCTTCAGGTAAAAGGTTTATTTCAGGCCAGATACCTTGTGAGTGGCACAAAAGATGTAGACGTTAATGGACTGCATCACAGTGATGGTTCTGGTACGGACAACAATTTTATGGTGAAGTATATGCGCGTTCAGATGCGTGCCCAAATTAGCAAACGCACAGAGGTGACAGTTTTGGCAAATCTCGCGGATTTTAAAAGCGATCCGAAAACAAAAGTTCTCGAAAATGCTTATTTGAAATATACATTTAGTCCCAAATTGGCGATTACAGTAGGCCAATTCCGTCCCTGGTTTGGTATTGAAGAGACTTATCCAATTGATATTATCAAATCATTGGATTGGTCCAATCAATATCTTGAGTTTGGCAAACTCGGCTGGGCAAGCTTTCAGATCGGCGTGGCAGCGACAGGTGAGACCACGCTTGGGGAAATGCCTTTTAGCTACTCGTTATCCGTGGTAAATGGAAATGGAAAAAATCAGGTAGTCGATAACGACAATGGCAAACAATATGCTACGCGTCTTGTCTTTGGCCTTTCGAAGAAGTATAGTGTTAACTTAGGGCTCAATGGGGGGATTGGCGAGGTTATGAAAAAACAGGTGCACGCATTGGGTGTTGATCTAACCGGAAATGTGAACTTTGGCAAGCGCTGGAATCTCGATATGCAGCTGGAAGCAAAACAGGCGATCAATCATAGCCTGTACTATTCGTTGGACGAGAGTGCTCGTAGCTCCAAATTGAGCGATTACCTTGTACGGGGTATTTATTTTCTTCCAAACTTAAGATACGAAGTAAATTATTTCAACCTAAGCGCTTTCGAGCTATCTTGCCGATATGAATACATTGATCCTAATTATAAACTAAATGCAAATGGACGTCAAACATACACACCGATGTTCGGTCTAGAATTTTTAAAAAATTATGGTGCAAGGATTCAGCTTGGTGTCCAGTTAGACCGGTATAAAAAGCAGACCGAAAATACCAGTGAATTCAATAAGAACTTATTTATTATTCAAGTGCAAAGTCGATTCTAATTTATTAAACCACGCTTATTATGAAAGAAATCAGTATTAAAAATATTGCCATCACTTTTCTTGTGGCACTCATTTTATGGTTTATCCCAATACCGAAAGGAGTCAGCCCAGAAGCTTGGCATCTCTTTGCTATCTTCGCAGCAACTATTCTTGGGATTATTTTAAAAGCAGCTCCAATGGGTACCATGTGTATGATGGCCATAGCATTTACTGCGCTGACACAAGTGTTGGCGCCCGGAGATGCTGGTAAATCCATTACCAAAGCTTTGACCGGTTTTGGCGACAAAGTTATCTGGCTGATTGGTATCTCTTTTTTTATTGCTCGCGGTTTCATAAAAACCGGTCTTGGCAATCGGATTGCATTTCTTTTCATTCGTGTTTTTGGAAAAAGTTCGCTCGGGTTAGCCTATGGATTGGGACTGGCAGACGTCTGTTTAGCTCCAGCAATCCCGAGCAATACGGCTCGAGGCGGTGGAATTATATATCCAATTATGAAATCCATGGCTATTAGTTTTGATTCCGTCCCCGATAAACCAGAGACACATCGGAAATTGGGATCCTATCTTACTTTAAATAGCTATTATATGAATCTTATCGCATCTTCGATGTTTTTGACTGGGACTGCCAGTAATCCAATGTGTCAAAAATTTGCTGCTAACCTGGGAATCGACATTACTTGGATGTCCTGGGCCATTGCGGGATTCATACCTGGTATTGTCGCCTTTTTTGTGGTACCGCTTGTTCTTTACAAATTATATCCGCCTGAATTAAAAAAAACAGGCGATGCGCCGAAGATGGCGGCACAGAAACTAAAAGAGATGGGGCCTATTTCGAGGAATGAGTGGTTAATGCTTTTGGCATTCTTTATCTTATTGGCATTATGGATCTTTGGTGGATCCTTTTCAATTGATGCTACAACGACGGCTTTTATAGGTTTAACGCTACTGTTACTAACCTCTGTGTTGACCTGGGAGGATGTTAAAGCAGAAAAAGGAGCATGGGATACGATTGTTTGGTTTGCTGTGTTGGTCATGATGGCCAGTTCATTAAACGAATTGGGATTCATCGGCTGGTTTAGTGATTTGATTAAAGTACAGATTGGTGATTTGAGCTGGCAAATAGCCTTTCCTGTCATTATTCTTGTTTACTTCTTTAGTCACTACATTTTCGCTAGCGCCACTGCCCATGTAGCAGCGATGTATGCCGCTTTGTTGGGTGTCGGTGTTTCTTTAGGCATTCCACCAATGCTGCTTGCGATGATGCTTGGATTTCTAGGCTCCATCTATGGTGTATTAACACATTATGGCCATGGCCCTGCACCGGTATTTTTCGGAAGTGGCTATGTTGATTTAAAATCATGGTGGTTGCGTGGATTGGAAATCGGTATCGTATTATTGGTGATTTACATGGGTGTTGGTGGATTGTGGATGAAGGTTATAGGTTATTATTAAAAATTAGGATCTTATTATGTTATCTACTTTGTCAAAAAAGATGCTCATGTGCCTGACTGGATTGTTTTTAGCGTTCTTTTTGCTGATTCACTTCCTAGGGAACTTACAGCTATTCTTGCCGCAGGAACAAGCACATTTACAATTTAATGCCTACTCACATTTTCTAGCGGGCAATATCTTGATCAAGATTATCTCTTATGTACTTTATGCCAGCATTATCCTTCATGCCTTAGATGGCCTTGTCATTACATTAAAAAATAAAAAGGAGGGAGCTGTTTATAAATCGGATCATCGCGGAAGAGCAAGCAAATGGTACTCGCGTAATATGGGAATTTTAGGTACTATAATTCTCATCTTTTTAGTTATCCATTTTCAGAATTTTTGGTATGTATACAAATTTGGTGCAACCCCGCTTGATGAGCGGGGGAACAAGGACTTATATGTTTTGGTCATCGCTGTCTTCCAACAATGGTGGTACGTCCTTATCTATGTATTATCTATGATAGCCTTGTGTTATCATCTTATTCACGGGATTCATAGCGCAATTCGAACCTTAGGATTATTTCATCCAAAATTTGTCAAATGGTTTAAGATCCTTGGCATTGGCTATTCGGTTATCATTAGTTTGGGCTTTGCCATGATGCCTGTTTATATATTCTTTACAGTAAACTAAAGCGGATAAATCATGATATTAAATTCAAAAATACCAGAAGGGCCATTGGATGAAAAATGGACACGCTATAAGAAGACTGCCAAATTAGTTAATCCCGCCAATCGCAAAAAATTGGATGTTATCGTGATTGGTACAGGGTTGGCGGGTAGTTCTATTGCAGCCTCCCTTGGCGAGATGGGGTATCAGGTGAAATCATTTTGTTTTCAGGACAGTCCGCGACGGGCGCATTCCGTCGCAGCGCAGGGCGGGGTAAATGCGGCAAAGAACTATAAAAATGATGGAGATAGCGTTTACAGAATGTTTGTTGACACCTTAAAAGGAGGGGATTTCCGTGCACGTGAAGCAAATGTATACCGCATGGCAGAATGCTCACTTAATTTGATCGATCAAGCTGTAGCCCAAGGAGTTCCTTTTGGACGAGAATACGGCGGCTATTTAAATAATCGCTCTTTTGGCGGCGTACAGGTAAGTCGGACGTTCTATGCAAGAGGCCAAACCGGGCAGCAGCTTCTTTTGGGCGCCTACCAGGCACTTATGCGCCAGGTAGGAAAGGGAACCGTGCAACTTTTTACACGACATGAGATGCTTGATGTTGTTGTTATCGATGGAAAGGCACGTGGTGTTATCGTACGTAATCTAGATACGGGCGATATTGAACGGCATGCGGCCCATACAGTTGTATTAGCAACAGGAGGTTATGGTAAAATATATTACCTATCGACCTTGGCTATGGGATGTAACGGTTCGGCAATCTGGCGCGCACATAAAAAGGGCGCATTAATGGCTTCTCCGAGCTGGATTCAGATTCACCCGACGTCCTTACCACAATCGGGCAGTTATCAGTCTAAATTAACCTTAATGTCGGAGTCTTTGCGCAATGACGGAAGAATATGGGTCCCCATGAAGGAAGGTGAGACGCGAGAACCCAACGCTATTCCGGAGGAAGAACGGGATTACTATTTAGAACGACGGTATCCCGCATTTGGAAATCTTGCCCCACGGGATATTTCCTCTCGGGCGGCAAAGGAACGGATCGATGCCGGCTTTGGGATTGGTCCACTCAAAAATGCTGTTTATCTTGATTTTGCGAAGGCTATCAGAGAACAGGGGAAACAGAAAATACAGGAAAAATATGGTAATCTATTTGACATGTATGAAAAGATTACGGGATATGATGCTTATAGCGTACCGATGATGATTTCACCGTCTGCACACTTTTCCATGGGCGGTTTATGGGTCGATTATGAGTTGATGACGAGTCTGCCAGGTTTATTTGCGCTTGGCGAAGCTAATTTTGCGGACCATGGTGCAAACAGACTTGGGGCAAATTCACTGCTTCAGGCATCTGTCGATGGCTATTTTATCGGTCCCTATACGATTGCCAATTATTTGGCAAACGATATTCATACGGGGAAAATTTCCACAGATCATATTGCGTTTGAACGTGCTGAAGAGGATGTTAGAAAACAAATCGACGTATTTTTGAAAATCAAAGGCAGTAAAACTGTGGATTATTTCCATAAAACACTCGGCAAAATACTCTATGACTATTGTGGGCTGGCACGTAATGAAAAAGGGCTTCGCTATGCTATTGAAGAAATTAGAAAGCTAAAACAAGAATTTTTCAAGGACGTTATTGTCAGCGGCCAGGCCGATACGTTAAATAGCGAACTGGAGAAAGCCGGACGTGTAGCAGACTATTTTGAGATTGGAGAACTGATGTGTTATGATGCATTGACGCGAAATGAATCCTGTGGAGCGCATTTTCGGGAAGAATATCAAACTGCAGACGGAGAGGCGCTACGTAACGATGCCGAATACCAATTTATTTCCGCTTGGTTATGGAAGGGAGAAAATGAAGAACCTGAGTTGGTCAAAGAACCGTTGACCTTTGAAGAAATACAACCAACTGTTAGGAGCTATAAATAAAATGAATGATTATGGATTTATATCTTAAAATATGGCGACAAAAGGATCGCAATGCTACAGGCAAATTAGTGACGTACACATTAACTGACCTAAATCCGCATATGTCTTTTTTGGAAATGTTGGATACTTTAAATGAACAGTTGATAACAGGAGGAGAAGAGCCCGTCGAGTTCGATCACGACTGTCGTGAAGGAATTTGCGGGCAGTGCGGAATGATGATTAACGGCATTGCACATGGGCCCCTTAAGCATACGACGACTTGCCAGTTACATTTACGTTCATTTAAAGACAAGGATACCATTACCATAGAACCTTTTCGTTCAGCCGCATTTCATATAAAAAAAGATCTGAAAGTGGATCGTTCCGCATTCGATCGAATTATTTCTTCTGGTGGATTTGTCTCTATCAATACAGGACAGGCTCCAGATGCAACAGCCATTCCTATTTCTCATGAATTAGCTGAATCGGCATTTGACTCGGCAGCCTGTATAGGTTGTGGTGCTTGTGTGGCGACGTGCAAAAATGGCAGCGCGGCCCTTTTTACCTCAGCAAAGATCACCCATATGGCACTATTACCACAAGGAAAGGAAGAGCGTAGTCAACGGGTATTAAATATGATCAAACAAATGGATAAGGAGTCCTTCGGTCATTGTTCAAATACAGAAGCGTGCGAGGTAGAGTGTCCACAAGGTATATCAGTACTGAATATCGCACGTATGAATTTTGAGTATAACAAGGCACTATTTTTTAAAAAGAAATAAAGACCAACGGTCGAAAAAAGTGGCACGATAGTTTCTTATATCGGATTTATAATAAAGACTGAAGCCATAAAAAGAGCGATACCGGATCGTTGAAGATGACTCACCTTATCCCTGAAAGTAGGGATTTGTAAGATTTTATGGTTAATAAATAGGTTTTTGTAGTAATTTTGAAAAAAGAAATTCATTAAGTTATAGCGATTGATATGAAGTGTAGTAGGTTGTTTGTGGTACTTTTCATTTGTAGTATAGTGTTTAGTGTAACCGCATGTAAGGATTTTTCAAACAAAGTCTTGGGAAAAGGCGAACTGAAGGACACACTTACGGAGAAATTGGTTGTTAAGGAAAAAATACCACATTTGTTGAATAGGTGGGATTCGCTTCAGAAAAATCAGATACACTTTACAGTAGATAGTCTACACCCTGTTCCGATCAAACAACAAAGACGTGAGCTAAAGGACTCCCTGCGGAAAGCATTTGATAAGCAACCAAAACATATTTATTTGACTTTTGATGATGGCCCATTAATTGGTAGTGCTTTTATTGATTCTATTGCGAAAGAAAAAAACATTAAAGTGAGTGTATTCTTGATTGGTAAACATGCGAATATGAGCAAAGGAAGAAAACGCGATCTTGCCCGTTATGAATCCAATCCACTTATAGCCTGTTATAATCACAGCTATACGCACGCAAACAATCAATATTCAAGATTTTATAGTAACCCCCAAAATGCTTTTGCTGATTTTGAAAAGAATGAAAAAGATCTCCATTTAAAACATAAAATTGTTCGGCTTCCAGGAAGGAATATTTGGATATATGATAATGTTCGTAAGATTGACCTTAAGAATGGATCCAGCACAGCCGATCTATTGCATAAGAACGGATATACAATTTATGGCTGGGATGTCGAGTGGCGGCTTAATAGCGTTACTGGTACGCCCATACAGAGCCAAGAGTCTACCTTGTCTCATATCCGAAATTATATGAACAACAAAAGCTCAATGGTACCTAATAATGTTGTTTTCTTAATGCATGATGATATGTTTCAAACGCGAAAAGGGCAGCAGGAGTTATCCACTTTAATTGATGCATTAAAAAAAGAAGGCTACCAGTTTGAATTGATGCAAGATTATCCGATTAAGTATTAGATAGGTTCGTCAGCTGTCATCTCATCAAAACCCATTTCTTTTGCAATCTGATGAGCACCAAGAATTAATTTACCGCCAATTCCCTGTCCTTGAAACTGAGGTAGCACAGCGACAGGAGCCAAGGCAAGAGAATCGGATGTTTTTTGATTCTCTTTATCGATAATCTTCACCTTTGTCAGGAGTATATAGCCTGCTATTTCTCCTTCAGCTTCAGCTACCATTGACAGTTGTGGTATAAATTCTGCTGTCCTTCTTAGTTTTTCTACTAAAATGTGCTCTTGATGATCGCTATACTGTTCGTTTTCAAAGGCGAGTCGGATCAGTTCGAATACAATCGTTGTGTCACTTGACTTTTCTGTCCTAATATTTACAGTCATAGTTTTTTTGTAGATACAACTATTTCTTCGCTATTAATAAAGCCGTTTTTGGCCCCATTATTTGTAGGTACATAGTTGTTTAGAAAAAATCAATTATAGATCTAATTATATAGGATAAATATGCGTATTAATATTTGAAAAATTGATAATATAGTTTCTAAATGATAAAAAGTACTTTTCCTCAGGACTTTCTATTTGCAGTGTTTTACTAGTTCTTTGATCTTGCGTTGAGTAGCAAAAGCGCTGGAAACAATTTTGAGAAAATGAATTTACAATTGATTTGTTTTTCAATAAATTATCTGATTACCAATCACTTAATAACAATAGTGTTAAATAGTGTAAAAATAACACTTGCAATGTATATTTATTTTCGTATTTTCATGTTAAATAAACAATTATAAATCGCCTCCAGTAGACACCTAAACCGATACGTCTTAGAGGTAAAAAAAATAACTAATTAAACACAAAATTTAAACAATTAAACAGTTTTTATGATTAACTGCCATTATTTCTCAAATCAATGGAAGAGAGCGTTTTGGACTGGATCATTGTGCTCACTAGTGGCCTTGAGTCCCCAAATCGTCGATGCTACAACCCTCGCAAGCTATGGAATTCTCTTTCAGCAGGAGCAAAGTGTTTCTGGAACGGTGCATGATGAATCTGGAATGCCAATTCCTGGAGTAACAGTTTCCGTCAATGGAACAAAGTTAGTAACTAAAACCGACGTTCAAGGTAGATACAAGTTAGACAAAGTCCCCGCAAGTGCGATTATTAATTTCCGGATGGTCGGCAAACAATCTATGGATGAAGCTGTAAAAGGAAGACAGACCATCGATATCACACTTCTTAATTCGGAATCGAATCTCGAAGAAGTCGTTGTTGTTGGTTACGGAAAGCAACGCAAAGAGACTGTCACCGGTGCCGTAGCCACTGTGAAGGGAAGCGATCTAGCACAATCACCGGCATTGAACGTTTCCAATGCATTAACAGGACGCGTCCCGGGCGTTACAGCAACCAACGGGAGCGCCGAGCCTGGCTACGATGGTTCCAATATCAAAATCCGGGGAACGAATACACTGGGTAATAGCAGTCCCTTAGTCGTTATTGATGGAGTTCCTGCGCGTGAAGGAGGAATTGATCGTATTAATCCCCGAGATATAGAAAATATCTCGGTTCTAAAAGATGCTTCTGCTGCTATTTATGGAGCCAGGGCAGCCAATGGGGTTATTCTCGTTACGACAAGAAGAGGAAAAACAGGAAAACCGCAGTTTTCTTATACGTTCAACCAAGGGTATTCCCAACCTACCGTTATTCCTAAATTAACAGATGCCTCCCAGTTTGCGGCAATTAGAAATGAACTCGAAATTTATAACCTCCCTGTTGAAGAATGGTCTGCTGCTTATACAGCGATCAACGAGAAAGGCAGTTACAATAAACAAGGTGGAGGAGTTTTGGATGCGCCGTTTAAACCAGAAGATATCCAAAAGTTCAAAGACGGATCAGATCCTTGGGGGCATCCCAATACTGACTGGTATAAAGCTACGCTAAAAAACTGGTCACCTCAACAGCGCCACAACCTCCAAATCAATGGCGGTACTGAGGATGTCAAGTATCTGATGTCTTTGGGGTATCAAAATCAGGATGCCTACTATAAAAATTCGGCTACAGGTTATAAACAGTATGACTTAAGGATCAATCTGGACGCCAATATAAGTCAGTATATCAAAACACAATTTGGTGTTTTAGGAAGACAGGAAAACCGAAATTTCCCCACCAAGAGTGCTGGCACGGTCTTTAGAATGCTGATGCGGGGAAATCCAACACAACCAGCAATATGGCCTAATGGAATGCCGGGACCAGATATCGAAAATGGCGAAAACCCCGTGGTAATTACGACCAATGCGACAGGTTACGATCACGATAAACGCTACTATTTTCAAACAAATGGTCAGGTTGAGATTACAAATCCCTGGATAGATGGTCTTAAATTAACACTTAATGCCTCTGTTGACAAATATGTAAAAAATCAAAAAACATGGGTTACACCCTGGACTTTGTATTCTTGGCAGGGCGCTTATGAGGCCGATGGCAGCACACCACAACTGGTTCCTGGAAGACGTGGGCCTGCCGATCCAAATTTAAACCAAAGCAATGAAGATCAACTGAATATCTTACTTGGTGGAATCTTAAGCTTTGAGCGGAAATTTGGTGACCATCAGGTAAATGCTATAGCCGGTATCAACAGAGAAACAATTGATAATGATAAATTCAGCGCGTATCGTCGCTATTTTCTTTCAAATGCGATCGACTATCTTTTTGCCGGTGGAGAACAGGAAAAAAATAACGATGGATCTGCATGGAAAAGAGCGCGGCTAAATTACTTTGGGCGATTTGGCTATAATTATAAAAGCAAGTATATCGCAGAATTCCTTTGGCGTTATGACGGATCGTATATGTTCCCTGAAAGTGAAAGGTTCGGTTTCTTTCCAGGTGCCATGGCGGGATGGGTCGTGTCGGAAGAGAATTTCTGGAAGGAAAATGTCCCTGTGATTAATTATTTCAAGATCCGTGCGTCATATGGCCAGATGGGTAATGACAACATCTACTATGATGATAAATTACAAGAATATCAATATTTTTCAACCTATTCCTTTGGTACTTATATCGTCAATGATAAGCTAGCCAAAACCCTTTTTGAAAGCCGTGTTCCTAATGAGATGATTACTTGGGAGGTTGCCAATAACTATAATTTAGGGTTTGATTTTCAATTTTTACAAGGAAAGCTGAATTTCGAGTTTGATATTTTTAAAAATCGCCGTAATTCCATTCTATGGAGAAAAAATGCGTCAATACCACAAAGTACAGGGATGACATTACCGGCAGAAAATATTGGCAAAGTGGATAACAAGGGTTGGGAATTTAACTTAGGTTATCGTGGCAAGGTGGGAGATTTGGGGTACACGGTTGGTGTGAATGGTGGTTATGCTAAAAACAAAATTATCTTCTGGGATGAAGCCCCGGGCGCCCCTGCATGGCAGCAAAGTACAGGTAAACCTATCAAAACGGATATTTATTATGTCTATGACGGCGTATTCCGTGACATGGAAGATATCGCCAACAATAAATTGGACTATAGTGCCATTACGAAAACTTTACGCCCTGGAGATATGAAATATAAAGATTTCAATGGTGACGGAAAGATTACCCCCGATGATAAAGTAAGACGAGACAAGAATAGTGACCCAACATTTCAGGGAGGTTTCAATTTTAGTCTGACCTATAAGGATTTTGACTTATCGGTACTATTTCAAGGAGCTACAGGAGGAGAGATACGTGTAGGAACGGATGAATCTGGATCTATCGGAAATTTTGTGGAAGAATTCTATGATAAACGCTGGAGCATCAGTAACCCAAGTAGCGTTTATCCACGTTTGACAGACCGTGGCAATCAATATTATTCTTATAACAATACCTATTGGATGCGGAGTACCGATTATTTGCGGCTTAAAAATGTGGAAATAGGATATAATCTGGCCTCAAGCATTTGTAGTAAAATTGGCATTGGTTCTTTACGTCTATATGCAAATGGCATGAATTTAATAACGTGGAGTAAGATCAAAATGTATGATCCAGAAGCCGTTAATGCATTAGGGCAATATTATCCGCAGGCAAGATTGATTAATTTTGGCGCATTATTATCGTTCTAACCAACTGTCATATTAAGAACTTAACGAAGAAGAAAAATGAAAAAAATTAAGAATATATCACTTATACTACTTGTACTTTCTGCATCATTACAAGCTTGTAATGATGATTTTGTGAGCACGAAGCCACTCAGTGAAGTTCCACAGGAGATCGTTTGGTCGGATGCTGGTTTGTCTGAGGCTTTCGTGACAGAAATCTATAACGGTTTTGGGGTAGGAGGCTTTTATGAGCAAGAAATGGCATCCATGACCGACGAAGCTTTATTTACACACCCTAATCGGGGCATAAATACCGTGACCGAATCTCGATCAAATCCAGCTGATCAAGGCTATATTATGGATACTTACGAATACGGTCGCATGTATACGCGCATCCGGGCAACTAACATTGCCATCTCCAATTTGAGTGCACCCAAGTTTGACAAAGCAAAAGCCGATAAGCTGTTAGGCGAAGCCTATTTCCTGCGTGGGTATTATTATCAACAGCTCTTACGCTTTTATGGTGGCATCCCCATCGATAATAAGATATATACATTGAACGATAAAGACTATATGGTTCCGAGGAATAGCTATGAGGAGTGTGTCAATGCCATCGTGAAAGATCTAGACAGCGCAGCTCTTTTGTTAAAGGGCAGTTCATCAACAAAGGGACGTGCAAATGAAACTGCAGTATTGGCCTTAAAATCAAGGGTATTACTCTATGCTGCCAGCGATCTCCACGATGCGGGTAAAGCCAAAGCAAAATCAACATTATTGTCAGGGTATAAAAATCCAGAATATCTAATGTACACGAGTGGCAATCAGGTGGAGCGTTGGACAAAAGCAAAGGCCGCAGCAAAAGCCGTACTGGATCATACAGAATTCGCCTATAAGTTAGACCTAACTCAACCCGCTTCGCCTAATGAGGGTACTGCCAACTATATGGCCGTATCGTTAGGAGGGGGGAGCAAGACAGTTGATTTTACAGCAGGAAAAGATATTATTCTGGGGAGATTCTTTATTGACGAAAAGGATGAACGTGGTGGCTGGGTAGGGCGAGACAACGGTCCAAATGGCTATCATAACTGGGCCGGAAATACACCGATACAACTCTTGGTAGACGACTACGAGACTATTGATGGCCAAAAATTCAGCTGGTCAAATCCTACTATGGCAGCCAGCCCTTATCAAAATCGTGACCCACGTTTAAAGGCAACAATTTTATACGACGGTGCGGATTGGAAACCTAGGACAGCTGATGTCGCTGAAAGAGATAAGGCGAATCAAATCCAAACAGGTCAATACGAAATAATGAATGCCAAAGGACAAAAGGTTATCCAATTTGGCCTTGACACAAGAAAAAGCCCGATTGAAGATTGGAATGGTTCACGGACAGGATATTATATTCGTAAATTTACAGATCCGGACCCTACAATGCAGGATCAAAACACAAGACAGCGCATTCCCTGGCCAATGTTTCGCTATACAGAGGCGATATTGAACTATGTAGAAGCATGTCTTGAATTAGGAGAAGAGAATGAAGCTAAAACATGGTTAAACAAAATCCGCTTTAGAGCTGGAATGCCTGCAATTCCAACCGCCGAAACCGGAGCGGCTCTAAAAGCACGTTATAGAAACGAGCGCCGTATTGAATTAGCCTACGAGGAGCATCGCTTCTTTGACGCGCGACGCTGGATGATAGCCGCGGAAACTATAGGTCGTAAAGCAAATATTATAAACATCACGGGAACCCTTAAGGCGGGTAAAAATGTAACTCTTTATCAATATAATCCCGATAACTACACCTATACCTATACGGTATCCAATATTGATCCAGGTATCGAAAATAGGAACTGGGATGACAAAATGTACTACACGTCTTTGCATCGCGATGAGGTTAATCGAAATACAAAATTGATCCAAAATCCAGGTTACTAGTATTTAAAGAAGCTGTCCAAATGTGCAGTGCCCCCAGAAAATGTCTAACTTTTTGGGGACACTGCATTTTTTTGGACAGCTTTTTTTGCGGCTAATTTTTAATACGTTTTGAATAGGTCCAATTTTAGTAACTATGCTGTATTGATAAGCGACAGGAATAAGTTTCAGTATATGCTGCTAGTGGCGGCAATATGCCTTAGATACCTATTGTGTTCGTACCTGCTTCGGACAAGCTTCGGAGCTCACCGGATAAGGATTAGCTATTGGCCAGTTCCTGACCAGTATTTTCCTGTTCGGAGACTGGTCAATGACTGTTCAGCATCTGTACGGAATCTATTGATGATCCGAAGAAAGTACGAAGCAGGTACGAAGCAAAGGGCTTCCCATTCGCTTATTGTTGCCATTTTTCACCGGATTTCACCATAGCTCTTTGGACAGGTTGAAACTTTATCTGCTATTCAAAAATAGTTTCCACAAAACAAGTGACAAACTTTTCGGACACACTGATTATATAATTACTTTTTCTGCTGACTTATATTAGGTAATAGCCCTGTAACTACTCCGATTAATGGAAGATAAGCACAGATATTAAATACATATTCGATTGAGGTTTGATCTGCAAGCCAGCCTAGAACTGCTGAACCAATTCCCCCCATACCAAAAGCAAAGCCAAAAAATAAACCAGCAATCATTCCGACCTTTCCTGGGATGAGTTCTGTCGCATAGACCAAGATAGCAGAGAATGCAGACGATATAATAAGACCTATTAAAATAGCGAGGATAATGGTTAGCCCTAGACCCACGTGTGGCAATAGTAATGTGAACGGAGCCGCTCCGAGAATCGATACCCAGATAATTAGTTTACGCCCATAGCGATCTCCCAATGGCCCCCCTAATATAGTTCCCGCAGCTACAGAAGCAAGAAATATAAATAAGTATATTTGAGATTCCTGAACCGAAACATGGAATTTATTGATCAAATAGAAGGTGAAATAACTGGTCATGGAAGCCATGTAAAAATATTTGGAAAAAATGAGTACCAATAAAATTACAAGTGCAAATACTACTTTTGATTTTGGCAGGTTGGCTTTTGAAGCACCAACAGCAGTTGTTTGTGTCTTAGGCTTGAGATGTATTTGATACCAATTACCGACATAAGTAAGAATCATAACGGCTACAATGGCCAATACGCCAAATACACCAATGTATTGTTGGCCCAAAGGGATCACAATAAGCGCTACAAGAAGGGGACCTATCGCACCACCAGCATTACCACCGACTTGGAAGATAGACTGGGCGAGCCCCTTTTTGCCTCCGGAAGCTAAATGAGCAACTCGAGAAGCTTCAGGATGAAATATAGATGAACCCATGCCAATAAGACTTACAGAAAGGAGAATGTAGATAAAGTTTGACGCAAAAGAAATGCATATCAATCCTGCTAAAGAGAAAAGCATACCGACAGCGAGTGATCGTGGTGTAGGGTTTTTATCTGTATACAAACCAACGAAGGGTTGCAAAATAGAAGCAGTAAGCTGAAAAACCAACGTTATAATACCAATTTGGGTAAAACTAAGCGCATAATTTGATTTTAACATGGGATATACTGCCGGGATGACCGACTGAATCAAGTCATTGAGCAAGTGTGAAAGACTAATCGCAAATAAAATCGGATAGACGGTTTCGGAGCTTTTCCAAGATCCACTCGGGTTTAAAGATTGTGTTTTCATAAAAGAAATATTCATCAGGTCATCTGATGTTTTAATTGATAAAAATAACGTATATTGAGATTGATGATTTGCATATGCTATAGGAAAATTACAGCTGTTGGATAATTCGGTTAGCAATATCAACAGCTTTTTTCACTTCTTTATCTTTGATTGCCAACATCAGTTCCTCGTGTTGCTGTTGTGAAGTTAAGAAGGGTACTGTATCCTTATAAATAGTCATGAAGAACTTATTGACATGTTCAGATAAAGTTGTATATAAAGCGGTCAAAATACTATTTCCACATGATTCAGCAATTGCACTGTGAAAGGCAATATCGGCATCCACGCACGCCATCAAATTTCCCATTTCGGCATATTTTGCTCTATTTTTGAGCGCTTGAGCCATATCCTTGAGGCCTTTCGAAGTACGATTTAAGGCAGCTTTTTCAATAATTCGCAATTCCAATACGTGTCTAACTTCAAAAATATCGTTAAAATTGGCTTTTTCAATTTTTGAATCAAGAGCATGATGACCTGTGCTACTTTTAACAAAAGTACCAAGACCTTGTTGTACATTGAGATAGCCTGATTGACTTAAATATTTGACCGCCTCACGAATGCTGGATCTGCCCACAGCAAATTGTTTCATCAATTCTGGTTCCGTAGGAAGTTTAGATTCTACCGGGAATTCACCTAATTTGATTTTTTCTTCTATTGCCGCGGCAACTTCCTCTGCCAAGGATCTTCGTACGATAGCTTCAGTCTTCATATAGTCATATCATCTGATGATTGCAAAGGTAGTAGAATTTTTTGAATTCTTATTTATTTTCAAAAATTTGATCAAACCAACCGAATATTGTTACGACTACATCAGATATTTATTACAGTGTTTACTGTGTTAAATTTATTGGCAGTTTTAGGTTAATTAACAGTGAGGCAGGTCCTCCAATGTATTTATCTAAAACTTAGTAACATGAAAAAATTAATGATGAGCGCCGTAGCCTTGGCTTTAATGTCATCTGCTACTTTTGCGAAAACGGGGCCAAAAGCGGCCGACAACAGCCTTGTTGAAAAATCAACGATTTACAAATCACAAACTGGAAAAGCTAATTTGAATATCGTGAGCGAAGCCAAAGAGATCAAGCTCGGAAAGTCTCGTACCCTATGTAGATTGACGATGAGTATCTATAATACAAGCGGTCAGTTGATCGAAACTCAGGTTCTCACGTACACCAGCTATGGAGCCAATGATATGTATTATAGCAGCTGTGGAGCATGGTTTAGTGCTACCATTCAGAATTATCAAAACTATTATGGTAATCCGAATCATTAAGTATCAATTAATCAAACAATGTAACGGGGCTAGTATGCCCCGTTTTCATTTTTCCACAATTCAACCAAAAGGAAACTTCTATTGGCGATCCTAATACGACAATGAAGATGCTACTGTATGCGAACATGCTATGGGGCTGACAGCTGATGATGTTAGAAAAGCGAGATACCGCTTAGTAAAAATAAATTGATCGTATTCGGNNCCGAATACGATCAATTTATTTTGGAATACTATTTCATAGCATTGTTTTACAGTGACTTATGGTTTTGGCAATAAAATTGGCATCAGCTGTCAATGAAGAATTACAAAGAAGCCAGCAAGAGATAGGAGAGGCGCTTCGTATCACCATTTAAACGATCATAAATAAAATGAAAGCTTCACCAATTACTGGAATTTTTGCGATACTAGTGTCAACCGCATTTGCTCAAACGACCCCTCAAAAAATAAAGGAGATTTCTCATGTCGAATCCAGTCTCATACCGCCTGTTCGTTTTGAGGGTGAGCCGGCCTGGAATATTAAATCGCGCATGGAATTTTATCAGGTTCCAGGTGTAAGCATCGCCGTGATAAAAAACGCTGAAATATTATGGAGCAAAACGTATGGTTTTGCCGATCTCGATTCGAAAACACCAGTTAGGTCAAACACCTTATTTCAGGTGGCGTCCATGAGCAAGCCCGTAAGTGCATACGCTGCATTGAAGGAAGTGGAGCTTGGCAAGTTGGCATCCAATGCCGATGTGAATTTATACCTGAAATCCTGGAAAATACCCGAAAATAATTGGACCAGAGCGAAAACTGTTACACTCAAAAATATCATTAGCCACACTGCCGGACTTACCGTAAGTGGGTTCCCGGGCTATCGGACAACAGACCCAATTCCTACAGCGGTAGAAGTACTGAGTGGTCTAAAGCCTGCTAATACACCTATGGTGTATGTTGATAAACTTCCTGGCTTAAATTTTCGGTATTCAGGCGGTGGCTATACCGTACTTCAACAGATGCTCGTTGATATTGAAGGGAAAGATTATAGTAGCATAATGGAAGAAAAGGTACTCTCACCTTTGGGTATGAAAAATAGCACTTTTGCCCAGCCTCTTCCTGAGTTGAACAAACAATTTGCGGCGACGGCTTATACTGTAGATGGTAAAAAAGTCGAAGGAAGATATCATGTCTACCCAGAGCAGGCGGCTGCTGGCTTGTGGTCAACAGCAGAAGATTACGCTAGATTCGTGATCTATATTCAACGGACCTTAAATGGCAAAAGTAGTACTATAATTTCCAAGAAGATGGCCGAAGAATTCACAAGCCCCTATATTGAACCTATTATAGGATTAGGTGTCTTTCTGGAAGATTACGACGGTTCATCTTATTTTTGCCATGGTGGATGGAACGAAGGCTTTAGCTCCTATTTTGTTGGAAATAAAACAAGCGGTGATGGCGTAGTTATTCTTACAAATACAAACAAACCTGAATTTATCAACGAACTTGTCCGAGCGGTTGCATTAACCTATCAATGGCCCAATTACCTGGCCCCAATAAATAAAATTTTGCCGCTCAGTTCTCAAGAACTGAATGTCAATAGTGGACGTTATCGATCTGGCAAATACGGTGTTATAAGGGTCTATAGTCAGAGTGGCAAGCTTATGTCAGTCCAAAATCTAGACAAGCCTGTAGAGTTGGTTAAAGTGTCGGCAAATACTTTTGTTATGCGAGATCGAAACGTGAACGTAGTATTTTCAAAGGATACCGAAAGCGGTCAATATGAGCTTGTACAGGTTTTGCGTGATAAAAAGATTTATTCCAAAAATCCGAAAGTCAATGCAAATGACCGGACTCCACTAGAGCTTATTTTAGAAGCAAATTTCAAGGATGGATTAAAAGCTTTTCAAAAAGCAAAAGAACAGGATAGTGACGATGAGTTGCTTTCAGAAGGTTTCCTGAACGGTGCAGGTTATGAATTGCTCAATCAGCATAAAATAAACCAAGCTATTGACATATTTAAGGTGAATACGGTGCTATATCCTAAAAGTGAAAATGTTTATGATAGTTTAGCGGAAGCCTACCTGAAATCTGGACAAATAGATAGTGCCAAGAAGAACTATCAAAAAGTTCGCGAAATTAATCCTAAAAACGAAAGAGTAAGTAAGATTTTAGAAACGTTATAACACAAATATAATGAGCCATATTTTTGTTAATTTGCGAGCATGTCAAATCAAGCTAATAATTATCGATTGTTTTCCAAAGAAATTCTCTCACTTTGGAAGAGCCAGGATGTATCATATGTTAAAGTAGAAGAATTATCCATTGTTGAAGGAATCACTTTTTTTGAACTTATACCAGATTCCGAACTTTTGGATGAAGGTGGGGTAGAAACACTCTATGCCATAGATTCTGAAGATGTAGCGGATATGTTGGTGTTTAGCAAATCTATTCGTTTTGTTGTTCACGACATTTATTTGGATGAAGACTAATAAATTAGTTATTTATGATCGACAATTCAATCTGCATTGTCGATCATTAATGTACGGCAGTAGGCTGAGCTAGGGATAAATTAGCTTCTCATATTCAACCTTTCTTCCTGAAGATCTAACAAACGAAGGTGTTTGCGGATGATCTCTTCGTCCAATAAAAGTTCTTCGCGGTTTTTATTGATAAGCCAAATTCGCTGTGTTTCAAGGATATCGATATAGATTTTACGGTATTCGGCATAATTAATGATAATCTCGGAGCTCCGCAATTGATTTTCATACTTCTGTAGTTGATCCTTTAAGGTCGGAAAACTTTCAACTTTGTCCGCGTAATCATTACGAATCTTGTCAACGGCGACTTGAGCCAATCTATTCTGAATTTCATAATCGATCTCCTTTTCACTTCTTACAAAATCTCTATCTACTAATTTGATTTTCCTCAAGATAAAAGGGAGGGTCAACCCTTGAACAAGTAAGGTTAACAGAATCACAACAAATGTGATGAAAAGAATGAGATTCCTTTGAGGAAAAGGAGTTCCGTCGGCCAAAGTTAATGGGATAGATAGCGCTGCTGCCAAAGAAACGACGCCACGCATTCCAGTCCATCCGATAATCATTGGCGTTTGCCAACCGGGCGATTGAGCGTCTGCAACCGTTATAAAATTTCTCATGATCAAGGTCGTAATTACTGCAGCATACCCTGCAAAAATTCGTACAAGAATAAGGACTATTGTAACGGCGACGCCATAGCCAATAGCAGTGGAGATATTGGTATCACCCAATCCAGATACAATTTCCGGTAAATCTAATCCGATAAGCATAAAGACAATGCCATTCAGCAGAAAGCAAAAGCTTTCCCATACGGTTACTGTCCGGATTCGAGATGCACTGCTTAAAAAATCGTGACTACGATACGAGAGAAATAAGCCGCCACTGACAACCGCAAGAACCCCAGAAGCATGAAGTTGTTCTGCGATCAAATACATCGAGAAAGGTGCAATAAAAGTTAGCAATATGTCTGTATTGGAATCGGTTGGTAAAAGTTTATGCATTTTCAGAAAAACATAGGCAATTGTAAGTCCGATTCCCACTCCGCCAATACACATCCAAATAAAGCTCCCGGCCGCTTGGTACCATACATACTGCCCAGTAGCAGCAGCAATCATTGCAAAGCGAAAAATTATTAGTGAGGAAGCATCATTCAACAAACTTTCACCTTCCAATATGGACGCCAGCCTTTTGGGTACCTTCACGAATTTTAAAATTGCACCGGCACTAACCGCATCAGGAGGGGAAACTATTCCACCCAATAGAAAACCGAGAGCTAAGGAGAATCCCGGGATAAAATAGTTGGCAAAAACGGCAACGGACAATGCTGTAAAAAAGACCACAACAAAGGCAAAGCTGAAGATAATCCGGCGCCATCGCCAGAGTTCTTTCCAGGAAGTTGACCAAGCTGCCTCGTAGAGGAGCGGCGGTAAAAAAATAATGAATATCAATTCGGGTTCTATCTTTATAGGGGGAACTCCCGGGATAAAACTTATTACAAGTCCCGCTAATACGAGTAAAACAGGGTATGCAACCTGAATTTTTCTCGCCAGCATGATCAACATCGTAATTAGTAGGACTAAAAAAAGGTAAAACTCAAAATTCTCTAACATATGTAAATTTTAGGTATATAAATATAGATCAAATTTCTAGAAATATTTAAACTAGCTTGGCGGTATTCATGGTGGTAGATCTTCCTAAATTAGTTAAAGTTTGTCTTTCTCATAACCCACGATCTAAAATATGAGATGGCATTATTATAAAGAAAGGCCCGTCTTTGAGAAGTTTTACTTAAAATATAGTTTCAATAACAGTATAGGACAATACTCTAGGAATAACAACCCGAAGCTGTTCGAATACAACGATAAGTAGCATAATTACAACTAGAGGTATTTCCCTTTTCGCGATAATTACAGATTAGCCTCAATATATTTGTAAAGTTGAACATCATCAATAAACAATAATTATGGATAACAAAACATTAGGTAATAATATTGCCAAAGTGCGGAAAGAGCGAAATATGTCGCAAGCACAGCTTGCTGAACTTTTATTCGTCAGCCCCCAAGCAGTTGGAAAATGGGAGCGGGGAGAGTCTTTACCAGACTTTTTAACACTACATAGACTTGCGGAAATATTCGCAGTCGATCTAAACTACTTCGCCGAAAATTCGAAATTAGGAGATAGCGTAGCAAGTCAAAAGGTGGTCATTGGCACTTTAGATGACACGAAAGGAAATTCTCTGGAAGAGGCAAAATTTTCTGATACGGGACAAAAGCCGCTACTGACAGATTTTAGCGGTAACACGCTAGCCGAAACTGATTTTTCTGGCGTAAATGCGCCAAAGAGAAAATTTCTCGGAAGTGAGCTGCGTGGCACAGACTTCAGTACAGCAGATTTCACGGCAAGCATTTTTAAAGGAAGTGATATCCGCGATGCTAATTTTGATTCGTCGAACCTTACGGACTGTACATTTTCTGCTAGTAATATGACGAACGCAAATTTCAACAAGACCGTTCTCGCACGTACAGAATTTTATGCGTCGGAGTTGAACAATGCTAGATTTAATAGTATAAAGCTGACAGATGTCAAATTTACGGCGTCGGATCTCAGAAAAACCATTTTTGAACACTGTGAGTTCAATGGTGTTTGCTTTAAGTCCTGTGATATGAAAGGCATAAGCTTTGATGGGCAAGTATTTGTCGACGTAAAATTCGATAATGCAGACCTAGCAAACAGTTCATTTAGAGGGGTTATTCTTAGAAATGTTTCCTTTCGGCCCACGTTTGCGCTTACCAATAAATATTATAAGAGTATTAAAACAATCGATTTTGACGGGGCCTCAATGGACAAATTAACCTACGCAGCTCTTAAGGGAGTAGGCGTATCGCTTGAGAATATTGTGCTCTTATAAACAACACGATACAAATAGAAGGCATGGTTCTGCAAGTATGAACCATTGCCTAAGTGTAGGTGCCATACCAATGAAATCCATCAATTCCGGGAAATTAAATTAGGAGAGTCGTCAGCGCAGCATAGAAGCTAAAATATGCTAAACTAATTATCAAAGAAAGATTGGGAGACGGGTTGTATTCACGATTTCTTTCATGACAAAATAACTTTCCATATGTCTGATTCCCTTGATTGTTGCCAGTTTATTAAAATTGAATTCATGATAGTGATCAACATCCCTAACCATCACCTTTATTTGATAGTCAAATGCACCCGTTACGTGGAAACACTCGACTACTTCTGGAAATTTTTGTATCTCCTCCATAAATAACAAGGCACTTTCATTGGAATGTTTTTCCATACTAATGGATACAAGGACCATTAGATTAAGATCAAGTTTTCTTCTGTCCAGCAGAAAGACTTTCTGTTTGAGAACGGAGGTTGCCATTAACTTCTTAATACGTTCGTAAACGGGAGTCATGGATAAATTAACACGGTCAGCTATTTCCTTGTTACTTATGTTCGCATCCTGTTGCAAAAGGTCCAGAAGCATGAGGTCTTTCTCATCCAATTTCATTATCGTAGTAAATTAAATCTAAAAAAACTATATCTATGACTGTAGTTAGATCGTAAACACTAGTAAATAAAATACAACCATATTATTTTACTAAAATAGCCATAATTACAGATATATAATACTATCATTTAAACTATATGTAGTAAATTTAAATTAATTAATTACTATCAATTTACCAACCTAAATAAAATTATGAGTGAGCCTCAATTAAAAAAAGTCCTTGGTCCGGTTATGTTATGGGGATTGGGTGTAGGCTATGTTATCTCGGGAATGTATTTTGGATGGAATCTCGGTTTGGCAGAAGGCGGCACATTGGGATTGGCCATTGCTACAGTGTTCGTTATTATCATGTACCTTACATTTACCTTCAGCTATACAGAGATGGCGTGTGCGATCCCTAAGGCTGGCGGAGCCTTTGAATATGCCAATCGAGGATTGGGCAAGCATTTGGGATTTGTCGCCGGTATTGCACAAAATATCGAGTTTGTTTTTGCTCCGCCTGCCATTGCTGCTGCTATAGGTGCTTATCTACATTTATTGCATCCTTCGGTTGACTATCTTATTTTTGCCATTGGGGCCTATGTGATTTTCACTTCAATGAATATACTGGGCGTAAAGCTCGCTGCATCATTTGAATTGGTCGTAACTGTTCTTGCGGTTATCGAATTACTAATATTTGCCGGTGTTACATTTCCGGCTTTCGAATTTTCCAACCTTGAGCACAACGCATTGCCCAATGGCTTCTCGGGTATTTTTGCAGCTATTCCGTTTGCCATCTGGTTTTTTCTCGCTATTGAAGGTGTAGCGAATGTTGCTGAGGAAACGATCAATCCACAGAAAAATGTATTAATCGGCTTTGGATCGGCCATCGTAACTTTAGTTGTGCTTTGTATCATTACATTTTTGTCGGCGGTGGGTGTCGGCGGCTGGGAGGCTGTTGTTTATCCTGTCGGAAGCACTGAACCCTCCGATTCACCATTGCCACTTGCCATTGCACATGTCATTGACAATCGCCATATTCTCTATAAACTACTTATAGGCGTTGGTCTTTTGGGTCTTATAGCCTCATTTCATGGTATCATTCTCGCTGGTGGCAGAGCTACCTTCGAATTTGGGAGAGTGGGGTATGCACCGTCGATTCTTGGAAAAGTACATCAACGATTTAAGACTCCGGCCAATGCACTCTTAATCAATATGGCTATTGGCATCATAGCATTATTGACCGGAAAGACCGCAGGTATTATTACCATCGCATGTTTTGGGGCAATCTGTCTTTATATAATATCCATGTGGTCATTTTTTGCCTTGCGAAAAAAGGAACCCGATTTGGAACGCCCATTCAAAGTTCCATTGTATCCGCTGTTTCCGGCAATTGCATTTATTATTGCTGTCGTGTGTCTCATTGCAATGATATATTATAACCCCTTGACAGCTCTATTATTCTTTGGGCTTGTCATCTTATCATACCTCTATTTCCTAATCTTCCTTGACAAGGACAAAACCATCAAATTATGATAACTAAAAATGAAATTATTGCCAAATTAACAGCAAGCACAAGTACGCACGTTAAAGTTGCCGTCGCTGATATAGACGGGGTGCTCCGTGGGAAATTTATGCATCGGGATAAGTTTATCTCTGCACTGGACAATGAATTTGGGTTTTGCTCGGTGGTGTTTGGATGGGATGTTAACGATCAGGTTTATGACAATGTGGAAATTACAGGCTGGCATACAGGATACGGCGATTTCCCGGCGCGTATTGATGGAAATACATTTCGACAGATTCCCTGGCAAGAAGATATTCCCTTTTTTCTAGCTGATTTTGAATCTCCGCTTTCTCGCGACCAAAATGTGTGCCCAAGATCACTCCTTAAAAACATAATTGCACAGGCGGAGACTGCCGGATTTAAACCAATTTTTTCACAGGAATTTGAATGGTTTAATTTCGTGAAAGCCGATAATGCCGCTCCCCAAAATAGTTTTAGAGATATGACACCGATAACATCTGGTATGTTTGGCTATTCCATCTTACGGATGTCTGACAACTACGGATTTTTTCAGGATCTTTTGGCTATGCTCGAAAGATTCGGTGTACCTCTTGAGGGCCTACATACGGAGACCGGGCCAGGTGTTCTGGAAGCTGCGATCCAATGTAGTGATGCTCTTGAAGCTGCGGATAGGGCTACGCTCTTTAAATCTGCGGTTAAGGACATCGGAAAAAAACATAATATCACGGCGAGTTTTATGGCGAAACAGACCAAGGACTTACCTGGCTGCAGTGGCCATGTGCATCAAAGTCTTTGGGATCTCAACAAACAGAACAACCTCTTTTATGATAAAGATGATGAACTCGGAATGAGCCAGTTGATGAAGCATTTTCTTGCTGGGCAATTGTATTGTTTACCTGATATTCTACCGTTATTGGCGCCCACTGTTAACAGTTATAAAAGGCTGACTGAAGGAGCATGGGCACCGACAACCCTGACTTGGGGCATAGATAATCGTACCACAGCACTCCGCGTCATCGAAGGTGGCCCCAAGGCCACACGCATTGAACACCGTGTTGTCGGTTCAGATGTGAACCCTTATTTGGCAGTAGCAGCATGTTTGGCTAGCGGGTTGTATGGCATCAAGTATAAATTGCCATTGGATAATCGACATACTAGCGGTAATGGTTATAAAGATCTGCAACACGGCGTGTTACCAAGAAACCTCCACGATGCGACCGCTCGAATGGCGCAATCGCAAATAGCCTCCGAGCTATTTGGCCAAAAGTTTGTCGATCATTTTTGTAAATCACGGTTATGGGAATGGCGACAATTTTCAGAGCAGGTCACAGATTGGGAAACAAAAAGATATTTTGAAATTATTTAACTGAACAATGGATACAGCAAAAATTTACGGTTTTAATTTTCCGACACCGATCCGTTTTGGTGCTGGAGTGATCGATGAGCTACCAGACTATTTATTGACCAATGGACTTAATCGCCCTCTACTGGTAACGGATCCGACTATCGCCCAACTGCCATTTTTTAAGGGAGTCCAACAAAAGCTGACGAACAAAGGGATCGACGTTATTGTCTTTCATGATTTGCATAAAAATCCAATAAAATCTGATGTTCTTTTGGGAGGAGATGTCTTTAGAGGGCAAAATAGAGATTCAATTATTGGCGTTGGCGGTGGAGCAGCACTCGACGTAGCACGGGCAATTGCCTTGCGCGCAAATCATCATCGTGATTTATTTGATTACGACGATCTGATCGGTGGCGATATCTATGTGACCAACGAGATACCACCATTGATTACTGTACCCACGACCGCCGGGACTGGGAGTGAGGTGGGGCGTAGTGCTATTATTTCAGAAGATGAAACCAAGAAAAAACGAATTCTATTTAGTCCCAGATTGATGGCAAAAATTGTATTTGCCGATCCTTTGCTTACAATGGATCTGCCACCGTTTATTACGGCAGCAACGGGAATGGACGCACTTACCCACAATATGGAAGCCTATTTGGCCAAAGGGTATCATCCGATGTGTGATGGTATAGCGCTTGAAGGAATGGCCATGGTGGCGACGTCTATTGAGTGTGCTACGAAAGAATCAGACTTGCCATCCCGCTCCAAAATGCTTTTGGCATCATTGATGGGAGCTGTTGCTTTTCAGAAGGGATTAGGAGTCGTTCATAGTTTAGCGCATCCGCTGTCCTCGCTCCTTGATACCCATCATGGACTGGCCAACGCGGTGAATCTTCCTTATGGAATGCAGTTTAATTATGTCGGTTTTGAAGATCGTTTCGATAAGATGGCCATGGCTTTAGGGCTCGGTAGTCATGCTGGAGACAGGGTTGTAGACTATCTGTTTGACCTCAATGTACGTTTGGGACTGCCTACACAATTATCTGCGATAGGCGTGCAAAAGGAACATCTGCAACCGTTATCAGAACTGGCGTTTGCAGATTTCTGTCACCCATCAAACCCCAAGCCCGTTAGCAAAGCAGATTTTCTTGCAATTTATGAAACCGCTTACGAAGGAAAATAATATGTTAAAAATCGGTATTAGTGCGTGTTTTTTTTATCCAGACCCCGAGAGGACGGTCTTTGGACACAAATCACTGAGCTATATGGAAAATGATATGGTTCGATGGATAACTAAAAAAGGCGTTCTTCCTATATTATTGCCGGATCTTGAAGAATCATTATTAGCGGACATCTTACACCAGATGGATGGCATAGTTCTTCAAGGTGGAAGCGATATAGCACCCCAGCATTATGGAGAAGAGCCTATCGGACCCTGGAAAGGAGACCCTTATCGGGATCAATATGAGCTAAAGATATTGGATTATGCCATCAGAAATCATAAGCCAGTCTTAGGTATCTGTCGGGGATTTCAGTTAATGAACGTCTATTTTGGAGGCACAATGTATCAGGATATCGGTAGTCAGCTTCCTCAGTCGGCTGTACATCGTTCAGCAAGTCTATACGACACCATCAATCATCCCGTACATATAGAACCAGGAACACTTTTCGACAGACTATATGGCCATGTTGCCAATCCATTGGTCAACACTGTACATCATCAGGCTATTAAAGATCTTGGCCGTGATCTCGAAGTCTTTGCGCGCTCGGAAGACGGATTTATCGAAGCATTTGGTTATACCAAAGAAGCGGCCGGGAAAGTGATGGGTGTACAATGGCATCCCGAATTTTCCCAAACACAGAAGGGAATACTTTTAGATGAAAATTTAATTCTTAATGTTTTTATCGAACATGCAAGACAACATAGAAATTAGAAATCCTGCAACCGGTGCTGTAGTAGCAACGTTGCCTTCAACCACAACAGTTGAATTGGAAAATACACTCTCCTTACTAAGACAGGGACAGCAAAAATGGGCCAACGTTCCTTTGAAGGATCGTTTGGCGTGCATCATACAATTTGGGGAGCTGATCTTGGCGAATAAACAGGAACTTGCGGAGATCCTTACCAAGGAGACGGGCAAACCCATCACACAATCGCTTAATGAAATTAACGGAGCACAAAACCGTATTGAGCATCTTCGAAAAAATGCTGAAAGATGGCTTTCAGAAGAAATTATTGTAAATGAGGGGGCTACACTAGAACATATTCGCTATGAACCACTTGGTGTCATTGCCAATATTTCTGCATGGAATTTCCCTTATAATGTGGGCTTTAATATTTTTCTGTACGCCTTGGTTGCGGGCAATGCCGTGCTCTATAAACCTTCTGAATTTGCTACGCTGACCGGATTGCAGTTTGCAAAATACCTTTATGAAGCCGGTATACCTGATGATGTATTTCACTGTGTTGTTGGAGATGGGAGGATTGGCGAGCATATCTTATCATTGCCATTGGATGGCTATTTCTTTACTGGATCCTATAAAACTGGAGTACATATTGCTAGGGCCGTAGCGCATAAATTAGTTCCAGTCCAGCTTGAGCTAGGCGGAAAGGATCCCCTATACGTAACAGAAGATTTGAAAGACATAAAACAGGCGGCAGTGTCGGCAGCTGAGGGCGCTTTCTACAACAATGGGCAGAGCTGTTGTGCTGTTGAACGTATCTATGTTTCAGAACAGATATACGATGAGTTTGTCGAGGCATTTATTGAGGAGGTAGCTTCCTATCAGGTTGGCGATCCATGCGCTGGAGACACATTTATCGGTCCTTTAACGAGGGCTGCTCAGCTGGACGTCCTTGAAGATCAAGTGAAAGATGCCCTTGAAAAGGGAGCAACACTACGGTTGGGCGGACATGTATTAGAAGGTAAGGGATATTATTATGCTCCCACAGTATTTGAGCACTGTAATCACAACATGCTACTTATGCGTGAAGAGACTTTTGGTCCGTTGATAGGTATACAAAAGGTCACTTCAGACGAAGAGGCAATTACGTTGATGCAGGATACGACCTATGGCCTTACTGCAGCGGTGTTTTCGTCCGATCAGGATAGAGCAATGAATATCCTTAGCAAAATGGATACAGGAACGGTGTATTGGAACTGCTGTGATAGGGTAAGCCCTAATGTGCCTTGGTCCGGAAGACGAAATTCTGGCTTAGGTTCGACCTTATCGGCTCAAGGTATACGAGCATTTGTTCAGCCTAAAGCCTATCATTTAAGACCCGCATAATTTAATGTTTAATTCTATGGATATAGCCCATTATGCCGATCGTTCATTGGATAATGGGCTTTCCCTCAAAAATAAATTTCGGTACCCCATGAGAGTGAGTGCGTAAAGATTATGGGGTCCGCTTCATGGAAAAGTGATCGCCAAGGTGACTTATGCCGATGCAATAGATATGCAAGTCTTTACTGATAAGAGATAGACTGAATGAATTCGCTAAAATGCTTGAAGACTCTCGCAACATTTTCTATTTTTGTTACAAACAGAAAAGAAATGAGCACTGAAGTGACAGGTTTGAAGCGTGTAGCCACACTATGTATATTAAGAAATAAAGATAAGTTTCTATTGCTAAAGCGCCTTAAAGAACCCAATAAAGATATGTATGTTCCCGTTGGTGGGAAATTAGACCCATTTGAAAACCCGGATGATGCGGTAGTTCGTGAAGTCATGGAAGAAACAGGGATCCATATCACGTCAAAACAATTTTGTGGCATGTTAACCGAAACATCACCGATCAATTACAATTGGATCAGCTATGTATATGTATCCGATATCGAATATGTAGAGGCCCCCTATTGTAATGAGGGTGACCTCGAATGGATCGCTGCAGACGAACTGGAATCTATTCCGACCCCTTTAACCGATCTTTATATTTATGATTATGTGGCTAAGGGAAAACTGTTTGCTTTTAATGCCGTATATGATTCAGACCTAAACTTGACCGGGTTATGGGAACAATATAATGGCATCAAGATCAAGTAAACTACTTAAATTGAATTAAAATTAGAATGATTATCAATAAAACTGCCATTAAAGTCATCGCATTCGATGCAGATGATACATTATGGGTAAACGAACCATATTTTCAAAAAGCAGAACATGATTTTTGTGCACTGTTAGAAAATTATCTTCCACAGCATGCAGTATCAAAAGAATTATTTGAAACAGAAATGAATAACCTGTCCCTCTATGGGTATGGTGTGAAAGGCTTTATTCTTTGTATGATAGAGACTGCCAGCCGTATTTCGGCAGGACAGTTATCGCTGAAGACAATAAACAAAATCATAGCGATTGGACAAGATTTATTAAAGATGCCGATTGAATTATTGGAAGGTGTTGAAGATACGTTGGTAAGGCTGAGTGCACATTATAAGCTAATCGTAGCCACAAAAGGCGATCTTTTGGATCAGGAAAGAAAGCTGAAAAATTCGGGTCTCCAAAAGTACTTCCATCATGTGGAAATTATGAGTAACAAGAAAAATGACGATTACTCAAAATTATTAAGAAAAATTGAATGCCCCGCTGAAAATTTTATCATGATCGGAAATTCAATTAACTCCGATGTTCTGCCTGTTTTGGCATTGGGGGGACAGGCAATACATGTCCCTTACCATGTGACTTGGACACATGAGCAAGCTTGTGATGAGGTTAAACCAAGCAATTTCCTGCAGGTAGAAAGTCTAGATCAACTGCTACCGATTCTGCTTTAATCGAAAATGCACATCTAGATGCGCATTTTTCCACCGACTGTTCCCCAGCAAAGAGCTGCGAAACAATTAACTGTATTCTGTTGTTATTCATCAGTACAGTTAACCTCTCACATGGCAATAATTACGAAATATCTAATTATCCTTTTACCCTTTTTTATTTTAAGCTGTAAGAGCAGTCAGCAAAAAGGCGATACGTTCTATTTTGGTGGAAATATTATTACGATGGAAGATGATTTTCCCCAGGTAGATGCGTTAGTAGTAAAAGGCGGGAAAATTCTTTTCGTCGGTAGCCGGAAAGAAGCGGGCCCCTATGTAGGGGAAAACACGAAACAGATCGATTTGAAGGGAAAAACTTTACTGCCTGGCTTTATTGATGCCCATGGCCATATCACTTCAAGAGCAGGAATGGAACAGGCAATAGATTTATCGCCAAGTCCATATGGTACCGTTAATTCAATACCAGATCTTCAAAAGACTATATTATCAGTTATTAAGCGAACAAAATTAGGCGCGTCTGTTCCTGTATTAGGAAATGGTTACGATGATGCTATCATGCGTGAGCATCGCCATCCGACTCGTCAGGAATTGGATGCGATCAGTACGACAAATCCGATTATTGTCATTCATGCTTCTGGTCATGCAAGTGTTGCCAATAGTGCGATGTTGAAGTTATTAGGTATTACCGAAAATGTGAAAGACCCGGAGGGGGGACATTACGGCCGAAGCCCTGATAATCGACTAAACGGCAAACTAGAAGAAAATGCCTCTTTTGCCGCACTGGTGAAGTTGACGAATATGATTCCCAAGCCTCAACAGGCCAAAAATGAGCTATCTCAATCCCTAAAAGATTTTGTCAAAGCGCAAGACGAATGGCTTAGTTATGGGCAGACAACAATCTGTGACGGACGTTCGATGGGAGTGGGGGTTGGCCTGTTGAAGGAAGCAGCTTCGAAAAATCTTCTAAAGGCAGATGTGGTTTATTTTCCGGATTTTGAAGCAAACAAAGCCGAATGGAAATCCTTTAAACCCAGTTACATGAAATACGAAAAGCGTTTGAAATTTGGTGGATTTAAATTTTCTGATGATGGTTCGCCTCAGGGGAAGACAGCTTGGTTGACAGAACCATACCTGATTCCACCAGAAGGACAACTGGCAGATTACAAAGGCTTTCCAATCTTTTCGGACCAGACCCTCTACAATGATTTAAAAACAGTGTTTTCAAATCATATTACGGCACAACTACATGTTAATGGCGATGCGGCTATTGATCAGGCACTTCGTGTGATCGGCAGATTGAAAGCCGAAGGAATTTATAAGCCTGAGCTTAGGGCAACCTTGATACATGTGCAGAACAGCCGCCCCGATCATATCGCCAAGATAAAAGATATCGGTGTTATTCCTTCCTATTTTTCATCCCATGTTTACTTATGGGGAGATTGGCACTATCAAAGTGTTTTTGGTCCCAAACGTGCGGCGTTTATTAGTCCAGCTCAGTCGGCAAAAAAAGCGGGAATACTGTTTACCATCCATCATGATAGCCCAGTAACACCTCCAGATCTATTGACCGGGGTGTATGCTGCAGTCAATCGGACGACACGTTCGGGAATGTTGTTGGGGCCAGATGAACGTATTGATGTCAGGGACGCGCTCAAAGCAATTACCATCAACGCCGCCTATCAGTATCAGGAAGAAAAAGATAAAGGGTCTCTTAAAAAAGGAAAACTAGCTGATTTGGTTATTTTGGATCAAAATCCATTAACAATTAATCCCCAAAAATTACGGGACATCAAAGTAATTGAAACAATCAAAGAAGGGAATACCGTCTTTAAGCGAAATTGATCCATCTGTCAATCCCATAATAAAACAGCATTGTAAACTCATTTTGATTCGCGATTGTTTGGAAAAACCCACTATTGTACTGTTAGTTGCCACTCTGCTGGACTAGTGACGATGAGTCGAAGTCATCGTTTTCAAGAGGATCAAATGTTGGGATAAAACAGAAGAGTTGTATAGTAATACAACAGCGTCAAGTCTTCATCCTTTAAAGAAATAGCGAATAATAAATCGCCACATGCAAATATTAAATGGTCTTAAACTTTTGCGGCTTGTGGCCTATCTTTACACGATGATCGATTCATGATGTCACTTTTGAACAAACAATAGATCTATTTCATCATGCAACGCAGGGAGGGTTATCTTAGATGGAATCCTGTTTTTACTAAAATCCAGAAATAATTATGAAATCGCTATTGATATTTCTTTTTTCGATAAACCTTGTTTACGGTCAATCTACACCAAATTTGACAGTAGGTTATGGAGATCGCTATGATAGCCTTCCCAAATTAGTAATCAAAGCAGCTACACCAGAAGACTATCATAAAGCATTTAGCTCCAACATTATCAATAAAACTCCTGCTGTTGAACGGAAAAGCTTTGTGATTCCTACAGGCAAAGGCAAGCTAAAGTTCAGGAAATATAGTTTTTCAGCCGGTTATGGTGATGGATTTAAGGGTTGGGCGTATAAAGGCTATCTTCCCAAACTGAAAATGCATATTCTCGTAAGCAATCATGTTGCTGAATCATTAGGTTTTAGCGATTTAGTTTTACTCGATAGCATCAACGGTAGTCAACATACAATTGCTTCAGTCGGCGACGGTGCAGTTGAAATACCAATTTCATCTCCAAACGGAGATTTTCTTGCTTATTATTATAATGAGGCCTTTGCTGCGAATAGTTGCTTTATAGGGGTACTTGCTGTCCGCAAAGAAAAGGCTCCTTTCCGGATCAAACTTTCCGAATACAACAGTTTTGAAACGGACAATTGGGCGGTGGAAAACATCAGATGGATCGATAGCACGACGATTATCATAAAAGCTTATACGCTTAAAAAAGTTGCCAATGAAAATATGAAGCAGTTTGCGTACTACACTGCCCGGTTAAGCAAAGAAAATACAAACTAAGGTATAGAGATGAACATACAACAAAATATCATCATGCTAACTGTTGCTGCAATTTGCTCTTGTAACAATCCTAGCGTACCCCTACAAAAACGGGATGTTAAGCAATCAGAACATCCTATTGACGGAGAAGTAGTGATATCCAGGCAGCAGATAGATACGGTCCCCGCCTCACATACCACGAATGAGGTTAAGACTACAACATCCATAAAATTCAATGAATTTGTCGTTTCGATTCAAGGTATGGCCATTTTTGATCCAGAAAGGATGGATCGACTACAACGTGATACCGTAGAAATCGAAGCAGAAGTCGGGGAAAGCATCGAGGGAACTTATATTTCTATTTTAAGTGATCAGGTCCGTGACTTGAAGGTGGAACAACGCTATGAAACCAGCGTAACTATTATGAATGAAGGTCCCCATTGTGATCTTACCGAATGGAAACATTTTAACTCAGACTGGAAGCCTTTAAAACAAAATGGGAATGGCCTTTTTCTAAGTGAAGAATATACTGATCAGGATCATCGGACCTTTCCCAGCGTATCTATGGACGAGTTGAAACAAAAAGTAAAAGAGCAGTGTGGTGAAGAATGGTTTAAACTTTTGACTAAAGTAAAATCGCCATCTGAATATCCATCAGCAGTCGGTATAAGCCGTTATTTCTTACGGATCGCATGTCGTCTTAAAGATAACGGTAAAAAAGTTACCAAATTAATCATTATCAAAACTCCAATGGGATGTTAACAGCTTAATTGCTGAATCACAACACCAGGATTTTCCAAGTTATAAATCTATACAAAGAGATTACGAAAAAAGTAATGCTTTCAAAAGATTCAGTATTTTAACACCGGTTTTATTATTTTTGCTATGGTTGGACCAATGAAATACCACTTCAAGAACACAACAATGAAATTAAGCCTATTGACTAAAGCAATTTTTACTATAGTATTCTTATTTTTAACAAAGAATAATATTTTCGCCCAAACCAAATACCAAAAGGATTTTTATGAGTTTTGGTCTGATATCAATAAACATTATGCTTATTTAGAAAGGCAAAATATCGACTGGAATAAAGTCAAAGAAATTTATTCTTCACAAGTAGAAAAAGTTACAAATGACAACGAGTTTATTCAGTTGCTTGAAAATACGTTGAATGAGCTGTACAATGGACATTCGTCGTTAAGCACAAATCTTAATACATCAAACAGGATAATTCCATCATGGTCCGACCTACGTGTCGAAAAAAATGGAAACAAATATTTAATAAAAGACTTAAGAAAAGGTTTTGGTGCAGATTTAGCTGGGTTAAAAATTGGTATGCAAGTAACTCTTTTCAACGGAAAAGCAATCGATGAACAGTTAAAAAGTTTCTTACCTCGATTTACAGGTCATTACAGTCCAAAGATGTATCAGTATGCTTTAGATATGCTTTTTGCGGGAACTCATGATAAGAAACGCGTGATTACTGTCGTTGAAAACGGCGAACGTAAAACATTTGAACCGGTAAGCTATGGCAATCGGAATGAATTGTTGTATTATAAAATTATAAATGGAAACACAGCCTATATCAAAATCAATAATTCACTGGGAAATAATAACTTGATCGCTGAATTTGATAAGACGCTTGACAGTTTGATTTCTAATAAAAACCTTATTTTGGATTTGACTGAAACTCCTAGCGGTGGAAATTCAACGGTTGCGAGGGCCATTATGGGGCGGTTTGTCAATAAAGTTCTACCTTATCAAATTCACGAATTTGATGAGAAGGATTATGACACAAAACGACATTGGGTAGAGTATGTAAGTCCACGTAAGGAAATCTTCAAGGGTAATGTGTATATCCTCGTGGGACACTGGACAGGAAGTATGGGCGAAGGGATAGCTATAGGTTTTGACGCGCTTGATAGAGCGACAGTTATTGGCACACCTATGGCCGGGCTATTAGGCGCAATTTCAAACTTCCGTCTCACAGAAACAAAAATTGGATTCCAATTCCCAACGGAAAGATTGTATCATATCAACGGAATGCCAAGAGAGGATTTTATTCCCAAGATTTTGTGTGAAAATATCGAAGAAACATTAAAAAAAGCGAAGGAGATAGCTTGGTAGGTTAGATAGGAGATGATGGCTCAGTTTGCCTGAAAACTCATGGAGCAATGTTAGGATCAATGTGAACAACTAAAGAGTATATGTTTAGTAAAATTAATAAAACCTTTATCCTTCTTGTGCTTGTACTTGTTTCCAACTACAGCAAAGCACAAACCGGATATAAGAATTTAAATATACCTGCATCAGTTGAAGGATCTACCTTTTTTAATACGGATAAAAGGAATTGTATAACGCCTCCATTTGGGTATTCAAATATTTCAAAACAACTACCTGTCGATTCCGTATTGTCGGCTATGCAAGATCACCGTGGTTTAGGAAATCGCTATGCATTAAAATTTGATCAATCAATCAAAAACAATCTCGTAACGATACCCGAAGCATATGATGTTTCTTTTCCATTTGAGCAAGATATCGGCAAAGAATATAATCAGATTAAACTTGCCTCCAATTTCCTCCGTTATGGGGATTATTCGCTTCATTTTCTGGCCATTTATAACGCTGTCCGCTATAGTGAACCATTCATAGAAAAAATATATTTAATTTCAGTAAAGAATGGGAAGCCGGTTGATATAAGAAGAATTTATCTTCATCATGAGGGAGAAATGGGATTCACAGACTATACACTATTCTATATCGATAAAAATTTTATAATCTCATTGCGGGATTATGAATTTAATGAGAATCCCTTTAGGCAAAAACCTGTTTATCAATTTCAGCTCTTAAGCAACGGAACATTTGTCAGATACTATGATCAGAATGGATTATATAAAACAGATGAAGAACAGGGCTCAATTAAAAATCACCATAAAGAAGGAAAATGGATCGAATTTAAAACAAATCGGTTTGTGGACTTACAAGAATATCCATCATTTACAGATTCGTATACGTACTTGGAAGCAAGGTATAAAGGAGGGCTTCCTGATGGCAAATGGAAGTATTATAAATTATTGCAGGAATATAATGAAGAAACGGGGGAACCAATAATCAACACAAGAAAAAGAGGACCGTTGATTTATACTGAACTATACAAAAATGGATTATTGGAAAAACGAGAGTTCCATATTCTTGATAAGTAGCCCCTCCGTTATAAGTGATAAATATGTAACTTGTAGAAAAGGTGAAAAAGGCTCCGAAGTTCCTTCTAATTAGAACTTAAAATATGAAAATAATACTACAGTTGCTATGCGATTTGTAGTTTGCCAGCAGTGGATATAGCCCGAAAAAGGCGGAATAATAGACGCAGAATATTAATTATGGAAATAATCATCAGACAAGCAAAAGAAAGCGAAATCAATGTGTTAATTGAGTTTGAACAAGGGATCGTTGAAGCGGAACGACCTTTTGATAACACATTAAAGCCAGGCGAAATTCATTATTATGATCTCCTCGAATTGATCAAGTCTAGGGAGGCTGAAGTCCTTGTCGCAGTTGTTGACGATCAACTTGTCGGATCAGGATATGCGAAATTATTGGATGCAAAACCTTATCAAAAGTATGAAAAGTATGCTTATCTTGGTTTTATGTACGTTAGGCCAGAATATCGAGGTCAGGGTATCAACAAGATGATTTTACACCGATTGATCGATTGGGCAAAAGAAAGAAATATCTCGGAAGTAAGACTTCAGGTTTATGAAGAAAATACCAGTGCAATAAAAGCCTATGCAAAGGCAGGATTTAAACCAAATCTTCTGGAAATGCGTATGGAAATCGATGACAGATAATAGTGAAAATCCAATGAGATAATATCTATAACAAGTAAAAAAGACTTCTTTTAAAACTTTAAAAGAAGTCTTTTTTTTATTGGTAAGGCATTACACACTCATTTTAAACCGATTTATTCGTTGTTATGCTCAATTTCGGCAATGATTTCTTTGGCAGATTTAATCACCTGATCATTCAGCTGAATAATCATATTTGCTTGAGATGCTGCATTGATAAGAATCCCTTTTACTTTTGGCGATGCGTTAATTGCTTTGTACATTAAATCAGGATTGATATTTGCATTGGGAACGGATACCAGCTCATCTGCGAGATTAAAAACCAATGAGTTATAGTAGGTTTGCCAATCGTCTTTTGATGGTACTACGGTTTGATAATATTCCAAAATTCCTGTTTTTAATTTTCGATCCTTAATGAGACCGATTTTTCCACTAGATCGAAATCCTTCATAATTTCCAGTATTTCTGATCTTAAAGATCGGATTAAGGTTCATCTTAATACGGTCATTTGGGTTGACTTTCACCAAGCTATCAATTTTTTGTTGGTTTAATTCCCCGTAAAATTTACATCCTTCCGCTGTGTTCGTTAGGTAGGAATTTTGCTTTTCTAAGTCGTGGACATCTTTTTCGAGATCGACTTTTAGGTCCTCCAAAAATTCTTTTACTTCTTGTTGTTCATGCCTATGCTCACTCCAACCGTGAAGCCATATCGAAAGTGATACTGCAAAAACGATAATGAAGATCTCAATGGATATTTCTTTCAATTTTTCGGTGAGACTATGCTTTGGCTCCTTTGCGGTTTTATAAATTTTCTTCGTGTGCTTAATGATCTCGTCTTGCATTTTACAGCTTTAAGTTAATATAAAGGTGATTTGTTAAATATTGGTGCTAATACGCAAAGATGCAAAAGTTTGGTAAAACACACAAATTAATAACTTATCTATTACCTCTTTTATGGCAGAAAACACCTGTCAAATTGTTTTATCGGGTATATACCATGGATTATACTAAATAGTGACTGGTTTAGAACAGAAAAATTCCGTATATTTAGGTTCGTAAATTAACTGAAAATAGACTTTATATTATGAGAATTCGGGCAGGATTGCTAGTAGTGGCTCTTACGCTTCCTTTCCTCGTTTGTGGGCAAAATCGCTATCAAATTAATGGCACAATACCCCCACTGCAGGATGGTGCTAAAGTATTTTTGATCTACGAAATAGAAGGTAAGTCTGTCGTGGATTCCACTTTTTCCAGAGGAGGAAATTTTTCATTTTCGGGAACCGTAGACTATCCTGTTTCATCATCGTTATATCTCAATAAAAATCCATATGTAAATAGACCAGCTCGCAACGAGCAAATGGATTTTTTTCGTTTTTACCTTGAGCCTGTGACTATGGAAATGCGAGCAAGCGACTCCTTGAAGAACATTGTAATTAGCGGGTCTCAAATTAATCTCGACCAAGATGCTTTAAAAAAAATGCGAAGCGTTGTAGATGATAAATTTACAGCACTTAATAAAGAATTTTATGCACTTTCAGCTAATCAACAGAGCGATCCCAAAGTACGGGAAGCTTTTATTGATCGGGAAAAGGGATTAATGGATGACCTGTATAGCGTTCATTTAGCATTTGCTCGCCAACATCCATCGTCTTACCTTAGTTTAATCAGTTTATCCTTTGTTGCTGGACAGGAGAAATTTATAGAAGAGGTTAAAGGGATATACAGCGGTTTAGCGGAGGAGCTCAGAAGCTACCCTTTGGCCAAAGAGATACCCATGCAATTAGAATCGTCGATCAGGACGAAAGTTGGACAGATTGCCCCCGATCTTGAACTACAAACGCAAATGGGTACGAGTCTAAAACTAACTGAATTCCGAGGAAAGTATCTATTAGTAGACTTTTGGGCTAGTTGGTGTGGACCATGCCGTGAGGAAAATCCAAATCTTGTAGCGCTTTACAATAAATACAAAGATTCGGGATTCGAGATCTTAGGAGTATCCCTGGACAAGGCGGCTCAACGCGAACAATGGATGAAAGCAATTGCAGATGATAAGCTCAGTTGGCCACAAGTATCTGATTTAAAAGGTTGGGATAGCCAAGCAGCAAAACGTTATGGCATAAATTCCATACCAGCAAGCTTCTTATTGGATCCCACAGGAAAAATTATATACCGCGACCTCAGGGGAAAAGATTTAGAAGAAAAGTTAAAGGCGATCTTTTCCGATAAAGACGATCATAAATAGTGCGTTTAGTAGTGTGTCCGATAAGCCGTATTAAGACTGGAGTATTCTTGTTAGGCCCGGAACGTAAATGCAAAATGTACTAAGAAGAAAGCTGGTAATAAATAGGCTGATCAAATCACTGATTCATCTAATCTGTAAATAAATTCCTCGATTTCGATTTGGCGTGCATTAGCAAAACCTCGGTCTGTACCAACCTTAACAAAACCACAATTTTCCAGTACTTTTTGAGAACCGATATTATCGAAAGCGACACGCCCATAAATCGGACGGCTTGTTTCAAATGAAAGAAGTTCTTTAAGCGCCTTTGTTGCAATTCCACGTCCCCAGAATTTCCGGTCAATCCAATAAGTGATCTCAGCATCACCATCAATAACAAACTTCGCAATACTTCCTACAATTGTCCCATCAACCAGAATCGTTTGATTGTTTATACTTGGCTCATTGAGAAATTTAGCATATTTCTCAAGGTAAGCTTCTTTGTCTGAAGAAGTACTTGAGGTAAATGCGGCGAGATAATTTGCTTCTTCATCAAGCTGAAACTGATAATGTGTTTCTAAATCCGTGTATACTGTCGGTCTAAGTGTAAGTTGAAAGTTGAGGGCATCCATGCTTTTTTAGTTCGGTTTATTCCCAAATATAGTAATAAATACACTATTGTTTAAACTCGCCTCAGGTATATGTGGATATGAAGCAAAAAACAAATTCTATCGTCTTCGAATTGGGCGTTTATATCTTTCCAACCTATATTGTCATTGACCGAGATGGCAAGATCATCTTTAGAGATTCATCCGAGGGTCTTGCCCGCATAAAAGATATTGTACTAAAATAATGATTATAATAGGCCAAAGTTATTATAATCGTTGTGGTAGTAATAATATCTATCGCTTAAAAAGATCAACCATTTGGAACTGCAGTAAGTATGAATATGAAAGTTTTCATCAAAGCCAACTCAAAGTCCAGCTGAGGAAAAGCCGAACAAAGGTAGAAGTTGGTCAGGTCAAGAGCCTTTAAATTTAGACTTCTCCTTTTATCGAAATTTAAGTGGGTATGATGTTCCTTCACTGAGCCCATACGGGGAGAGATGTAGATACCTCGATTCCTAAAGCATTATCTTGGTATTTAAACACAGTTTCAGGTACTATGTGGTTTTCGCTTATATCCACCCCCTTAACAGAGGAAAAGAGATTTAGATGTCTTTTCACAAGCGGCATGGTATGAATATATGAACGGGTTATTTTGTCAGGGTCGGAGTCGCAACTACTATTTTTCTTAGCCTTAGACCTCGCTTGGCATATGTACATATTATCGGTGTAAAAAAAGATCATTTCAATCTTATTTTCAGGATACAAGGCTTTAATGTCTTGTAGCATTTGAAGATGCACCTTATTAACGATATTGACCTCAACAGCAAAATCTTCGTCATGACTCAGCAGCCCCAACAGCTGTTCCTCAAATCTCCGATATCCATCTTTTAAACCTAGTTCAGCATAGCTTTGAACAAAGAGATTTGGGTCAAGTATCTTAATCCCTTCTGGGATGAAATACTGACCACAAGTACTTTTCCCAATGTAAGGGGGACCGGTTATCACATATATTTTCGCCATGATCAAATACTTTGAATCGTGCCATCGCGATGCTCTTCAACCATTTGCCCATCCTTGTTATAAACCAATGGCTGTTCGCGAGAAAATAAATAGGAACGAATGCTCTTTTGCAATTCTTGCCTCCATTGTATCTTTTCATCCGCAGACATAGTGAGCGGATCTTTTTTCATCTTTCCAGTTTTGACAAGTTCTTCTTCTTGAATTATCCTTTTCATTTAAAACTTAATTAACATTAGCTTGTACGATTAATTAAATATAAACATATATTAATATATTATAAAAAAATATTAATATAAAAAACGCCAATAATTTGATGAATTGACTTTTGATTGGCAACAAGATCCATTAATAAAAATTGACTGATGTTGTTAATTCTCTTGATCAAGAAAGCCTACGAAAGAATTATACAGTTCATAGGTAAAGTTATGTGCCTACTTGAATATCTTAAGGTAAAATTTAGACAACTAACAAAATGTAGAGCGATAATGTAAAACTTTCGAACTCATTAATCTAGCTCAGAATCTCGTATTCATAAACGACTCTCCAGTCACCGGATTTGGCTCTTATTACACGTGGGATTTTGTAAGATGAAGTTCTCATAAAACGTTTCCTCCTTTGGTTTGAATTTGGTGCTGTTTTTGGTGCTGGTATAATACTTAAAACAGAAAAACCGTTTTTAACAGTGTTAAAAACGGTTCGTTTTGCGGAAAGGGAGGGATTCGAACCCTCGATACAGTCATCCCGTATACAGTCTTTCCAGGACTGCTCATTCGACCACTCTGACACCTTTCCGTGTTTCAGTGCACAAATGTAGTAATTTTTTAATTTATTGCAACCTTATTCGTATTATTTACCATCCAATTTATTATATTCTATTGAGCCTAAGCCTATTGTTTTTATTTTTTAATGAATAAAACTTATTCCTTATTTTTCGGAATGACAAATAATTATTTCGACATAAAAGGGGAGGTCCTTGAGATAGCGCTAAAACGCACCAAGGAACGAATTACAATGATAGAATCTGCTTTGGAAACCGCACGGGATTCAAGTAATGACGATACAAAAAGTAGTGCTGGAGACAAATATGAGACGTCACGTGAAATGATCCAACAGGACATTAATCGCTACCAGAAACAACTCGTGGAAGCCAATAAAGATCTGCAGCAACTGATCAGTATAGAATCATTATCAAATGATGTAATTGATGTCGTCATATTAGGAACACTTGTTCAAACCAATGTTGGACTATATTTGATCGCCACAAGTATCGGAGCTGTAAAAATAGGGACCAATAATATCTTCGTTATCTCGCCTGCATCTCCAATTGGACAACTACTTATCGGGAAAAAAATAGGTGATAGTTTTGTTTTTAATAACGTTAATCAAAAAGTTATTGCAATTTACTAGGTGATGAAAATACCGAAAAATTAAACAATATGCCGACGCATCTGTTCTTATTTAGTACAGAAACAAAGAATGACATGAAATTCAATAGTTTACTTTTAATCTTCTTGCTTGGTGCTGCACTATTTATTCACTCTTGTAGATCGCCCGAGTCGGACGAAAAACTAAGATCAAAAATCGAAACAGCGTTGGAAACTACTGCGGGCATCGGAGTCGATGTCGAAGAGGGTAATGTAACCTTGAATGGACAAATAGGTTCAGACTCTCTCAAGCAGGACATAGAAAACAAAACAAAGCTAGCCGGAGGAGAGGATATCAAATCCATTCACAACAATATTGTCGTAAATCTTCCTGAACCAGAAGATGCCCGTGAAAAATATCACGAAATTTTGGGCGGCGCGATAGATTCTACCTTAACACGAGATGTTAACCTTGTTCTGGAAGATTTTCCGACCATTACAGCACAGGTTAAAGAAGGGATTATAATTGCAACGGGTAATCTTGAAAAATCAAAAATAGATACACTCAAGAAACGATTGGAACATATCAAGCCCAAAGGTATTGATATAAAAGGGGTCACAAGCCGATAGCCTAAGAAAAAAAGAAGCTACCCGTCAATTGGCAGGCAGCTTCTTTCATTTCTTCATATGTTTATTTAATACCTAAGTTAAGCATTTTCTATTAAATCTCGTATAGCAACAGAAGCTATCGCCCCACCAAAAGCCGCAGGTAAATAGGACATGGTGCCATAAGCGGACTTTTTAAAATTACTCCCATCGGTATACAATAATGAATCCTTGTTTGGAAGTTCGGTTGAAAATGCCACTTTCACTCCATCACGTATACCATGTTTGCGCAATTTCTTACGGATATGTTGGGCCAACTTACAATTATAAGATTTACCGATATCAGCAATTTTTATTTTTGTTGGATCCACTTTGCCACCGGCACCCATTGAACTCACAAATGGTATATTGGCTTCTAACGCCCTCCGAATGAAAAATAGTTTCGGTGTAATACTATCAATGGCTTCCACACAATAATCTGGCGCCAATTCTAATAAAGCGGGTATCTTTTCTGGAATGATAAAATCTTGTATTACGGTTAAATCCAACTCAGGATTAATGGCCAACAATCTTTCCCGCATAATTTCAGCTTTTGCTTCACCATGATTAGTTGCCAAGGCAGGCAATTGTCTATTACGGTTAGACGGATCCACTGTGTCTCCATCGATAATGGTCATTTTCCCAACTCCCGCTCGGCATATAAATTCTGCAGCAAAGGATCCAACACCACCTAATCCCAAAACCATCACATGTGAATTTGCCAATTTTTCAACCGCTGATCGACCTATCAATGCTTCGGTACGTGACAGCCAACTTAAATCTTTCATCTATCTAAATTTGTTTTTTTATATTTTCATGAAACCTTATAGCTATCCGACAACGTGAATAAACAGACTATGATGGCCTCACTTATTAAATACTTTCTTATAATTTTGGTATAAAGCCCGCTTTAGCTCCTCCAACTCGATCGATCTGATCCGAGCTACGTATTGATAAAGCGTAGTAATTTCTACGGTCGTATCTGTATCCGTTTCTAGAAACAATTGACTGAGTGAAATATTTTCCAAAAGCTCGTCTTGGCTTCCATTTAAACAATGTCCACCTATTGAAAGATAGTACCCCTGATCAATTAATTGCCGAGCTAGTGTCCAATTTTTCCGATAGCCATGGAAAACAACAGCTTCGTTAAAATTCACTTTTTTTAAACAACCGACAATCTCCTGAAAAGCTCGAACACAATGAATAATCAACGGTTTTCGATAAACTTGAGCCAGTTGAACCTGTCGATCAAAGACCTGCTGCTGCTGGATGAGGGGAATGGCAATATTTTTATCCAAACCGCATTCGCCTATCGCCAAAACTTGATCCTGCTTTAATCCTCCTTTCATTAAGGCTAAAGCAAGTTCAGAATTCCCGTCTATATACCATGGATGTAACCCTATGGAGCAATCTGTTTCAGTGATTTCTTCGGCATGATTCAATGCGATATTCTTCACCGAGAGAATCGCGCGCTCTTTGATCGGATAATTCCGATGAGTATGTAGATCGATATAAGGAACTTGTGGTACCAATGGGACAAAGGTCGAAAAAATACTTGAAGCAAAAAATATTCTCTACAAAATTAGTATAGTTTTATTCTTCCAATCTTGCATCTAGGGCTTCAAGGATGGCTGAAGCTTTCAAAAGGCATTCTTGATACTCCTGATCTGCAGCTGCCTGATTGGTGACCGCCCCTCCAGTATGAAAGGAAAGGTACCGTTTTTGTTTATTATACAGCAGTGAGCGGATGACAACATTAAAATCGAACTCATCATGTACAGTGTCAAAGTATCCGATAGACCCTGCATAGATACCTCTCTTTCGAGCTTCAAGCTGATCGCAAATTTGCATAGCTGCAATTTTGGGAGCACCTGTCATCGAACCTGCAGGAAAGGTATTTCTAAATACATCCACATTGGCGACTTCTGGGTCTTGCATGCAGGTAATAGTAGAAATCATTTGATGCACTTGTTCGAAGGATTGAATCTCAAAAAGGCGAGTAGCCTCAACCGTGCCAGGAAGAGCACTTCGTGTCAGGTCATTACGCACCAAATCAACGATCATCACATTTTCAGCAATCTCCTTTTTTGACCGCAACATATCAGCTATAATCTGTCGGTCCTCTTCCGGGCTTGTTCCTCTTCTAGCTGTCCCTTTAATCGGTTGAGAAATCAGCTTTCCCTGCCTTTTCGCTAAAAATCGCTCCGGAGAAGCACACATGATAAAATGATCTCCTACTCTGAAGAACGAACTAAATGGGGTAGGTGATAGGCAATTCAATTGATGATAAACTTCGAGCGGCGAGATGTCGGCGTTCTCCGCATAAAATTCCTGACAAAGGTTAACTTCATAAATGTCTCCACGTTGAATATGCGCTTGCACATCTTCAAATGCTTTGACGTACTCACTTTTTGTCCAACGCGATTGTACTTGCACTACGATTGGAGCTGCTAAAGGAATCTTCGTTTCGGAAATAGCTTGATAGATTTTAACTGGATCTTCAGCCTCTATATGCACTTGATTTGCCGTCCATCGGAGCGTAATCGCTGGCACGAAGAAATAAGCTTCCGGAAATTCGAGCTGATCCTTTCCCGTTGTCTGTAATTCCTCTATCTCATTCTTGAGGTCGTAGGATAGAAATCCAGGGATAAACTGAGATTGATGTAAATTCAAAAATGTATCGAGCTGATCAAATACATTTTCATTTGCACGGAAGGAGAATAATGCCTTGACAGCCAAAACTTGCTCATATCTTCCCCATTGATCGGACATCCCATTACTATTAAAGAAAGAAATTTCATCAAATTGCCCCGACCAATGCAGGGCTTTTTGATGAAATTTATCTTTAGAATCGAGAAGATCAAAACTTTCGATCCGCATAGTTTATTTTGATAAAGCTAATGTTTGTTTACGATCAGGACCTACCGATAGGATTGTGATAGGTACTTCAAGAGCTTTCTCTAAATAAGAAATGTAATTTTTTAATGCTTCAGGTATCTCCTGTTCAGACGTTATACCAGTCAAATCTTGTTTCCACCCATCAATTTCTTCCAAGATAGGTTCGGCTTGATGTGTGATGATTTCATAAGGCATATAATCAATCACTTCACCATTATATTTATAATGTGTACATGCATAAATTTTGTCGAAGGTATCCAAAACGTCGGCCTTCATCATAATCAAGTCTGTTACGCCATTAAGCATAATAGCATATTTCAAGGCAGGAATATCAATCCAACCTGTACGGCGAGCACGACCAGTAGTTGCTCCAAATTCATGACCTAATTGACGTAATTTTTCGCCAGTTTCATCGTGAAGTTCAGTAGGGAAGGGACCACCACCTACACGAGTCGCATAAGCTTTAAAGATACCATATACCTTGCCGATTTTATTTGGTGCAATACCTAGGCCTGTACAAGCTCCGGCTGTTGTGGTATTCGATGAAGTTACAAATGGATAAGAACCAAAATCAACATCCAACAGCGTACCTTGCGCGCCCTCAGCCAACACACGTTTGCCTTCTTTCAGATATTGATTCACCAAATGCTCTGAATCCACATGTGGGATAGATTTAATGAATTCGATAGCATCTAAAAATGCCTTCTCTTTTTCACTGAAATCAGGTATCTCACCATAGTGCGAAAGAATGCTTAGGTGTTTTTCTTTCAACTTTTGGTAACGCTCTTGAAAATCCGGAAGTGTCGTATCACCTACACGTAAACCATTTCTACCGGTTTTATCCATGTAAGTTGGACCGATACCTTTCAAAGTGGATCCAATTTTTCCTGCACCCATTTTTGATTCTGAGGCAGCATCCAATAATTGGTGTGTAGGCAGGATAAGGTGTGCTTTTCGCGCTAAAACTAAATTGCCTTTACCCACCGGATCAAAACCAGCTGTCTTCAGGTTGTCTAACTCTCTTTTTAAGATAATCGGATCGATAACGACACCATTACCAATAAGATTTAGTGTACCTTCATTGAAGATACCAGATGGAATTGTGTTGAGTACGAATTTCTTGTTATCGAATTCCAACGTGTGTCCGGCGTTAGGGCCGCCTTGGAAACGAGCGATTAAATCGTATTTTGGACAAAATACGTCTACGATTTTACCTTTACCCTCGTCACCCCATTGTAAGCCCAAAAGCACATCAACTTGCATAGCTTTTAAAGTATAGTAATTAAAATGTTATTAATAAAAATAGACTCTATTTAAAAATAAAATGTTCAGGAATTTTCCCCTGAACATTCCTGAACAAATGTACTATTATATTTAAGAAAATATAAGATTAATTTGAAATAGCTTCGTGAGCGACGGTCTCTTTTTTTTTGTTCTTAAGTTGACAGTCTTGACATACACCATACAAATTGAGTGAGTGGTGCTTAATATCAAATTTTAAAAGATCTCCCATGAGACTCTGAATTTGGTTGATACGTGGATCACAGAATTCAACAACCTTATTACATTCAATACAGATCACGTGATCGTGTTGTTTGAACCCATATGACTTCTCAAATTGTGCCATGTTCCTTCCAAACTGGTGTTTTGTAACCAAGTCACAAGAGACCAAAAGTTCTAGGGTATTATAAACTGTAGCACGACTGACACGATATTTCTTGTTCTTCATATGGATATACAAAGACTCTACATCAAAGTGATCAGTACGTGAATAAATCTCTTCCAAAATCGCATAGCGCTCTGGTGTTTTTCTTAGATTTTTATTTTCTAAGTAGGCTTCAAAGATTTTTTTTACAGTTGCAAAATTTTCAGCTTGATTCATAGTAAAAATATTCTTGTACAAATTTACCAATTAAGATTGATATTTCCTCTATTAAAAATAGTGCTTAATAGTAGTCGCCTTAGCGTAATTTTCAATCCAACGGTTGGCTACTAATTTTCCGATTCATATCGATTGACACCTGTTATCCCCCTAACTTGCTTTAAATTTCTCATCAAACTTTCAAGCTGAGCAGTATCATTTACATACACCATAATATTACCATCAAAAATACCTTCGTTACTTGAAATTGATAAGGATCGAATATTAACAGCAAATTCTTGAGAAATAACAGTTGTAAGTTTATTTACTAATCCTACATCATCTATGCCAACGATATGTAAACCTGTCAAAAATGCAGAATCCTTTGTAGAAGCCCAGCGTGCTTTTAAAATTCTATAGCCATAATTTGCCATCAGCTTGGAGGCATTTGGACAGCTCGTACGGTGAATTTTTATACCATCATTAACTGTCAAAAAACCGAAGACATCATCACCAGGAATAGGATTACAACAGGGTGCTAAAGTATAATCAACCTTCTGCATATCATCGCCGATCAAGATCGTGTCGAATTCTTTCTTATTTATCTTTTCAACTAGCCCACCTATATGGGTATTAAATTGATTTCCTGATGAAGAACTTACATTAATTTCAACCGCTTTCTCATGCGCAACATATTCTCTCAGTTGCCTGATATCAACAATGCCCTTGGCAACATTATAGAAAAGGTCCTGCGAACTGGGATATTTTAAAAAGTTGGCAATTTTGTTAATATTATCCGTATTGTAAGTAACTTTTAGCGATTTCAACTTACGTTCCAAAATTTCTTTCCCATCTTCCGCTACTCTTCTCTTTTCTTCTTTTAGAGAAGATCTGATTTTGGATTTGGCTTTCGCAGTCACAACAAAATTCAACCAATCCTCTTTAGGTGACTGCTTGCTTGATGTAATAATCTCTACCTGATCCCCATTTTGCAAAATATGGCTTAAAGGAACAAGTTTGTGATTTACTTTGGCGCCAATACAACTTGCACCGATATCAGAGTGAATCTCAAAGGCAAAATCTAAAGCAGTGGCATTGTTGGGGAGTTGAATCAGTGTTCCTTTGGGGGTGAATATAAAAATCTCATCGGAGAAGAGATTCATCTTAAAATCATCCACAAAATCCATCGCATTCTGATCTGGACTGCTTAAGACGTCACGTACTTTTTTGATCCATTGATCCAAGCCAGAATCTGAATTTGATTCTTTGTACTTCCAATGTGCTGCAAATCCTTTTTCGGCAATTTCATTCATCCGTTTGGTTCGAATCTGAACTTCTACCCATTGCCCTTTAGGCCCCATCACCGTAGTGTGTAAGGACTCATAACCATTTCCTTTCGGAGAGGAGATCCAATCCCGAAGACGGTCGGGGTTAGGACGGTACAAATCAGTGACAATAGAATAAACTTTCCAACATTCTGTCTTTTCTTTCTCATCCACAGCATCTATTACAATACGTATAGCAAACAAATCATAAACCTCCTCAAAAGGAATCGATTTTTTTCGCATCTTATTCCAAATAGAATGGATTGATTTAGGTCGCCCAAATACGGACGCCTTAATACCCTGTTCGTCCAATATCTCTTTGATTGGACCAATAAAATCGCCTATAAATTTTTCACGCTCAGCTTTTTTCTCATTCAGTTTTCTAGCGATAAATTTATAGGTATCCGGATCAGTAAATTTCATCGAGAGATCTTCCAATTCGGATTTTATCGCATACAGCCCAAGACGATGTGCCAATGGCGCATAAAGGTAGCTTGTCTCTGAAGCAATTTTCAGCTGCTTATCCCTGGCCATAAATTCCATGGTGCGCATATTGTGGAGCCTATCTGCCAATTTAATGAGAATTACACGAACATCGTCGGCCAATGTGAGCAACATTTTCCTAAAGTTCTCCGCTTGCATAGAGCTGTTTGGATCGAAAATTCCTGAAATTTTGGTAAGCCCATCGATAATTCGGCGAACTTTCTTACCAAACATTTCTTCAATTTCATCCAGAGTAACATTGGTATCTTCAACTACATCATGGAGCAAGGCGCATACAATAGATGTCGTCCCTAAGCCAATCTCTTCAGCAGCAATTTGGGCAACAGCAATTGGGTGATAGATGTAAGGCTCCCCTGATTTACGTCGCATCTCTTTATGACTATCCAACGCCAAATCAAATGCCTTGCGGATCTCTTGCTTGTCCCCGCGTTGTAAAGTTGGTTTACAGGCGCGTAACAATGCTCGGTAACGTTTCCTTATCTCTTTGTTTTCTGCTTCAATATCAATCACATAATCTTTCATAAACGTTGCAGGTAAATGATGTTTTTTGAGTAAATTTGTGTAATTTAGTTATTGTATTCTTGAATACTAATTTTCAAGCTAACTATTTTGTAATAAATCTACCAAAATATTATAGCATTGACAAATTAAAAAGCGTTATATAATTGCCCAAATGAAGACGATATTATTTTGTTTGCTATTCCTCACAGCGACTCTGTCCGGATGGGCGCAGTCTCAATCACTCACTCTTCCTTTGTATGGAGAGGGGGCACAGGAGACCGTAAACAGTTATATGACAACAACCTTGGCAAACGGAGAGGTATTACCCTGGTTTCCGATTCCACAGGTCACTGTTGTGGCCAAAAGGACCTGGTCAAGTGAAGAAGCACGAAGAGAATATCTCCGCTTTAGAAGAAATGTCCTCAAGGTTCTTCCTTATGCAATCTATGCGCAAAAAAGATATGATCAACTTGACAGAGACCTAGCGCTGACTTCGGACAAGAAGGAACATAAAGCATTGGTTGAAAAATGTGAAAGTGACGTAAAACAGATGTTTGACCGAGAAATCAAAAATATGACTATTTCCCAAGGCAAAATACTCATTAAATTGATCGATCGTTATACAGGACATACCGGCTATGAAATGGTAAAGGAAAAGAAGGGTGGGATTTCCGCTTTTTTTTATCAGGGAGTCGCGAAAATATTCGGTCACAACCTAAAGTCAACTTATGACCCAAAAGAAGACTTTGCCATTGAAAATATCATTAGGGAATTTGAGAAATCGAGACCCCAACCTGTCATGTGACCAATCAAACTAAAACCAGATGAAAACAGTATACGACTTTGACGCACTTCAGTTTAATGGTAAAAAAAAATCTCTCGCTGATTTTGAAGGTAAAGTTTTACTCATCGTCAATACTGCTAGTCAATGCCTCTTTACCAGACAATTTAAATCGCTCGAAAAACTCTACCAAAGATATAAAGACCAAGGTTTCGAAATCCTGGCATTTCCGGCAAATAATTTTCGTAACCAGGAACCATTAACCGGTGGTACGCTAGAGACATTCTGCCGGATCAATCAACAGGTGAGTTTCCCTATTTTTAAGCGTAGCCACGTTATCGGCGAATACACAACACCCTTATACAGTTTTCTTTCAAGCAAAGATCAGAATGGACATATTAACAGTAAACCTTCCTGGAATTTTCACAAATACCTGATAAACAAAAAAGGAGAGGTCATTGATTTCTATTATCCGACTACTTCGCCATTATCAAGTAAAATTTGCCGCAATATCGAGCGTCTTTTACAAGAGTAACCCATAAACTGCTTACCTTTGCCGCGGCTTTCACAACGTCAATTTAATCGTATATCGACTCAGGAACAATAGTATATTGAAGCTGTCTATAGCATCTCAGTAAAATTGTTCGTTGATTAAATGGAATGATTTGTCATTGAAGAGCCAAATAAAAAGAGAGATATCATATGTTAAAATTAGATCTACTTATCATTGCTGTACATCCTGATGATGCTGAATTAGGCGCAGGTGGAGTAATGGCAAAATATGTTGCTGAAGGAAAAAAGGTTGGAATTGTTGATTTGACTCAAGGCGAGCTTGGCACACGCGGCACAGCAGAAACCAGGGCTCAGGAAGCGAAAGATGCTGCCGAAATCCTAGGACTGGCCGCTAGAGAGAACCTGGGCTTAAGAGATGGTTTTTTTGAAAATGCCGAAAGAGAGAAAATGGCAGTAATAAGAGCTATCCGCAAATATCAACCCGAAATTATTATTACAAATGCCATCACAGACCGCCACCCGGACCATGGAAGAGCGGGGCAGATGGTCAGTGAAGCTTGCTTTCTTGCTGGCTTGAGAAGAGTGGAAACTTTTGATCAGGACAATGTTCCTCAGGAGGCCCACCGCCCCCGATTGGTACTGCAATTTGTACAGGATTATTATATAAAACCAGATGTTGTTATCGATATAACAGATTATTACCATGTTAAAGAAAAATCCGTTTTAGCCTATAAAACTCAATTTTACACAGGAGAAAACGTAAATCCTGATGAACCACAAACCTACATTTCCAATCCGGATTTCATGGAATCAACTGCTGCCAGAGCCCGAGAATTTGGACGATATATCCAAGCGAAATATGCTGAAGGATTTACTTCCAAGAAGATACTTGGCGTTGATGATTTATTCCACCTGAAGTAGGAAATAGAGTCTATCTGATACCATGATAAAATAAATGCGGGAGTATTCCTATTTTAAACCTGAATGCTCCCGCATAATTTCTTAAACGAAGTTACGGACTGATTTGATGGAAACAATATCGGTCATATGCTGATTTTGCTAATGTTTATCCCAACAAAGCAATCGTCTTCACAATTATAGGGAAGATATCCCACAGTAGAAATTAAGCCTTTGGCTTATTCTTTTTATCAGCCAATCCTTATTGCTTTCTCATAAACTTCATCCAGCGTAGATACTTCTTAACCTTCTAGGAAATAAATCCCTTTACATACTGTTTTGTGATTTCATTCTGCGGATTCAATAAAACCTGTTCCGTCGGTCCAAACTCAAGAATTTCTCCACCATAGACAAACAGAATATAGTCAGACACCCGTCTTGCCTGCCGTAAAATATGCGTTACCAATACGATGGTATAATCTTTCTTCAATTCAATTAGTAATTCCTCAATTTTAGCAGTTGAAAGCGGATCTAACGCTGATGTCGATTCATCTCCAAGTATAATCTCAGGTTCTACAGCCAAACCTCTTGCAAGACAAAGCCTTTGCTGCTGACCGATGGACAATCCGCTAGCCGAATGTCCGAGACGGTCCTTGACTTCGTCCCATAACGCCACATTTCGCAATTGCGTTTCCACAATTCTGTCCAACTCCTTTTTGCTTCGAGTACCATGTATGCGAGGACCGTAAGCCACATTATCATAGATCGACATTGGTAAAGGATAAGGTTTTTGGGATAAAAGTCCCATTTTCTTACGGATATGTGTTACTTCAGCATTTCTACCATAAATATCCTCACCATTAACAAGTACAGATCCCGTTATTTCAACCCCCTTGGTATCATCTACTAATCTATTGAGTGTCTTTAAAAGCGTCGTCTTTCCGCAACCTGAAGGACCAATAATCGAAGTTACACTATTGTTAGGAAGGGCGAGATTAATATTTTTAAGTATATGTCGGCCGTCAATATAGACATTAAGATCCTTGATTTCAATGTGGGGATTGCTCAAAGGACTTATTATCGACGATTTTTTTGTTTCGATTGAAGGATATGAGTGCATACTACAATAATTAAAATAATGATTGTTAAAACTAAAGCTGAAGCATAAGCGCGCCCCTGAACTTCAGGAATAGGACTACTTAGCTGAAAAAAAATGGACAATGGCAACGTTGCCGCTGGTTCATCAATATATTTTGGAAGATTGTCACTAAAACCTGTTGTCAATAAAACGCCCGCAACATCACCAATAGCACGCCCAAAAGCAAGCAAAATCGCGGTAAGAAGCCCTGATCGGATGCTTCTTAGCATGACCTTAGCCAATTCCCAGCGTGTGGTCCCAAGGGAAAGAGTGACATTCTTTAAATCGTCAGGAATTGTTTTTATCAATTCATCAACCGTGCGAACCACAATTGGAATGGTTAACAGTGTCACTGTAATAATTCCCCCCAATAACGAAGCTCGAATACCTAAATAAACCATAATACCAAAACCAACCGCTCCATAAACAATAGAAGGAACACCATACAAGACATCAAACAACAATTTAGCAAGCTGTGTCACTTTTGATTTCGCCCCCAAATAAACGTTAAGGTACAACGAAATCGGAATACCTATAATTGCGGACAAGGCTGTCGCTACACCTGCTAGATAGAGGGAGCCCAAGATTGCGTTCAAAATCCCACCTTCCTTTCCAATATAAAATCCACCTTTTGGCAACTGGCTAACCATCTCCCAACTGAGATAAGGAAGCCCTTTATACAAGATGGTTCCTACGATAAAAAACAAGGAAGCAGTCACGGTTATCCCAGAGAGATGCATAAAACCTTTCGCTACTTTTTCACTCAATAACCGTCTTTTCGTATTATCCATGCTGAGCTCCTTCCAGTCGTCTCAATATAAGACGAGATATTAAATTAAAAACAAATATGATCACAAACAGCAACAACGCAGAGAACATTAACGCAGATTCATAAAGTGGAATTGACATCATTTCCCCGAAATTATTGGCTATTAATGCTGGAATTGGGTATCCGGCATCAAATACCGAAGTAGGGACTTTTGCAACGTTGCCACAGACCATCAACACCGCTATTGTTTCACCAAATGCCCTCGATGTTGACAAAACAATTGCAGCAACAATGCCAGGTCTAGCCTTCTTCAGAATAACATGCTTAATGGTATCCCATTTTGTTGCACCTAAAGATAGCGAAGCCGCTTTTAGCTCATAAGGTATCGTTTGCAGCACCTCCACCATAATGGAAATCATAATGGGAAAGATCATCACTGCCAATACAATTCCACCGGCAAGCACTGAATAACCCGATGTAACAACCCCAAAGATGGGAGCGATATACAGCTGGATTAAAGGTACAATAAACAATACCCCCCAAACACCATACAGAACCGGCGGTATCGCTGCTAAAATATTGACCAACGGAAACATCATATTTTTTAAGGCATCCGAAGCATATTCAGTCAAATAAACCGCAGTCAGTATACAAAGCGGAATCGCAATAATAAGAGAAATCAAGGTAACAGCAAGCGTACCTGCAATAAAAGGCAAAAAGCCAAACGATCCTTTCATTGGTGACCAAACCTTGTCGGTCAACAGTTGAAAGATATTACTGTATTCAAATAACGGAATCGATTTTATAGTTAAACCAATCGCAATAATCACCACAACTGAAAGTGAAATCAGTAGCAGGAGCAAGGTGGATCGCTTGACCAGAGAATCTTTAACGAGACGAGTATTTAGCATGCTATAACTTATTAAGTTCTTCTTTTATCAATGTTTCATTTAGTGGGACATAACCATTCTCAAGGAGTTGCGATTGCGCCTGTTTTTGAAGCACAAAAGAAATAAATTCTTTCAAGAGAAGGGATTCGGTCTTATTGCGCGTTACAAAAGTTAGTTCTCTTGAGGGGGGAGCTGGGTATTTTCCTGTAGCGACGGCCTCTGTCAAATTAGATAGAGTGCCATAAAACTGCTCATCATCCTCAATGTGCCCATTTTTATTGAGATCCAAAGGAACAACCGCAATACGATCAAACACGTTATTGGTTTTCAGATTATAGACGTAGTTAATGTTATTGAATCCAATCCCGTGAGTATCATCTTTAATGGCCTGAGCAATCCCAGGGTCACCAAAAATGCCAATACCTTGCAGATCCTCCTGCTTATGACCAAAAAATTTAGCCCATGTTTCAGCTGCTCCGGCAGCATCCGAACGTACATAAACGTTGATAGGATCCGCCGTAAACTGAGGATCAATTTCTTTCCAGGTCTTAAACTTTCTATTTACAAAAATATTCAGCAATTCTTCGCGGCTCAGACCACGCTTCAAAATAGCGGAATAATTAGGGTTACCGGGATTAATCGTACAGATAACAGCGTCTTTAGCAACAATAACTGGAACAGCCCCTTTTTTTATTTCCTGCTCGTGTAGGTCTCTCGACACCATTCCAATATCAACCATACCTGTCAGAACATCGGCGATTCCTTTTCCAGCACCTCCCGCTGAAATATTGAAACGAACATTAGGGTGTATTTTTTTAAAATCTTCACTCCAAACTACAGCTAAAGGATAAAGGGCAAAGGCACCGGACAAAGAAATATTACCTTCAAAACCATGTTCCTTACTATAACCATTTTTGACTTTTCGCGCACAGGAAGTCATTTTAAATACGATTACATAGCTTAAAATCAAGATTATAAAAAACTTTCTCATCATTACACCTAAAAGTCTACAGGTTTTATATATTAAATTTTATAGGGCAAATATATATTAATTTGGTAGATATTATAGAATATTAAAAAAATATTTTTACATTTGACATCGAGAAAAGAATACTAAATCAATAGATTTTATTTGTTATATGCAAAGCTTCCGCACAGAATTAGAAAATCCTATCGTGGAGAAGGAAATTATCGAACTTGAAAAAAAGATTCGATTGTTCCACGAGGGCAAAATTGCCGACGAAAAATTTAGATCGTTGCGTTTGGCTAGGGGGGTATATGGACAAAGACAACCTGGAGTTCAAATGGTTCGTATAAAGCTTCCGTTTGGAAAGGTTACGTTTAAGCAATTGAACAAAATTGCAGCAATATCAGACGAATACGCAAGCCGTAATCTGCACCTGACCACACGTCAAGATATACAGATTCATTACGTTAGTCTTGACCGTACACCAGAACTTTGGTCCAAATTGGCTGAAGACGATATTACATTACGCGAAGCTTGTGGAAATACAGTCCGTAATGTCACCGCTTCTCCAAGTTCGGGAATCGATCCAAAGGAGCCATTTGATGTTTCGCCATATGCTCAGGCGACCTTTGAATATTTTTTGCGCAATCCAGTATGTGCGGAAATGGGACGAAAATTCAAAATGTCATTTTCTGCCAGTGATGAAGACACTGCGTTTTCCTATATTCATGACCTTGGTTTTATTCCAAAACTAAAAATTGTTGATGGTGTGGAAGTTCGTGGTTTTAAAGTGTTATTGGGTGGGGGATTGGGATCTCAGCCTTTCTTAGCATCAGTGACAAGCGAGTTTTTACCAGAAGATGAATTGATCCCTTATATCGAAGCGACACTTCGTGTCTTTGATCGTTATGGTGAAAGAAATAACCGAAATAAAGCTCGATTCAAATACCTTATTCAGAAACTAGGGTTAGAGGAAGTGCTAAGTTTAATTGAAGCCGAGAAAATCGCCACGAAGGTGAAAAGCTATCCGATCGACCGAACCAAAATCGAACAGCCAATACCACCGGACGACAATCAGCTATCAACGATTAACCTAGATAGTGATCTAAATTATCAAGTTTGGAAGGGCACCAATACATTCGAACAAAAACAAAAAGGATATTACGGTGTCTATGTGCGGGTATCCACCGGTGATATAGGTACAGATAAAGCACGCGCGTTGGTTGCAGGTCTGAAGGATTTGGTCGCGGACGATATCCGTATCACACAAAACCAAAGCCTACTGCTAAAATACGCAACAGAAAAGTCACTGCCACATATTTATCAACTACTTAAATCGTTGGATCTAGCGCAGGTAGGTTTTGATAGTACTGCTGATGTAACAACTTGCCCTGGTACGGATACCTGTAATCTAGGCATTTCAAACAGTACTGAAATGGCGCGGGTTATCGAATCTTATATCGCCGAATTTCATCAGGATTTTGTCTTTAATCGGGATTTAAAAATCAAAATTTCGGGTTGTATGAATTCTTGTGGCCAACATGGTCTGGCACATATCGGCTTTCATGGTAGCTCGGTTAAAGCGGAGGGCAAAGTGGTCCCTGCAGCCCAAGTTATGCTTGGTGGCGGGACAATTGGTAATGGTGAAGGACGTGTTGCCGAGCGTATTATTAAAGTGCCGACAAAAAGAGTCTTGCATGTTGTAGAATGGGTGCTGAATGATTATAAAAAAAATGCGGAAACAAATGAAAACTTCCATGCTTACTACGACAGACAAAGTAAAAATTACTTTTATAATCTTTTAAAGCCTCTATCGGATTTGACCAATCTTGCTGCGGACGAATTTGTCGACTGGGGACATGAAGGAACTTTCCAAACGGCAATCGGAGTTGGCGAGTGTGCAGGCGTGGTGATTGACTTGGTTGCTACGTTGATCTATGAGGCGGAAGAGAAATTACAATGGGCAAATGAAACATTTCGGGAATCCAAATTCTCGGATGCGATTTATCATGCTTATAATGCCTTTGTACAAGCAGCAAAAGCCCTACTATTGGATAAAGGGATTAGCGCCAGCACGCAAAATATTGTAATCAACGAATTCCAAACACATTTCGTGGAAACAGGTGAATATAGTTTTGACCAAACGTTTCCAGAATTAGTTCTACAGATTAGTAAAAATGAACCAACAGAGCATTTTGCAATCAACTACCTTCAGGAAGCAACGAAGTTTATCAATGAAGTCTATCAACGGAAAAATTTAAAACCAGTATTGGTATAGGAGGGAATAGGTATGTCAATAAAAGCAAAAGTAACATTGGTAGGAGCAGGCCCTGGTGATCCGGATCTGATCAGCCTAAAAGGCATCAAAGCAATAGAAAAAGCAGATGTCATTTTATACGACGCCTTGGTGAATGATGAACTACTGGATTATGCACAGGCTGAATGCATCAAGATATATGTTGGAAAACGAGCCGAACAACTCTCTACTTCACAGGATGAAATCAATCGCCTTTTGGTGGATTATGCCTTAAACTATGGCCATGTTGTACGTCTAAAAGGTGGTGATCCATTTGTTTTTGGCCGTGGTGGCGAAGAAATTGACTACGTACAGCAATATGGTATTGAAACTACCGTTGTGCCAGGTATTTCCTCCGCAATTGGACTTACCGGACTACAGCAACTTCCATTAACTTACCGGGGAATCAGTGAGAGCTTTTGGGTCATCACAGGCTCCAAATCGGACGGTTCACTTTCAACAGATCTTTATCTGGCGGCAGAATCCAAGGCCACTGTCGTTGTCTTGATGGGATACGGAAAATTGGCAGAGATCGTGGAAATCTACCGCCAAAGAAATCTTCATAATTTACCAATAGCCTTGATTCAAAATGGTTCATTGCCTAATGAAAAAGTTGTACTAGGTACTATCGATAATATTCTTGATGAATCAACAGAGAAAAGGGTCGGTGTCCCAGCGATTATTGTAATCGGCGAGGTCGTTGCCAAGCATCGTTCATTCCAACACATTAAAGAAAAAGCTTTAGCTTTATAGATATGAACCAGCTATTTCCAATATTCGTCAAATTGAATCAAATTGACACCTTACTTGTTGGAGGCGGGAAAGTTGCATTGGAAAAATTTCAAGCTTTAATTTCCAATGATGAGGGATTAAAACTGACCATTGTGACTCGGGAAATCATCCCGGAATTTAAGGAGCTATTACAAAATTACACACAAATTCAGCTCCACATGCGTCCGTTTAGACCAGATGACCTTACGGACAAACAACTTGTTATTGCAGCAACCAATAACATGGAGCTCAACGAGCAGCTGCGTAATTTAACAGGGCAAAATAACATACTGTTTAATGCCGCGGACAAACCCGAATTATGCGACTTCTACCTGGGGTCCATCGTAAAGAAAGGCGACTTGAAAATAGCTATTTCCACCAATGGCAAATCACCGACGATTGCCAAAAGGGTGAAGGAACTATTAAATGACTTGTTACCGGAGGAAATTGACGAAACACTATCACTCATGAGTGCTTATCGAGAGCAGCTTCGAGGAGATTTTGAATACAAAGTAAAGCAGTTGAACGAGCATACCAAAAATATATTACGTTATGAACGTTAAGGAAATTAAAGAAATTATTGGCGAAAAAAAAGGAGTGGAGCTCTTACAAACAATAGCCTCACTATTTCCTAATGAGGTAGTTTTTTCAACCTCTTTCGGTATTGAGGATCAAGTAATCACGGAATGGATCGGTAAAAATAATATTAATATCGACATATTCACACTGGATACTGGAAGACTGTTCAAAGAAACCTATTCCCTGTGGAGCCGCACCTTGGAACGTTATCAGTTGCGTATTAAAACATATACTGCGGATACAACATTGTTGGAAGATTTTATCAGCAGAAAAGGTCCAAACTCCTTTTATGAGTCGGTTGAGAATCGGAAGGAATGTTGTAGGATAAGGAAAATTGAACCTTTACAACGCGCGATTAAAGGGAAAAAAATTTGGGTAACGGGCATCCGATCAGATCAATCCATCAATCGCCACGACATGGACTTTATCGAATACGATGAAACGAACCAAATCATCAAAATCCATCCTTTATTTGACTGGACTTTTGAGGAAGTTAAAAATTATTGTAAAGAGCAATATATCCCGTACAATGTGCTACACGACAAGGGTTTCCCAAGTATCGGTTGTCAACCTTGTACAAGAGCAATACAAGAAGGAGAGGACTTCCGCGCTGGTAGATGGTGGTGGGAAGATCAAAGTAAAAAAGAATGTGGTTTGCACGCCGTTAAATCATAAAATAGCGAAGTAGAAACCCAAATTCATTAAAATCAAATTTTATTATTTCAGAGAATGGACTATTTAGATCATTTAGAAGCGGAAGCAATATATATTTTAAGGGAGGTAGCCGGACAATTTGAAAAACCAGCGCTATTATTCTCTGGTGGTAAGGACTCCATTACACTTGTTCACCTAGCAAAAAAAGCATTTAGACCTGGTAAATTTCCTTTTCCACTAGTTCATATTGACACTGGTCACAATTTTCCCGAGACAATTACGTTCAGGGATTCATTGATTGAAGACATAGGAGAAAAACTTATCGTTGGTTATGTTCAAGACAGCATTGATCAAGGAAAAGTCGTTGAGCAAAAAGGAAAAAATGCAAGTCGGAACGCCTTGCAAACAGTTACCTTACTCGATACAATCGCAAAACATGGTTTTGATGCCTGTATCGGTGGCGCACGTCGGGACGAAGAAAAAGCGCGTGCTAAGGAAAGAATCTTCTCCGTGCGTGATGAATTTGGACAATGGGATCCGAAACGCCAAAGACCTGAGCTGTGGAGCATCTTTAATGGCAAAATAAACAAAGGCGAAAATGTACGGGTGTTTCCTATTTCAAACTGGACCGAGCTCGATGTTTGGAACTATATTAAACGTGAACAGATTGCATTGCCATCGATTTATTTCAGCCATGAACGGGATGTTATTACCCGCAATGGGCAACTGATGGCTGCTGCCTCATTCTTAAATATCGATGCAGATGATATCATAGAACGCAAATCTGTACGTTTCAGAACTGTAGGCGACATGACTTGTACAGCAGCTGTAGATTCAACAGCAACGGAGTTAGATGATATTATCGCCGAAATCAAGGCCTCAACGGTAAGTGAACGTGGCGCTAGAATGGACGATAAGGTATCGGAAGCAGCCATGGAAGAACGTAAAAAACAAGGATACTTTTAATTCAAATCAAATACCTGATATTGACAACAATGAATATATTGAAATTTATAACGGCCGGTTCTGTAGATGATGGTAAAAGTACCTTGATTGGCCGATTACTATATGATACAAACTCCATTTTGGACGACCAATTGGAAGCTATACAGCGTGCCAACCGGAAAAATGACGATGGGACGGTAGACTTGGCCATATTGACTGATGGACTTAAAGCTGAACGTGAACAAGGCATAACAATTGATGTAGCCTATAAATATTTCCAGACTGAACACCGAAAATATATTATAGCCGATGCTCCAGGACATATCCAATACACCAGAAACATGGTAACTGGAGCTTCCAATTCAGATCTCATAATCATTCTGGTTGATGCACGCAAAGGCGTAATAGAGCAAACAAAACGTCATTCTTTCATAGCCAAATTATTGGCCATGAAACAAGTCTTGGTCTGCATAAACAAGATGGATATGGTCGATTATAGCGCTTCTGTTTTCGAACAGATCAAGGCTGATTATTTAACTTTAGCTAACAATCTCGGACTTAAGGATATTGATTTCATACCTGTTTCAGCCTTAAAAGGAGACAATATTGTCCATAAGTCAGAAAGAATGAGCTGGTATGCAGGCGAATCTTTATTGGATTACCTGGAAAATGTAGAAATTCACGAACAGGAAGCAGCCAGTTGGAGGTTTCCCGTCCAATGGGTTGTAAGACCACAAACCGATGATTTACACGACTATAGAGGCTATGCAGGCCGAGTACTAGGAGAGGGGCTGACGGTTGGTGACCAGGTTATTGTTTATCCAGCAGAAACATATAGCACAATTCAAGCGATTGAATTAAACGGGCAACAACTTCAACGGGCTGAAAACGGACAATCTGTCATTGTACACCTCAGTGACGATGTCGACATTAGTCGCGGCGATACCATTGCAAGTGTAGAACAGCCGCCAAAGTTTGAGCGCAATATTCAAGCAAACTTATGTTGGTTCGACAATAAGCCTTTGGATACTGCGCAAGTTTATCTTGTCCAAAGCCACAGTAAATTAACCAAGGTTAAGATTGTAGATGTGTTATACAAATTTGATATCAATACACAGGAAAAAATATATAATGATCCAATCAAACTAAATGATATTGGTCGAATAGCCATTAAGTCCGCTGAGAATCTAGTATTTGATCTACAGCAGGAAAATCCGGCAAATTCTCAAGCGATTGTTATTGATCCACGGACAAATCTAACCGTTGGTGCTTTAATGATTCAGGCAATCGATTAATATTTTTTTAAACGTAAATATTCAACCTAAATATTATTCAAGGAACTCAGGCATTGTTTGGGTTCCTTTTTTTTATGAAGTTGAACTTATACACCACAGAATCTATTTTAAAGAACCAAGCTTAAAGATCAACTGTATAGAGAGGGCACACTCGGATATTTACTATTTAACATAATATAAATTATAAATACCAAATATATAAAGAAAATAGGGTTCATCTACATTTATCAAATAGTCAGAAAAAAAAGCTAAACATTAAATATTCATCAATTGTAATGAGTATTCATAGCTATTTTATCAAAAACGAAAATGATTCTATCTTTTAGATTTAATTTCGAATAAAATACTGTTAAATGGTCATTATGCCTTCATTTCGCTATTGATTAGTCTGTTTTAAATAATTTTAAAAAAATATGAAATTTCATTAAAAAAGACCAATAATTGTAACTAATTAACAAATATTGGTTTTTTATTAAAAATTATATAAATTAGTGCCAGCCAAAGGGAAATTTTACTAATTAAAACATGTCAAAAAACTTTAACGAGTTCATTTCAATCGTTGAGAAACGCAATCCAAATGAACCAGAATTCTTACAAGCTGTAAAAGAAGTTACTGAGGATTTATTTCCTTATATTACTGAAAATCATCCTGAATTTTTCGACCAAAAAATTCTTGAAAGACTTACTGAACCTGAACGTATTATATCTTTTCGCGTAACTTGGTTGGATGATAATCACCAAGTACAGGTAAATCGTGGTTATCGTGTTCAAATGAACAGTTCAATCGGTCCATATAAAGGTGGCCTTCGCTTCGCTCCTTCTGTCAACCAAAGTATTTTAAAATTCCTCGCTTTTGAACAAGTATTTAAAAATAGCTTAACAGGACTACCAATTGGTGGTGGTAAAGGAGGTTCTGATTTTGACCCTAAAGGTAAATCAGATAATGAAATTATGCGTTTTTGTCAAAGCTTTATGACAGAACTTTATCGTCATATTGGCGCAGATACAGATGTTCCTGCAGGAGATATCGGCGTTGGTGGACGCGAAATAGGCTTTTTATTCGGTCAATTTAAACGACTTCAAAACAATTTTACAGGCGTTCTAACGGGCAAAGGTGAATTATGGGGTGGATCATATATTCGTCCTGAAGCTACCGGCTATGGGCTCCTATATTTTGTTGACTGCATATTCAGATATCAAGGAAAATCTTTACAAGGTAAAGTAGCTACAGTATCTGGTGCTGGCAACGTAGCCTTTTACGCTGTTGAAAAGGCTGTTCAACTTGGCGCCAAAGTAATTACTGTATCAAATAGCTTGGGCACACTTTACGATCCTGATGGTTTTAATGCTGAAAAAATGGCATTTGGGGCTACTTTGGGAAGAAACCTCGATCAATATCCTGCTCGCTATCCAAACGCCAAATTCTTACCTGGTCAAAAGCCATGGCAATTTAAATGTGATATCGCTCTGCCATGTGCAACACAAAATGAATTAGAAGAATCGGATGCTAAAGCGCTTGTAGCAAATGGTTGTATCTGCGTAGCTGAGGGTGCAAATATGCCTTCTACTGCAGAAGCTATTAAAGTTTTTCTAGATGCAAAAATCAGTTTTGCACCTGGCAAAGCTGCGAATGCTGGTGGTGTTGCTGTCAGCGGCTTGGAAATGTCTCAAAACTCAATCCGTACACAATGGTGTACAGAAGAAGTTGACAATCGCTTAAAAACCATTATGGAAAGCATTCACGAAACTTGCTTGAAATATGGCCAAGACAGTGGATTCGTTAATTATCTGAAAGGTGCCAATATTGGTGGTTTTATAAAAGTCGCTAACGCGATGAAAGCACAAGGTATCGTATAACACGCCTTTTTCTAATCATATCATAATCCTGAGCGCTCAAATGCATTGCATTTGGGCGTTTTTTTATACTTTTATGCTAATTTTAAAAAACACAAAATTTAAATGAGATTAATAGCTGAACTCCCCCATCCCGATTGCAAGATTTCAATCTTTGGTATGAATCAAAAATTCATTATTAAATTTGAACAAGGAAACTTAGAACAATCTTATAAAATTGCAGAAATGGATATAATTGGCGGTGTAAATGGGGTCTTTGATTTACTTGACGAAGAATTTATGAAGAGTGTGATCGATCAATTCGCATTGATGCGCCAATCTTTTAATAGTGCTTATAGTAGATACGAATAAAAAATCCATGCTGAACTATATATATTTTGTGGCATTTTGGGCCTGTCAAATTATTTCATCTATCCTGTTTAAACTTGGCGGGATACATCCAAAGTATAAATGGACAACTTTAATTATAGGAAACATTATTCTTTTATCAGCAAGTTGGTTTCTTGTGCAGTTATTTAAGAACGTCTCTCAACCTATCGTAATAGCCTTATGTTCTGGTGGCACATTTCTGACTGTCCAATTGGCGATGGCGCTATATTTTAAAAGTTCATTGAGCTGGCAGCAGGTACTGGGTATGTTTGTCATCATTTCAGGTATGGTTTTGATTACTTTCGGAGGTAAAGAAACGACTTAAGCTACAATGAGGTTAGTTATAGATGTGTTTATTTGTTATAATAAAACTCATCTATAACTAATGAACCTGCCAATTGTTGGTTAAAACGATCTAAATCGGTCATTTTCCCAGAAATATCATACATTACTTCTAACTTACCACTAATCTTTTCAATAACACGCCTGGTAGCTTTAATCTTAAAATCCAATGCCAATTGTTCAAACTCATGTAAGTGATAAAACTCATTGGAACTAAACTTTACGTGTAGAGAACGGACTAGGTAGTAACGAGCCAAAAGAATTTCGATCCGCTGAAAAAGCGCGAGTATTACCACCATAAAAACAGCAAAGGAAATCGCATAAACCAGTTGCCCCAATCCGGCAAACATGCCAATACCAGCTGTCGCCCAAATAACGGCCGCTGTTGTGAGACCACTAACCGATAGTTTGCCTTTAAAGATCACACCAGCACCAATAAAGCCTATACCAGTCACAATATTTGCAGCAACGCGATCAGTACTATTGCCAATAAACAAACAGGAAACAATAGTAAACATCGCCGAACCGAAACAAATAAGCACTACCGTCCGAAATCCAGCAGATTTATTCCTATACTCACGTTCAAAACCAATTAAACTCCCACACAGAATTGAAGTGAGAGCGTTTAACAAAGGCTCACTAGTCAAAAAGTTAATGATATTCTCCATACCGAACTTTACAGAAAGATGAAACACGGAGCTTCGAACATGCTCAGCTCCATGAAATTAAGACTATAGATAAGCGTAAGTTATACCATCGCCCCCACGATCTTGATGTTCGTCCTCAAAACGGCTTACATGACTATATTTACGAAGGTAATCGCGAATAAATTTGCGCAAAATACCATCACCTTTACCATGAATAATTTTTAAGGACGGATAACCTATCATGACGGCCCGATCCAAAACACGTTCTAATTCATGCAGTGCGTCTTCTGTGCGCATTCCTCTTAAATCAAGTTCTGGCTTGAAATCAGCTACACTGCCAGAAGATAATGATCTTGATAGACTTTTTGCAGACTTCTTCCCTTCCCGCCCTTCGAGTTTAATCACATTCTTTCGCTTTTGAACAGTGCGAAGTTCCCCCATGGCAAGAATAAGGTTGTTCTTTGCAATTTCGACAATCTGCGCTTCAGCACCATTATCTATAATCTGTACCCAATCCCCAATATTTAATATGGTAGATTCAGGCGTTTTTTCTTTGACGATTTGCTTCGCCGGTTTTTGCTCTTTGGGAAGAACAGCTTGAAGTGCCTGATCCAAATTGCTGCGCAACTCACGAGTTTTCTCTTTATCCGCTTTTGCAGATTTGATCTGCGCTACCGTATTTTCGATTAACTTATTCGAACTTTTAATAATCTGTTGCGCTTCCTCTTTCGCCTTTTTCAAAATTACGCGCTTATTTTCTTCCAAATAACTTTGTAATTCCAAATACTCCGATTTAATCGACTCCAGTTCCTTCTCGCGCTTATTAATAGCAACCTTTGTATCAAATACCTCTTTCTTTTCTCGCTCAAGATCGATCAATAATGTATCTACCTTCTTTTGTTGAACACCAATTTTACTTTTAGCAGATTCCAAAATATCCTTACCTAATCCTATTTTCTGCGCGATTTCGAAAGCATAAGAGCTTCCTGGCTTACCAATTTGTAGGATATACATCGGTTTCATCTCGCGATTATCAAATAACATTGAAGCATTTTCCAGACCTGTCGTATTGCTGGCAAAAACTTTGAGATTTGAATAGTGGGTGGTCACAACTCCCCTGATTTGTTTTTTGTTAAGGGATTCCAATACAGCCTCAGCAATAGGTCCGCCAAACAAAGGGTCGGTACCGGTTCCAAACTCATCGATCAGTACCAAAGTACGTCCATTTGCAAATTCCGTAAAATATTTCATTTTGGACAGATGAGCACTGTATGTACTCAAATCACTTTCAATGGATTGATCATCGCCTATATCTGCAAATAGCTGCTTAAAAACACCGACTTTACTTGTCGGTTCCGCTGGTATTAATAAGCCCGATTGCACCATGATTTGCAAAAGACCAACCGTTTTCATACATACCGATTTTCCGCCGGCATTAGGACCCGATACAACAATAATACGTTGAATATGATCAATTTGAATGTTTAAAGGAACAACAGTATGATGCTGATTCAGCAATAGAAGCGGATGTCGACCATTGACCAAATTAATTTCAGCCTCCTTCGATAATTCAGGCATTTCTGCCTCAATATCCAAGGCAAAAAGTGCTTTCGCTCGCACAAAATCTACTTTGGTTAATAGGCTGTGATAGGAAAGCAAGAGCGGAATATGTGGCCGGACCTTGTCCGTTAGTTCGACTAAAATACGGATGACCTCACGCCTACGTTCAAACTCCAGGTCCCTAATTTTATTATTTAACTGAAATACTTCTTCAGGCTCTATATAAGCAGTTTGTCCCGTAGCGGACTCATCATGAATCAAACCTTTGAGCTTTCTTTTATTTTCCGCAAGAATAGGAATACAGAGCCTTCCATCCCGTATCGTCAGATTCCCATCCGCTGTCCATCCGCTGTCCTGTGCGCTCTTAAAGATACTATTGATACGTTTTAGGGCCTCCTGTTCTGCCCGTTGAATTTGTTGGGTTATTTCCAACAGTAATCGGGAAGCATTACTTTTAAGCTTTCCACGCTCGTCAATGACCATTTCGATATCGCGAATAATCCCCTTCTCGATCGGTAAATGCTCAAACAATACCTCTAAATTGGGATAGAGACCTTCCCGCTCATTAAAATAACGGATAATAGCGTAAACAGTCTTGAGGGATAGTAATACCCGAAAAAATTCATCCTCGAGTAAGAACGCGCCCTCGACTCGAGCTTTCTCGATAATGGATCTAAGCGGAAAGAAATTTTCAACAGGAAATGCGCCATCATTCATTAGAAGATCCTTAAACTCGCTGGTCTGTCTTAGAAATCGGTCGATTTGGTCAAACCGGGTTTGAGGTTGAATTTTTTCAACTAGCTCACGCCCAGACTCACTTAGGCATTTTTGTTTTATTTTATCTTTTATCTCGGAAAACCCGAGTTTATCAATTGCATTTATTGGATATACCATAGAAATTATATTCTTTGATGGTTAAAGTTCCGTCGGCGGCTTGATGTGACGCGGCGGCGTGAGAATTGGTCTTTTTTCCAATTCATTTGTTGGTAATTGTGGCTCCATATGGTTTTGTACCACAAGAGTATCCTTGACTGAAGTACCAGGTGTTTTCAGTTGGGAAACCGTATCTTTCTGTGGAGAAGGCGATTCAATTGGTAAATTTGAATTACCGACCGACAATTGGTTCATGAGATAGCCGTTCATGTTTATACCAGTCTTTGTTTGAAAGTTCGTATTAAACAAGGAAGAAGCTTCTCTAAAGTTGAATTTCGTCTTATTTGGCAAATAATGTATAAGTGCTGCAATTCGTTCCTGATAAGACTGTTGTGCACGCATAACGCGATTGGTGCTATCTTGAATACGCATATTCTGGATTGAATCGCGCGTTCGAATTGAATCTTGCTTTTTCCGTTCTATATCGGCGTAAACCTTATTTTCCTTCGTTAAATTATCCTCCACTTTTTTATAAATCGCAGACATCACTTCAGCATCCTTACCATAATAGTCTAAGTTCTTTCGAAAAGAAACCGAATCCAATCCATATTTATCAAAGGTCACTTGATACAAAGGCAACATTACTTTACGTGCGCTGTCAATGGGCAAAATATTAAGATAGGAGTCTGTCAGTTGAATTTCGGTCAATGCATCCACAAACTTACTTTGAGGGATAATATCTTTCCCCCCAGTTCCGATACAAGAACCAAATAAAAAAATCACTGCAAGTAGATTCAGTATTAATCGTAGCATTTCGTAGTTTTGTACAAATTTACAAAAAGCACCGACATTTGGCGCTTTTTACATCATCAAAACTATATCGGAAATGAGTATTGCTCGTAATTTAGAAGCGTTAAGATTGGAAACCGAGGCTGTTGGGGTACAACTTGTAGCAGTTTCAAAAACAAAATCCAATTCGGACATTATGGAAGCCTATGAGGCAGGACAGCGTATATTTGGTGAAAATCATGTTCAAGAATTAGTTGAAAAAGCAGCACTTTTACCTAAAGATATTCAGTGGCATATGATTGGTCACCTTCAAACTAATAAGGTTAAATATATTGCACCATTCATCAGCTTAATTGCGTCAGTTGATTCATTAAAATTATTAAAAGAGATTAACAAACATGCGCAGAAAGCGCAACGTACAATCGACTGTTTGTTACAAGTATATATTGCAGAAGAAGAAACAAAATTCGGTTTCGACCATGCTGAACTAATCGAACTTCTTCGCGACGACGAGTTTCTCGAATTAAAAAATATTCGGATCTGTGGCTTAATGGGCATCGCATCCAATACAGATAATGAAAAAGTCATTAAAGCCGAATTTTATGAGTTAAAAATGTTATTCGATGGAATTAAGGTAAGTTTCTACCGGAAGGAAGAGTATTTTAATATCCTATCCATGGGAATGTCTTCAGACTATAAGTTAGCGATTGAAGAAGGTTCGACAATGGTGCGGATTGGAAGCACAATATTTGGCAAAAGAGTAATCAAACACTTCAAAAACAATGATTAAAACAACGATACGAGAGGCAATTGAAAGTGATTGCACCCAAATGCTCGAGCTAATTAAAGAATTGGCTATTTTTGAAAAAGCACCGGACGAGGTCACCGTGTCGCTTGAAGAATTTAAAGATGCAGGATTTGGAAAGAATCCCGTTTGGGGTGCATTTGTTGCCGAAGTGGATGGCGAAATTGTCGGAATTTCATTATATTATGTCCGATATTCAACCTGGAAAGGTAGAAGACTCTATTTGGAAGATTTGATTGTTACCGAAAGAATGCGAGGTTTAGGGATAGGCAAGCTGCTTTTTGATAAAACTTTAGCTTACGGCAAACAGTGTGGATTTCATGGCATGGTGTGGCAGGTCCTCGATTGGAATGAGCCAGCTATAAAGTTTTATGAAAAATATAAAGCAAACTTCGATGCCGAATGGATTAATGTGTCAATCACGTATTAAATAACGAGAATCATCAATTCAATGCGATTTTACTTTTTTTTAATAGTATTATTTATTAGCTGCGTTCTGTCCGCTTGCAGTGACCACAAAAAGGCCGCTATAGCGAAACAGCCCACAGACACACTTTCCTATAGTCAAAAAATCATCGATGAGCATAGCAATTATTTTCTAAAAGAAGATGATCGCTTGGACACAACTTATTTTCGCGCAAAATACCCGATTTTCCAAGAAAATAAAATCAATACCCTCATATCAAGTATTGTTCATCTTGAAGGCGACACAAGCATGGCAGATGCAGCACATCGCTTTATAAATTCATACAACGAATATGTGGAAGACAATAATGGCAAATCTACATCAACCTGGAGTCGGGATCTACAGATTGATGTGATCGTCAATACGCCTGTTTTCTTGGGTGTAAGAACCAAACAAGAGGAATATACTGGTGGAGCGCATGGGGACCATTTCACGCTGTACTCCAATTTTGATCGTCAATCTAACAGTGCAATTACAATCAATGATATCATTCAGGAAGAGAACAAAAATAAATTCGTTCAAATCGCCGAGCAATACTTCCGTAAGCAAGAAGGATTAAATGCTGATGATTCCCTAAATGGAAAGTACTTTTTTGAAGACGGTAAATTTTCTTTGGCCGATAACTTCACTTTTGAAAAAAACGACATCCTGTTTTACTACAACGTATACGAAATCAAATCTTATGCTGAAGGAAATACTGAATTACGTATTCCCTATACAACATTTAAACATCTGATTTCAGAAAAAGGATTACACTATATTAATAGTATCAACTAGCAATCAACTAAACTAATAAATAAATGCAGGTTTTTAAATTTGGGGGTGCATCAGTAAAAGATGCTGAAAGTGTCAGAAATTCGGCGCGGATTATTTCTAAATACAAAGGCGACGCCTTGTTAGTCGTCATATCCGCCATGGGAAAGACAACAAACCTTCTAGAGAAATTGACCAAAGAATATTTTAACAACACGGGGAACCAATTTCAGACACTTGAAGAGGCGAAAGCATTTCACTTTCAAATCCTTCAAGAATTATTCCCTGAAGCTGAACATCCTATATTTGATGAGATTTCCAACTGCTTTGTGGAGATCGAGTGGATTTTAGAGGAAGAACCTCAAGATTCATATGATTATCTTTTCGATCAAATTGTTTCGATGGGTGAACTTATCTCCACCAAGATTGTTGCAGCCTACGTTGCATTCATTGGTGAAAAGGTAAAATGGCTAGATGCACGAGATTATATATTTACGGACAACACCTATCGCGAAGCTGTCGTAGACTGGAACAAAACGGAAGAAAAAATCCGTGCCGAACTGCCAGCCATCCTAGACGAGTATATTGTAATTACGCAGGGATTTTTAGGTTCTACCTCTGAAAATTTCACAACCACTTTAGGCCGTGAAGGTTCCGATTACTCTGCGGCAATTTTTGCTTCTTGTCTAAATGCCGAAAATGTAACTATATGGAAAGACGTTCCAGGTGTACTTAATGCGGATCCGAAGTGGTTTGAGAAAACCGAGTTGATTCCTGAGCTATCTTATACCGATGCTATAGAGCTTACCTATTATGGGGCTACGGTTATTCACCCGAAAACAATCAAGCCGCTTCAGAATAAAAAGATCGCATTAAATGTGCGATCCTTTGTGGACCCTGACTCACCTGGAACAATGATAAAGAGTACAAACCAAACTTTACCTGTGCCCTCCTTCATCTTTAAGGTGAACCAGATTTTTATTTCCATCTCCCCGAGGGATTTCTCATTTATCGTTGAAGACAATCTGAGAGACATCTTCAACCTATTTCATGAACATCGTATTAAAATTAATATGATGCATAATACGGCGATCAACTTTACGGTTTCCGTCGATGATACTGGAAAAAATCTAGTCGACTTAATTAACGAACTGGAGCAAAAATTCAAAGTCAGGTATGAATCTGGGCTAGAACTCATTACAATCCGTTATTATAATCAAGAAACCATTGATCGCGTTTTGGTTGATAAAGAAGTTATTAGCGAACTAAAGGATACCTATACTTGCCAACTTCTCGTTAAGAAAATATAAATGAACACATTAATCCTTCAAGAGGAGGCTCAACAGTTTTTAGAACGAAACAAACTGGAGTCTCCGACTAAAATCGCTTTAAAAAAATCTCCTTTTGAAGGAATATCATCTTCCGAGCTCGCGGCACAACTCGATGGTAGACAACGGGCGAGCGGCAAAATTCCACTATGGGCCGAAACAGCAGGGATTTACTTCCCCACCAAACTCAATCTCGAACAATGTTCTTCCGAGAAAACCGGATTATTTAAAAGTTCACTCATCGAAAACAACAGCCATTTAATTGATGCTACCAGTGGCTTCGGTGTTGATAGCTTTTACTTCTCTAAACGGGCAAAGCAAGTAACATCCTGCGAACTCAATCCCGAACTCGCTGCAATCACCCAACATAATGCAAAGATATTGAAAGCAGAAAATCTTCAGATCATTGCGGCAAATGGAGTTGAATATATACTAAACGATCCAAAGAGAAGATTTGATTATATCTATTTGGATCCTTCAAGAAGAGTTCAAAACAAAAAAGTGTTTCTACTTGATGAATGTGAACCTAATTTGGTTGCCTTGCAAGATGAATTTTTCAAACATGCCAACAAAATAATAAGTAAGCTAGCTCCACTATTGGATATTTCTGCAGCAATACACATGCTGCAACATGTTAAGGACGTTTATGTCGTCTCTTTGCAAAATGACTGCAAAGAACTTATCTTCGTGCAGGAGAAAGGATACGAAGCTGAACCTTGCATCCACGCGGTCAGGTTATATCAAGAACAACAGCAGATTATATCTTTCACTTACGAAAATGAACGTGCAATTTCAAATGACTACAGTAGGCCGCTATCCTATTTATACGAACCGGATGTAGCTCTCTCCAAAGCCGGAGCATTTAAGACTATTGCCGAAGTATTCAACGTAAAAAAACTCCATAAAAACACCCATCTCTACACCTCCGATCAAAAGATCGAAAATTTTCCCGGTAAAACATTCATCATCAAACAGGTGGAATCATTTACAGATTTTAAGAAAAATAAAAGAGCATTGAATTCCGATATCATCGCCAAAAATTTTCCCTTGAAGACCGAAGAGATCAAAAAGAAATTTAAAATCAAAGACGCTAGTGATTCGTTCACATTTTTCACGACAACCGTGAATGATCAATTTAGTGTCATACATACACAACGTATTTTAGAATAGACATTTTCATTACAATTGTCGAATAACTTCTCCGTAATTTTAATGCATGGATAAAATAGCGTTATCAGCATTGGACTTGGCTCCGATCAAAAAAGGAGAAAATACAGCAAGCGCGTTGGCTCGCACCGTAAAAATAGCCCAACATGTAGAAAAATTAGATTTTGAAAGGATATGGGTTGCCGAACATCATAATATGGAATATATTGCCAGTTCAGCAACCTCACTCCTCATACAACATATCGCATCAAACACCAGTTCTATACGCGTGGGTTCTGGTGGGATCATGTTACCAAATCACGCTCCTTTAGTCATTGCAGAGCAATTTGGAACATTAGAAACCTTGTTTCCCGGGCGTATTGACCTCGGTTTGGGACGTGCACCGAGCACTGATCAATTGACCGCAATGGCTTTGCGCAGAAACAACTTGAATACAGCCTTTCAGTTTCCACAAGAGGTAAAAGACTTACAGCGCTACTTCAGTGGAGACAACTACGACGCAAAAGTACGTGCGTTTCCAGGAGAAGGATTGGACATCCCACTCTATATCCTCGGGTCAAGTACCGATAGTGCCTATTTAGCTGCTAGCTTAGGTCTTCCATATGCTTTTGCAACGCATTTTGCTCCGGCACAGTTTGCCTCAGCAAGCATGATCTATCATCAAAATTTTGTTCCTTCTAATACCTTAGAAAAACCATATTTCATCTCTTGTGTCAATGTTATCGCTGCCGATAGTACGGAAGAAGCCAATTTCTTAGCAACAAGCTTCTATAATCTATTCGCTGGTATTGTGACAAATACCAGAAGACCACTTTCAGAACCTACTCAAGAGGTAATCTACAAAGGCATTCCCGCGATAGAGCAAGCTGTGCAAAGTATGGCTTCCTGTGCATTTATTGGCGATGGCCCTAAAATCCTTCCGGAAATAGAAAAATTCGTAAACGATCACAAAGTGGACGAGATCATGGCGACTTCCTATATCTTTGATGATGAAAAGTGTCTCCATTCATTATCATTGTTGAAAGAAATTCTTACGTAAGAATCCAAACTACTTTATATACGGTGAATTTTATATATTTAAGCAAAATTCACCGCATATGAATGTTTTTTTTTCCTTCAGCCTGATATTGGGTTTGCTCTCCCTGCAGGCATGTTCAAACCAGACAACAAAACAACAGCAAGATCGACCTGATGCAAAAATAGTATCAGACAGTTTAGCGGTATCGACTGTGGATGACACAACATCTTCTATTTACCAAAAAGCAGACCCTGCTAAAGGTCAGATTTTCCTTGTTCGTAGTTACCGTATCTGGGAGAAGGAAGATCCAACGGCTGTCTTAAATAAAGAATGGTATGATCTTTACGAAGAAAGTGGACAATATTACTTGGCAAAGGCGGATTATGTGATTAAAGATGGTTTTGACGAGTGTGCTCAGGTACCGTCTAAGAGTGTCGAATCACGCAGAAATTCATTGTTATTCTTGAAGTTAAGCGGACTTAAGCCTGGTCTCATTGAACATGTCAAAATAAATCAAGCCGAAATCTGGCCAAAAGAATCTGTCCAGTATACTTTTAAAAACCAAAAAGTTACCCTCAAAGCAGTGGGTGATATTAGATCGACTGAAGTGCAAACCGACGAAAACGGTCACGAGAAAGTATTTCATGAGGTTGCCAATTATAAACTCAACTATAGCGCAACCAATGGAGGTAAAGAAAAGACACTTTTCCAGGTAGATCAATATGACCTTGTATTTATGAGGACATTATTTGTTGGAGATATTGACCGGGATGGCGCGCTGGATTTTATTTTTTCCAATCCAAGGAATTATGAGGAAGAGGCACTATTACTGCTGCTTTCCAATCATGGCAATCCATTGATTTTTGATGCAGAAGAACAGTTTGATTGTTAATAGAACTGAAATGGGAAAAATAAACTATTACCTACATCGAATGCAGTCCATTCATAGGGCAATGATTTCGGTCTGTATTTTTTTATTGATCTACTTCATCTCTCCCATTAAAACCATCCCCTTGCTCAATTTAATGTTGTGCTGGTTTGGTTTTTGTCTTGCCTACGTTTCTATATCTTGGTATACATTCTACACCACACCTATTTCTACCATTGCGCGCAAAGCACAGCAGGAAGATGGCAGCCGTCTCTTTGTATCCCTTTTTATTATTTTAGTGACCATAGGCTGTTTTATTTCAGTATTAATGATTATCATATCAAGTAAGGATAAACAGCTGAATGATGCCTACATTATCATTATTTGTATGCTGGCCATGTTGGCTTCATGGATATTGGTTCACACCATATACACCTTTCATTATGCGCGATTATACTACGAACATCACGCAAATGGAGCTGGACTGGAGTTTCCAGGAGATGACCATCCAGATTATTTAGATTTTGCTTATTTTTCATTTGTGATGGGCTGTACCTTTCAAGTATCTGATGTGGAAATATCGTCAAAAAAAATAAGAAGAGTAGCATTATTTCATGGCCTCCTCTCCTTTGCTTTAAATACGTTTGTCGTTGCATTGACCATTAACATCATTTCTGGATTGATCAATTGAGATTTTGGCCAAAAAAGCTTATTTTAGCACAAAAATTACACACATGAAGTTGTTTAAGCCTTTAGTCTCGTCCGTTTTATTCGTTATCTTATTTATCTCGTGTAAAAAAAATGAAAATACAGGTGGTGCTGCGGACGCTTCCGGCAGCTTTATCGGTCGTGTTAAATACCAAGGCAATTCCATTGAAGTGGACCGGGATAATCGCCTGATACGGGTGCTTCGTGATGGTACCGATACCTATAAAATTGAGTTTTTCACAGGCATCCCAAATATTACAGGCGTTCGATTTGATAAAACCAATGATAGCACTTGGACGTCTACAGATACAACACTCTTAAAAGACGTGAAGATCGAAGGAAAGTTGCTGAAAATTAATTATCAATCCAATAGCCAATCTTGGGTTGTGGATAATGCAGTACGTAAATAATAATCGATCTAAATTGTCATATTAACTTCATTTTCTGTTTGAAAATTATCTCTTTCTCCCTATATTTAGGTAAGCATAAAGGAAAAGAGAAATGAAAAAAATAAATAAATTAGGTGCAATTGCATCTGTGTTTGCTATTGCCATTGCTTTGAGTGCATTTAGCTTCCAACAGGAAAAACCTAAAGAAGAACCAAAACCGACTAATCTCAAAGTTCTTCCCAAAAATATCTCCCACGATGAATTGATTTCCACTATGAAGGAATTTAATGTCGCATTGGGTGTAAAATGTGGTTTCTGTCATGCACCGTCGAAGGAAGATCCCAAAAAAATGGATTTTGCGAGTGATGATAACCACAAAAAAGAGATTGGACGAGCGATGATTAAGATGACCCAAAAGATAAACAAAAAGTATTTTAATCGAAGCTGGGATAGCTCGCCTGCCAAAGCTATTTCCTGTAAAACCTGTCATGGCGGAAAAGAAGAACCAGAAATGATCTTAGCAAAAAACTAATCAAACCACATATTCATGTAACACCATAATACGCTGTATTGTGGTGTTTTTTATTTCTATTACATTTTAATGGAAAAAAGTTTTAGAACCAGAAGAATAAGACCATTCATTTTGGAAATGAATAAGGAACCGCGCGAAACTACGCTAAGCTAAGTATAAAAAATAGTCAGTAAATAAAAAAAGGATCAAGCAGACTTCTTGGGG